>NZ_JANBOB010000016.1:0-475603 GCF_035615195.1 Acinetobacter sp. IK31 | reverse complement strand
ACGTTGGCAACCCCTTTTTTAATATTACTGCAACAACAGCTCGCTTTTTAACCAAAAATGATAAAAATAGTCATTTTTTATATAAACATGGCTGTAAAAGCATCAATTTATCTAAAATTTTCTCGTCTTGATTCTTTTCCTGCCATCTAAGTGGACGACAATCAATATATTCACAATATCCACCTTCACCTTGTAGACATTGTTCATTCCAACTTAATTGATATTGGAAGCTTCCAACATATCCAGCAGCTAATCCAAACTTGTAGTCGCCACGGCTTTGTGCATAAAGTTCAAAAATAATTTTTCCATTTTTCTTACATTGCCAAGAAAATTCTCTGGGCAAATACATCTCTTTACCATTCGGTGTTTTAACTTTTGGATAAACGCGATGGATATGTAAATTTACATCTTCAGTAAAGCTTTCAACAGGCTTACCAAATTCTTGAATATCTAATCTTGAACATAAAATGATATTCCACTGATTTCTTATTTGTGAAAATGTAAGCTGAGTCGTTTCATTTAAATTAATAATTTGGCATGTATAAAAACATAAAGACAAAAACGGTAAATGTAGAGCTCTTGCGTGTTTAAACCTTCCTAATCCTTCAACTTGATACTTTTGTCCTTTATAAAAAACTTCCCCTTCACATAAACATAGTGTTGACCAATAGTCAGAAATTCCCCACTGCAATGCAGAAGTATTAGAGATATTTTCTGAAATCTGAATAGTAAGATTACAGCCCATTTCTAGGTCTAATCGCTGAAGATGGATCTTTGGGATTTTCCACTCAATCAAATCTGTTTTATCAAACTGATATTGTTTTGAGTCAAACTGGCATTGCCGCCGAATAGAATAAGTTTTTAAATGTCCCACACTATGTTGGCTATTACTTACAAGTACAGTTGCAGTATCGATTGCCGAAGTCGTAATTGAGTGAGTGTTATAGCAAAGAGGAATGCGCGGCTGTCCAACCAGACTAATGTAATTAAAATAGCGCAGTGGAGCCGGTAGATTTGGAAGGATTAAACCTTGATAAACAATTTTAAAGAAGCCGCGAGAAGGTTGATAGACAACCCCCTCTTTGGCATTAAGGCCCAGCTGCTGTAATTGATTAATTTGATTCATCAACATAGGCATACCGAACCTCTTCTATTTTATGTTTTTATTGTTCCGTTACTCTTGCGTGCAAATAATGTCGTAACAAAACCAGAGAGGGCATAGATAATTGAAACAGTCAAAATGCCCATTGGAATATTATAAGTGATTGCTGCAAAAATCAGTACTACTGGCAACATAACTACAAAAGGAACTCTTTTACGGTCCATTTGTTTGAAAGAGTAATATTTGATATTGGAGATCATGAGTAATCCCACAACAACCATAAGAACAGCATTAATGGTTTTAATCGCAATATCACGTAAATCAAAAATGAAAGGGTAATCGCGAGCGACCCATACAAGTGAAATAATGATAATGGCAGCAAGTGGACTTGCTATGCCAATAAAATAACGCTTATCAACTACACCAATTTGGACATTGAAGCGCGCTAAACGGAAAGCTGCGCAAGCTGTATAAACAAAACAACATGCGAGTCCAATACGTCCTAAATCATGCAAACTCCAGCTATACATCAGCATTGCAGGAGCTACACCAAAAGCTAACAAGTCGGAAAGAGAGTCATATTGTTCACCAAAAGCACTTTGTGCACCAATAGCTCGAGCAACTCGGCCATCTAAGCCATCGAGTAATGCTGCAATAAAAATGGCATAAATCGCTTGGGTAAACTCACCATTCATACTTGCAATGATGGAATAGAAACCAGACAACAAAGCGGCCGTCGTAATTAAGTTAGGCCAAAGATAAATTCCTCGGCGCTTCACTTTTTGTCCTTCCGGATTATCTTCTTCTTCAACCACTTCGAACGTAATCCCATCAAATGAATGTTCATTATGAGTTAAATCTTGCTCTGGTTTAGGCGCATTTGTCATTATTTTCTATTCCAAACATGTGCATTGATTTAAGTTAATTGTTACTCACCCACTAACCAGCGTACTGCCGCATGACCACCAATGTCTTGCATGCGTAAATGCGGGAATAGCCATTGTAAAGCTTGGTCAGCTTGTTCAGAGAACTGCCAAGGTGGGTTAATAACCAATAGACCACAACCATTTAAACCTACAGGTGTATCGTCTGGCCATACACAAATTTCACAGATTAATTGACGACGAATCCCCGTTTTAAACATTTTCTTTTCAAAACGCTCAATCATCGGTCGGTCTTTAATCGGATACCAAACTGCAAAAACACCTGTTGGCCATTTTTTATAAGCTTGTTGTAAAAGTTCAACTAATTGCGGAAAGTCTTTACGCTCTAATTCGTAAGGCGGGTCAATCATGACCAAACCACGTTTTTCTTTCGGTGGAATAACGCCGAGCAAGCCTTCGTATGCATCACGCTCATGTAAACCTGCACGTTTATCATAAATGTTATGTCGCAATTGCTCAAAAACATCGCGCTGCATTTCAAAAACGGTTGCTTTATCAATCTCACGCATACCTTGCAAAGCAAACCATGGTGATCCTGGATAACTTCCTTTACCTTCTTGAGAGCGTAGTTCTTCTACTAACTTCAAATATTGCTGGATTGCTTCAGGTGCCTGACGCTTTTCCATGTCAGATATCTGAACTAATCGATGAATGCCTGTAAGAAACTCTCCAGACTTTTGTGAAGGTGCCAGAGATAAATTATATTTTCCTGCACCTCCATGCGTATCGATATAACGATAAGGTTTATCTTTAGCATTTAAGCGGTTGAGAAGCTGTAGCAAAAGCACATGCTTCATAACATCTGCAAAGTTGCCCGCATGGAAATGGTGACGGTAATTCATGTTGACTTTAATTCCTCAATTCAACAAATAGTTTAACATGAAAAAAATATTCTTTCGTAAGGTTGTGATCATCTAAAATAAGGCTGCTTGATATTTTTACGATCTACTCGAGGTTATATGTTCTCTCACCTGCTTCCGGACTCATGGGATCTGGATCAAATTCTAGATGATTTAAATACGCATGGTTTTGCTATTGTTAATCAAGCTTATTCGGATCAATATCGCGCTCAAGTTGCCAAAGAGTGCAGCCATCATCTTGATGAATTTAGAGAAGCTGGTATTCAAAACGGCGTGGTGAGCAATATTCGTAGCGATCATATTCTCTGGATTAATGAGCAACTTCCCATTGCTCAACAGCATATTAAAACCTTAACTTCTTTTTCACAAAATCTAAATCAAGCATTTTATTTAGGAATCAAAGAGGTCGAAGCTCATTTTGCCCATTATAACTTGGGTGAGTTTTATGCTTTACACCGAGACAATCCTCAACAAAAAAATGATCGTATTATCTCAACCGTTTATTATTTACATCCAGAATGGCAAGAAAATTGGGGCGGTCAATTACGACTGCAAGATAAAAATGAGAAATGGCATATCGTTACCCCGAAACCCAATCGACTTGTGATATTTCAAAGTAATTTATTGCATGAAGTATTACCCTCTGAACAACAAAGGCTCTCCATCACAGCTTGGCTTCGTAGCGGAAATTCAATTTGGGTGTAAAGGCTACTCTTTAAATTTAGTAAATAAACCCGATATAAATGCTATTGAACAAGAAGGACTACGGCGTATGTCTATTGAAAGTAAAACGATTGTGAACAGAATTGGTGAAACAGATCAACTTTATTTGACTGAAAATACGCCTGAACTTGCTTTGGAGCGTGCCGATTTACGCTTGCAACTTGTAATATTAAGTCATGTTCGTTCAGAACAACTTCATTTTTTACAAGAAGCGATTGTTTTGCTTGAACAAGCTCGTATGGAATATGAAGAAATGCCATTGAGCTTATACCTTAATTTATCTTTACATTTAGCTAAGGCGTATATGCTTTATTTTGAATTAAATAAAGAAAAACGTTTTGCTCTAATTACTCAACAAATTTTGAAGCCATTAGCCCACTATGAACATGCAGATATATATTTCTTCTTGGCTTATGCGTCAGCTGCTCGACAAGAGTCAGCATTAACACGACATTGGTTAACTAAATATTTATCAACGAGTGCATGTGATCTTGAATTGCTTCATGGTCAACCTGCATTTGACCTTATACGTCATGAGCCATGGTATAAAGATCAATTAAAAATAAAGACACATTAAATACTTAATGTAATTAGGCCTGTTTTATACATTGAGTGTAAAACAGGCCTTTTTTATGTGCTTATTTTTTCACACTGTCTTCATGTAGTTGTTCATTAAGCTCATCAATAACTACAATCCACTCATCATCTTTTTCCCAATGACTCTTTAAGAAATCACTTTGGCCTTTTGACCAAAAAGAGGCTTCATGTAATTTCTGTTCGGCTGGCAATTGGTGTGTTTTGATAAAGTTTTCGATACTGGCCTCATCTGAATCTAAACCCAGCTGATCAAATAAAAGCTCTAAAGTAGGTTGCTGTTCAAACATTGTTATTCTCCTATAACTTCTTTTAAATCATCTATTAACTAATCTAACAATAAAACGTTTTTACTTGCATGATAGTGTCTATATCTTCTTGTTGCTTTTTGTGTTTCAGGTCAAATGATTGAATATAAAAAAGCACCCTAAAAAGAGTGCTTTTTTTAACTTATCAAAAAGATAAATTATTTCAACATGTCAGCAATCGCTGCACGTTCTTCTTCAAGCTCATTTAACGTAAAGTTAATACGTTCGCGGCTGAATTCATCAATTTCTAAACCTTGAACGATTTTGTATTCACCATTCTCAGTTGTTACAGGGAAACCGAACATAACGCCTTCTGGAATACCATAAGAACCATCAGATGGAATACCCATAGTTACCCATTTGCCGTTTGTACCAAGTGCCCAGTCGCGCATATGGTCAATTGCAGCGTTAGCAGCAGAAGCAGCAGAAGACAAACCACGTGCTTCGATAATCGCAGCACCACGTTTACCAACAGTTGGAAGGAACACATCTTTGTTCCATGCCGCATCGTTGATTTTGTCTTTTAAGCTTTCACCATTTGCAGTTGCAAAACGGTAATCAGCATACATTGTTGGAGAATGGTTACCCCAAACAGTTAAGTGTTCGATATCAGCAACTGCAACACCAGCTTTTTGAGCAACTTGAGTCAACGCACGGTTGTGATCAAGACGCAACATAGCAGTGAAGTTTTTCGCTGGAAGGTCTGGAGCAGAGTTCATAGCGATGTAAGCGTTAGTGTTTGCAGGGTTACCTACAACTAATACTTTAACGTCACGACTAGCAACTTCGTTTAATGCTTGACCTTGACCGATGAAAATTTCACCGTTAACTTTTAACAAGTCAGCACGTTCCATACCAGGACCACGTGGACGAGAACCTACCAATAAAGCGTAGTCAACATCTTTAAATGCAACTTTCGGATCATCAGTCCCGATCATGCCAGCCAATAAAGGGAAAGCACAGTCATCAAGTTCCATCATTACGCCTTTAAGCGCTTGTTGAGCTTTTTCAACTGGAACTTCAAGCAATTGTAAAATAACAGGTTGATCTTTACCTAACATTTCACCGCTTGCGATACGGAATAATAAGCTGTAACCAATTTGACCTGCAGCGCCAGTCACGGCAACACGAACGGGTTGCTTCATGTAATTGTCTCCAATGAATGTCCTTAATCTAGCTAAATAGGAATTCCATCTAACTAAATCATCATAAACGGCAAAGATTGTACTCTAAAGATGTGGCAGATGCATGTAAAAGCGACTCATTTTCACCAAAAGTCTGATAGAAAATACAAATTAATATTTACAAAAAGATTCAATGCATGGTCAGCATTTTTTTACGAAATGATCGCCATCTTTAGTAACTACCTTTAATCGTGATTTCACCTGGGCAATTCGATACCACATGATTTGCACATTGTTTATATTGGCCTTTTACTGTGTAACACACCTTCACTTCCGTTAAAACAACATCTGAACGCGACAACTGACAAGTCAAACGAATGCCATTTTGCGGAAGGCTCGGATTAAGACGAGTAAATTGCTGTTTTAAGGCTGACTGTTGTATTTCAACATTCGTCGAACTTGTAAGGCTAGCTGGAATTTTTAAACGTTCAGCAAAGTTAATGACTGTCCGGAAATATTGACTGGCATTCATAGGAACGCACCCCCCTACACTTTTCCAAAGCTGTACACGCGCATTATTGTCAGGCATAACCCGAGCTACGACTTTAGCTTGTAATGGAGAAAGAGAGGCCGAACTTTCTGTTGAACAATCAGTTTGATTTGTTTCTGGCATCAGGCCTGTAATTGTCAATGAATATCCTTCAAGACATTTACGTTGTTTTTGTTTAGAGGGATCTAACGCACATGCGGCAGGTGTCATTTGTACATGCATAACATACCCCTGTAAATTAACAGGTTCGGCATGCAAAACGGAACTCATCAATCCTACCCCTGCACAGATAAGCCACCATGCAAGTTGCAAAATTGAACGAAGTTCCAAATATCTATATTTCATTTAATTAAAACTTGAATATGCCAATTAAAAGAAGATCCATCATCAACTACCTAAACTTAAGGCGATGTACGCATTGGAATGACTTTCATACGTTGCGACAATGATTGAGCCCCTTGACCCAATATCACACCATAATGTGTTGCATTCGTCATAACATGCTTGACATAGTCTCTGGTTTCTAACAATGGAATTGTTTCTGTATATTGGTCAGCCGAAATTGATTGATAGTCCGGTTGCCAACGTCTTGCCCGATTAGGCCCAGCATTATAACCTGCCGTTGCCAAAACTGGATTATTGCTTAATTGTCCCTGAATCATCGACAAATAAAATGTACCATATCGAATATTGGTATTCATTTCATTTAATGCCGCTGGATTATAGGTTTCGCCCATTTGACGTGCAATCAACTTCGCCGTATCAGGCATAATTTGCATAAGCCCACCCGCTCCAACATGAGAACGCGCGGAGGTAACAAATCGGCTTTCTTGTCGCATTAAACCATACGCCCACGCTGGATCAATTCCTGCATTGTAACTATGACTTACAACATTAGTCTTATGCGGCGTCACATAGCGATACGTATCATTATGTTTATTTGTTGTACGATCTGCTGCATAAATTGCACGGTCATACCACCCCATGTCATGAGCACGCTTTGCCGCAGCTAACAACACACCATCATCATGTTGAAGATAAGCTTGTCGAACTGCCCAGTTCCATTCTCGGTTGGTATAGGTTGGATTTGCGTTAATACGTCTTAAAGTAAAAGCACGATTAAAGTGAACATTCTGGTCTAAACGTCTTAAATCACTTGAAGTGGGTTGATCATCGTAAGGTTGATGATTATAACGTTCGCCCAAACGATCTTTTGCTAAAAGGTTGTGATAGTCATCACCACTTTCAGCCAATTTTTTATAAATACGTTGTGCAGTATTTTTTGAATTACTATCACCGCGCTGCTCTGTTGCACGAGCAAGCCAATATTGCCAGCGGTCTTCTTGTTTTTGTGTCACGGTCATAGCATCAATGGCACGAATTAAACTTTCCCACGCACCAAATCGAATTGCCTGACGTGCATAAATTTCAGCTTCTTCCGGACTTAATGGATAACCATAACTTGCATCAAAATATTGAAGAACTTCACGATTGAAATTATTTTTCATGACCGTGGTGCCACCAATATAAGCCACGGTTCGATATAAATACTTTTGTATATTCTCTGGTGTACCTTGAGCGACACGTTGGACATTCGCAAAAGCGTTGCTTAAGTCATTATTAGCCAAACGACCTAATGCAAAAATCAAATAAGCATAGTCTGTATCATTGGTTTTAGGCGCAGTCCACAAATAATTGAGTGGATTAGCCTGAATTTGATTGAGCTGAGCCAAAGACAAATTCATACCCAAAGTTTGTGCCGTAGCAAGGGCCTGTCCTGTTAAACCAGAACGTAATTGCACCCAAAGACGCTGTTGTTTATCTTGTGCGCTCATTAACGGACTAGACAACATCATGCGTCCTAACCCAATACAAGATTCTGGTTGTGACTCGGTTGCTAACCATACATCTTTGTATTCAGCGAAAACTAATGCATCACCAGTTCTTGCTCTCACCTGTGCCAATGCGCAATTTTCGGCCTGATCTGGGTTAGTTACATAAGATAGTAAAGGTTGTGCAGATGCAAAGTCAGCTTGTTTAACTTTTTCTTCAACATAATCGGCTGCTAATTTCTCAGCCATTGCTGATTGAGGATAACGTTGAGCAAAACTTACAATCGAAGCTGAAGGTTGAAAGCCAAGATTGGTATTAAGTTTCCAATATTCCGGATAGTACCCTAATACATCATTTTGCATGGCAAGCTGATATTGGTCTAATAGTGCAGTATTGCCACTATTTGCAGCGTTCAATGCATCATTAAACTGCTCTTCGGCAGCATAGGTAAATGAACAACCAAGTAAACACATAGCTCCTAACCAGCTACGATGCATATATTTATTTTTCATTACATGACTATGGATGGATGAGCTCTTTCTACTTGGTCTCATAAATGTGTTAAACCCTGACTATTCACCTTCAGAGCATAGTTTAATTAGTCTTCATGCTTTCTTTTGTTGTGTTATGTAACTCTCTGATTCAACATCATTAAAATTTACATAATTTACTTCAAAAAAACCGTGTCCTGTTCTGAAGGTTTACTGTTATCGGTTCGGTCCAAATACTGCTATAATGAATGGTTTGACCCATTTTGGGCAAATTTATTCTTTTTTAGATCGATCTGTTAGGAGCCTGCATGACGGTTCAAACCTTCATTCCCAATGGTGCCAAAGCTGCCTCAGAAAACACTGTTACCCAGCCAACGCACACCACTGATGTTTCAATAAAAAAACTTTATATTGAAACTCAAGGGTGTCAGATGAATGAGTATGACAGTCACCGTATGGCAGACCTTTTAGGGGACTCTCACGGTTACATTTTAACGAGCAACCCTAATGAAGCAGATATCCTGCTCATGAATACATGCTCTATCCGTGAAAAAGCACAGGAAAAAGTATTCAGTGAATTAGGACGCTGGCGCAAATTAAAAGACAAAAATCCTGATCTTGTGATTGGTGTTGGTGGGTGTGTTGCCTCTCAAGAAGGTGACAACATTCAAAAACGTGCGCCTTATGTGGACATGATTTTTGGCCCTCAAACATTACACCGTTTACCGCAAATGCTTGATCAACATAATGCTCAAGTAGAAAAACCAAAAAAAGACAAAATCAAACTGGTTGATATTTCTTTCCCAGATATTGAAAAGTTCGACTTTTTACCAGAACCACGTGTAGAAGGCTTTAAAGCCTTTGTTTCTATTATGGAAGGCTGTTCTAAATACTGTTCTTTCTGTGTAGTTCCCTATACACGCGGTGAAGAAGTTTCTCGACCTTTAGACGATGTACTTGCAGAAATTGCAGGGCTTGCTGAAAAAGGTGTCCGTGAAATTTCACTTCTTGGTCAAAATGTAAATGGTTACCGCGGTGAAACCTTTGAAGGTGGCATCTGTACCTTCCCTGAATTGTTACGACTCGTTGCAGAAATTCCGGGTATTGGACGCTTACGCTATACAACATCGCACCCACTTGAGTTCTCTGATGAGCTTATTCAGTGTTATGAAGATTTACCTCAAATGGTGTCACATTTACATTTGCCGGTACAAAGTGGTTCGAATGATGTTTTAAAGGCAATGAAGCGAAATCACACGATTGATGTCTATATCGATAAAATTGCGAAGCTACGCAAAATTCGTCCAGATATGCATTTATCAAGTGACTTTATTATTGGCTTCCCAGGTGAAACCGATGAAAATTTCGCAGAAACATTGCAATTTATCAAAGATTTAGACTTTGATCATTCGTATAGTTTTGTTTATTCAAAACGCCCAGGCACACCAGCATCAGACTTGCCAGACACCACACCTGAGCAAGTTAAAAAAGAACGTTTAGCTCTCGTTCAAAAAGTAATTAAACAGTCTAGTATTGAAAAAACAGATGCCATGTTAGGTAAAATTGAACGTGTACTTATTGAAAAAGTATCTGATCAAGACCCTAATATTTTAATTGGTACTGCTGACAATACACGTCTAGTCACTTTTGTAGGTGATGCAACTTGGGTTGGCCGTTTTGCAGAGATTGAGATTACTGAAATTAAAACTTTAAATTTTGTTTACGGTGAACTCTTGAATCTTGAACCTGACGTGGCGTAATGTAGAGGTATTCTAAAGTCTACTGAAAGGTTTTCTCTTGACTGCAGCGATTCGACGTACCGTAACATTTCCTGAAATTTCAATGGAACGTTTAAAGAGCATTCTAGGTGCCTATAATGGGCACCTGAAGCAAATTGAACAGCGTTTAGATGTCAAAATTACTCATCGTGGAGATGTTTTTCACATAGATGGTGAAATAGATGCTGTTGGGAGAGCCGAAGCTTTATTGCAACGACTCTACGAAGAGTCCGAAGTATCCCAGCAAATCAGTGCCGATCTATTACACCTCCTCATTCAATCTTCACAAACTGAACGAAATTTTGAGTTGGTTGGTGATGAAATGGATGAGCATGATGCGCCGCTCGATGTCTATTTCCAGACCCGAAAAGGCCGCATTAATCCACGTGGTGCCAATCAAAAACGTTATGTACAACGTATTTTACAAAGCGATATTTCTTTTGGTGTAGGCCCTGCGGGTACAGGTAAAACCTATTTAGCAGTTGCCGCCGCCGTAGATATGCTAGAACGTAACGAAATCCAGCGGATTTTACTTGTACGTCCTGCTGTAGAAGCTGGAGAAAAGCTCGGTTTCTTACCGGGTGATTTAACCCAGAAAATTGACCCATATCTACGTCCTCTTTACGATGCTCTTTACGAAATGCTTGGCTTTGAAAAAGTTGCCAAGTTAATCGAGCGTCAAGTAATTGAAGTTGCGCCTCTTGCATATATGCGTGGTCGTACACTTAACCATTCATTTGTCATTTTGGATGAAGCTCAAAACACAACACCTGAACAAATGAAAATGTTCTTGACCCGTTTAGGTTTTGGCTCTCGTGCAGTAATTACAGGTGACATTACTCAAGTCGATTTACCTAAAGGTCAACAATCTGGTTTGGCACACGCACTGCGTGTACTTGAGAATATTACAGAAATTCATATTACCCGTTTCCATTCCCGCGATGTTGTACGCCATCAACTGGTTCAAAAAATCGTTGAGGCTTATGAAGGTTGGGATGGTGAACAACATCGTCTTAATGCCGAAGCACGTGCTGAACGTAAAGCCCATCAGGAAGCATTAGTCGCTGAGAACGATACAGCAGCAGACTTGCAACATCAGGATGCCTAGGGTTTGTTGAATATTCAAAATTGGATTGCGTTGTCGGCTAAAATTGAGCAGGCAAGGCATGAAATGTAGGGAATGGCGAGCCCCTTTCCAAGTTTCATAACGTAGTCTGAGATAATTTTAGCCACAACCCTTCGGGACAAGAGTGTTTCTTGCTGCTACATCGTTGTGAACTATTCATTTAGAATAACTAAATTTCATAGTCCACGCCTAGTATCATCTAAAAAACACTCGATGTCACAATCATCTGTGAATGTTCAACAGACCCTAAGGATTCATTTTGAAAATCAGTTTAAGTTTACAGCAAGACCTTCAATTACCTGAGTTAGAGCTCAAACGGGCTCAACTCAAAAAAATTATTGAGACAACCTTACGCCACGTTGGTTATAAAGAAGATTGCGAAATTGGCGTTGCTTGTGTCGATTTAGCAGAAAGCCAACAACTTAATCTGCAATATCGAGAGAAAGATAAACCAACCAATGTTTTATCTTTTCCAAGTGATATTCCCGAAGAAGTTTTACCAATGCTTGATGCCTTTCCTCTGGGTGACTTAGTCATTTGTATTCCAGTTGTATTGCAAGAAGCAATTGAACAAAAGAAAACAGCTCAAGAACACTTTGCACATTTATTAGTACATGGTGTTTTGCATTTACTCGGTTATGACCACGAAACGAGTGACGAAGAAGCTGAAGAAATGGAAGGGCTTGAAGTTGAAATTCTAGCAAAGCTGAATATAGACAATCCCTACCAAGAACAGATCTAACCATTTCTAATTAGATGAAAAACATCGTCTACCTTCAAGTGAGATTTTGTCTAATTAACTCAAATCAATGTGGATAAGCTAAAACTTATCCACATTTTTTATTAATGCACTTCAAATTCTGCTTGAGCCGGATCAAAACGCCAAGTACGCACTATACGTAATTCAGAAATATCTTTCATATTGATATCAAAATGTCCAAATGGTGCGCCGCGACGTACTGAAGATTTTGCAGCTTCATCCAATACCGAATACTCTGAGCTCTCAAGTAACCGGATTGCACGAATTCCACCTTGAGCATTTAAAATAACCATTAAACGAACTTCGCCTTTCAACTGTTGCAATTTGGCTTCTTCCGGATAATAGCGATTACCATACAACTCCACTTTTTCACGGAACTTATCTAAATAAGCAGCCGAGGCATCTTTTTTCGCCTGAATTCCATCTACCGTTTTTATTTTTTGCTGGCGGCTGAAATCTTGTCTACGTTGTAAATATTGTGCTTCAAGGCTCGCAACCATCGCAGCTTTTGCCTGAAATTGACTTTGTAATTGTTCTAATTGTTTTTTTCTTTGACTTGCATCAGCTTGTTTTTGCCAACTCAAAACAGTCATTAAGACTTTTTCTTCAAATTTAAGCTCTCTTTGTTGCTGAACCTTTTGCAAACTTTCTAACTGTGCATCTCCAGTTGACACATCATTAGGCATAGGATTTGGTGTATCGCTAGAGGTACGGTGGGCTTCACGAAATGTGCCCGAACCTTGCTGGTCCGCTTGTGCCAAAAAGTCTGCCTGCTGAACCGGCTCATTGCTTGATCGAATTGAAATTGCAATCTCTTTAGTCGATTGCTCTGATGGGCTAGGCATCGCAAAATGAATGAGCAATACAAAAATATGCAGTAAGATTGCCAATATTGTCGCAGCAATAAAGACTCGGTCTTGCCACCAATGGTAAAAAGGCTCTATCGATAGACTTCTTTTGTTCAACATAATTTTAAAAGCATATAAATGCCTTTTCCCCACGGTTTAATACCGAATAAAATATAAACTAATATTCAAATTTGGATAAAAGTGTGATTCACTTCAAATATCGAGTTTTATCCATTTTCATTTTGTCAAAATGTATCAATTAAATTTGTTACACTGCAATATCAAAACTCGTTTTTTATCATAATAAAGATTGTGTTGGTTCTTAAGTAAATTATCTTCTGGAAGTTCTTTTATGCAAACGCTATTTTCCTCATTAGTCAGACGCCTTCAAAAAGTCTACCAAAAAGCAGAAGCATTCATTGAAGAAGAAAGAGATTTTACGCTATCACAAACCTTTCTGAATGCGACTTTACAGCGTTATGTCACCAATAATGTTGAGTTTTTAGATGACCTCCATGCTGATCTTTATCATGACTGGTTAAGGTTATATGCAACCATGCATGTAAAAGGCCTAGAGACGACATTATCAGTTGATTTAAAACTGATTCAGATGGAATTTAACAAAGAACAACAGCTTTTGGTTTTTGAACAAATTAGTAATACACAAATTATTGAAGCAAAATATAAAAACATTTGGCAAAAGATTGCCGTAAAAGCCGCGGTTTTTTACTACCATAAAATCTTGAAAAAAGATCCTTTGGGAATGATTCTTGAACGTTTTAATGTAGCAGAAGAACGTGATGAACTCATATTTCTTGACCTCAACCGCTGGTTTGGTAAAAAAGCCAGTATCATCGAGACACTAGGTAAAGTGCATGTAAATTACGCACGAGTTCGTGAGGCTGAGTTAGTCGTATTTGGAAATGTTAATTTAGCCGCCCTGCTTTACCGTGATCAGGACGATGATTATGAAGATGAATTAGAAGATTCTGAAATCACGCCAATCCAACAAAAAGATGTATAGCGCTGTGATAAATAAAAATGAATTAACTGCCAAAAAACACAAATAGATTACACATTTAGCATAAATCCTGATTTTTTCTCCATGATCAACAGGCATAATATATTTAAGTTATAGATGCATCAGCACTGACTTTTCAGTCTGTACAAGGATATTTACTTATGGCAACAAAATTTCTGAAATCGTTTGGCATCGCAACAGGTATTTCAACAACTTTGCTTTTCGCAGGTTTCTCAAGCCATGCACTCGCCATGAGCCCATTTCAGGCAAATTATCAGTTTATTTATAATAATAAAGGTATGGGTTCGGCGACACGTGCCTTAAGCCAGCAAGGTAATAATTGGACTTATAAATTTACTGCAAAAGCAGGTGGAATTGCTTCTGCAAGTGAAACCAGTAAATTTAGTTTTGCTAATGGTAAAATTGGTTCTCAAAGTTTTAGCCGTACCAGCAAAATTTTGATTCATAACAACACTATGAATATTAACTTTAATCCAAACAGCAAAACTATTTCTACCAAGAAAGATGATAAAGCTCGTTCATTCGCTTGGCAGACTGGCGTACTTGACGAGTTAAATGCAGAATTACAACTTCGTGAAGACCTAAAAAATGGTTCACTTAAAACCTCTTATCCACTTGCCGATGCAAAAGAAGTTGAAAATCGTCGCTTTGTAAAACAAGGCAATGAAAAAATTAAAACATCTTATGGAACATTCGATACCATTAAAGTCGTTTTACAACACAGCAAGCCTGAACGCAGTACTGTCTTTTGGTTAGCCCCAAAACTAGATTATTTACCAGTTAAAGTCAGCCATATTGATGGTAAAACTTCTTATGGCCTGTTATTAACAAGTTATACAGGTAAGACGAATTAAAGCTTGCATTTTTTCGGATGCTTTTTAAAATACGCATTTGCTTTAAAAAGCATCCGTCTAGAGGATTCTCCCGTGCACGCACTAGAACAGAAAATCTTAACAGAAGGTATCGTTCTATCTGATCAAGTCTTGAAAGTCGACGCTTTCTTAAACCACCAAATTGATCCTGTACTCATGCAGCAGATTGGTAAAGAATTTGCCGCTCGCTTTAAAGATGCAGGGATTACCAAGATTATTACCATTGAAGCATCAGGTATTGCACCTGCAATCATGGCAGGTTTGGAACTTGGTGTACCTGTAATTTTCGCTCGTAAATATCAGTCATTGACATTAAAAGATGACTTATATCGCTCTAAGGTGTTTAGTTTTACTAAACAAACTGAAAGTACGATTGCGATTTCAAACAAACATCTTCATTCAACTGATAAAGCATTAGTTATTGATGACTTCTTGGCGAATGGTCAAGCAGCATTAGGACTAATTGATTTAATTCACCAAGCCAATGCAGAAGTTGTTGGTGTAGGTATTGTGATTGAAAAATCATTCCAACCGGGCCGTGATTTATTGCTTGAAAAAGGCTATCGTGTTGAATCATTAGCACGCGTTCATTCTCTTACAGATGGCCAAGTTATCTTTGTAAAAGAATAAGATTTATAAATAAAAAAAGAGCGGACATCCGCTCTTTTTTTTAACTGTTTAAAGTGAAACTACAAGCTTCTTAACAACCTCACCTAGGCGTTTACCTTGTGCTTCACACAAAATCTTTTCATCCTGACTTAAGTTCTGGTCATGGCGGGGTCCGCTTACATGACTTGCCCCATACGGTGTTCCACCTGTTTTAGTATTAGATAAAGCTGGAATTGCATTTGGTAATCCCAGAATCATCATGCCGTGATGAAATAACGGCGGTAACATCGTGAGTAAAGTACTCTCCTGCCCACCATGCATCGATCCAGAAGAAGTAAAAACACAAGCAGGTTTATTATGTAATGCTCCATTGAGCCAAAGACTAGTCGTTTGGTCCCAAAAATATTTCATTTCACTTGCCATATTACCGAAGCGAGTTGGGGAACCTAATGCCAGACCCGCACAATTCGCTAGATCATCTAACGTACAGTAGATATCGCCTTCTGCCGGAATGCTTGGTTCAGCGATTGTGACGACTGGAGCAATATTTGGCACTGTCCGAATTTTCACTGACATACCCGCAGACTCAACACCATTGGCAATTAAATGTGCCATTTCTTTTGTAGAGCCATATTTACTGTAATAGAGTACAAGAATGTAAGGTTGCATCGGTTGCATCGGTTTCATAAATTTTGTTAAAAAGAACACTATACGGTATTTTTTATTTTTTTGGCGAAACCAATCTTATGAAATTCTAGAGGTGATTGATTACGTAGCATGAAAGGTAACACGAGCAAATTTCTCAAATTCGTTGAGTAAAAGATTCACCGACTTTTGATGAATCTATGCCCAAACAACAGAAAGCCAACTTTTTTAAAAAGATTAGGGCTACAATTTTTTCTATAGCGCATAGTAAACTTACAGAACGACTTTAATTCTATAAGTTATTCTTTTGCTTTAATCTACGATTTGAGTTCTTAAGCTCATACTTTGATAAGCTATTAATCGCCCCACATGATGATTAAAAAAATCGGGATAGACGACGCATGTTACAACGTTTTTTAAGTAAGCTTCCTTTTTATAATAAAACCTGGTTTCAGTTCGTTTTATATGTATTTAAACGTTTTGAAGCTGATCGGTGCCGCGAACAAGCTGGTTCTCTCACCTATACAACACTATTCGCAGTTGTACCGATGTTAACGGTTTTTTTAGTTATTATTTCTTCAATTAAAGCGTTAGAACCTGCAAGACAACAGCTCCAACATTTGATCTATAGTAATTTTTTACCTAAAAGTACTATTGCATTTGATAAAGCCTTGAATGCTTTTACAGAAAAATCCAGTAACCTCACCGTTATTGGTGTGCTGTTTTTATTCGTGACTACCGTTTTAATGCTCACGTCAATTGAAACAGTTTTTAATCGTATTTGGCGTGTAAAAGAAACTCGTAGCGGCATTATGGGTTTTATGCGTTACTGGACGATCATCTCTTTAGGTCCGATTATTTTAGGAAGTGCATTCGTCATTTCCTCGACGGTCGCTTCCATGAACATTCTCAGCAATAATTTTGCAGGATATCAACTTGATGGATCATTCATACTCTGGCTGATTTCGTTTCTATTGACCATTGTTGGCTTTTTTATTTTGTATTGGACTATTCCGAATCGAACAGTTCCAGTTTATGCAGCTGGTATAGCGGCCTGCTTAAGTGCTGTACTTTTTGAAATACTCAAAAACTTATTTAGCTTTGTAATGTCAAATTTCACCAGTTATGAACTGATCTATGGCGCATTTGCAGCAGTGCCTATTTTCCTGTTATGGATATTTCTCTCATGGAATATTATTTTACTAGGAGTAGAAGTCAGCTTTGCTTTAACTGCTTTTCATTCAGGTAAAGAGCAAAAACGACACCCTGTGCTCATGTTATTAGATATTCTTGAATTGTTTTATAAAAAGCAAAAACTGGGTGAAAGTGTAAGTGATAAAGAAGCCTTAGAAATTTTAGGCCGAGGAGAAGTTGGGCGCTGGCCCTCTTATGTACTTCTACTTGAAGAGCAAAATTTGATTAAGCGTACAGATAAAGATGAATATGTTTTAGTTCGCAATTTGTCTCAAGTCGACTTCTGGAGCTTTTTTACGGCTCTTCCATATCCACTCCCTTTACGCCAAGATGTCCAAAATGTGCATGATGACGATGAATGGATGGAAAAAATTGGCCCAGCTTTAGTTGAGTCTAATGACTATCTAGCTGCAAAACTTTCTATCCCCCTCTCCACAATTCTTGAAGAAAAATAAGTAGGCAGCAGCTTCTCATTTAATTAGCTGCACTCTAATGTTTAGCTCATAAAAAAACCCTATTATTGAAAAATAATAGGGTTAAAAATATCTAGCGGCGCAAATGAAATTACGCTTTTACAAAAGTTTCCCAGACAAAATCTTGTGTTGCACCCTTTAATGTCATTTTCAACTGATCACCCGAGTGTAATGGTCCAACACCCGCAGGTGAGCCTGTCATAATCACATCACCCGGCTCTAATGAAAAAACCTGATTAATATCAGTTAACAGATTACCAATAGTAAACATTAATAGTTCAGTATTCCCATCTTGACGTAACTCATCATTAATATGGAACGTGAATTTAGTCTCTTGCCAATCTGTAATTTCTTTTGTATCTACCCAGTCAGCCAAAACACAAGCACCATCAAAAGCTTTTGCACGCTCCCATGGGTGACCTTTAGTTTTCAGATCATTCTGTAAATCACGCATTGTTAAATCAAGACCTAAAGTCACTGCACCAATCGCTTTTAATACCTTTGCAGGGTCTGTTTCACCTTTTAAAGGCTGGTCAATACGTAAAACTAATTCACACTCAAAATGACAACTGCCCCAAGCTGGATTCCAAGAAATACCGTCATTTAAACCAATCAAGCTACTAGGTGGTTTAATAAATAATATAGGTCTATCAGGCATAGCATTATTTAATTCTTTGACATGATCGGCATAACTTCTGCCTACGCAAACGATTTTTGAAGGACGTGTATTCATGAGGCTTCCTTGGTTGTTGCGGCTGATAATTCCAATAATTTATTTCTTAAATGTATTTTCAAATATAGTTTGATCTGAAACCTGTGCAAATGCTCGCTTTGGCACAATAATTACAGTTTTATTTTTTAGCTCAAGCATGTAAGTCAGCTTGCCTTTAGCAAAGGTTTGCACATCTGAATATTGCATCACTTGTTTACGACCGCTGGCATAAAGCTCAAAATAATCTTGATAGAGGTCAATGCCCTGCTCGCTCTTTCCAAACTTGTAACGGACAAATTGACGCTTAAATAACATCGGTAAAAGCCAATAACGCATCAGCCCTTGCATCACCAGAAAAAAAATACCTAGCCCAACATAATATCGACCAACCCCAGAGAAACCTAAATAAAGTCCCCAAATAATAATTGCGATACTAATCGCAGGTGTTAGAAAACGGGTAAATTGTTTTTTCCCAAATGTCACTAATGAAAATCCATCTTGTGACTCTTCTAAATTCAAATAGTAACGTAAAGATAAAGCTGTTTTTTGCTCGGTCATTGCACTGCATCGATACTCAATAAATCGGAACTATTAGAGCATATTCATTTCAGCTTTAAAATGAATCAAAGGCTATTTTTTGTTTTGCTCAAAAGTAGCCTTAGTAGCGAGATTAAAATATTTTCGTTGCATATATGGAACGTAGATTCATATTTATTGGGCTTATTTCACTTTTTAAAATTTCTACAATAAGAGCATCACCTTCTTAGTGGAATGTCTCATGTCTTTTTTTGCAAAATTATTTGGCTTAAATCAAAAAGCAACTGTCTCAAAAGATGTGGTTATCCAAACCACTCAAGAGACGAATCTTCCCAATGAAACAAGCTTTTTAGAATTAATTAAAAAACGCCGTTCTATTTATTCAATAGGAAAAAACTTAAAACACTCTCCTACTGAAATTGAAAAACTAATTCAAGAGGCTGTAAAACATAGCCCATCTGCTTTTAACTCCCAATCTTCTCGCGTTGTAGTTTTATTTGATCAATCACACCAAAATTTCTGGAATATAGTTTTAGATGTATTAAAAACTATTATTCCGGCAGAGGCCCTAACTGGAACTAAACAGAAAATTCAAAGTTTTGCGGCAGGCGCAGGCACAGTTTTATTTTTTGAAGATCAAGATGTGATTAAAGGTCTACAAGAGCAATTCGAGCTATATGCCGATAACTTTCCAATCTGGTCTGAGCATTCAACAGCAATTGCACAATTTGCAGTATGGAACGTACTGGCTGAACAAGGCATTGGTGCTTCATTGCAACACTATAATCCAATCATTGATGAGAAAATTAATGCTGCTTTCAATGTTCCTACGCATTGGAAATTAAGAGCTCAATTAGTATTTGGTTCAATCGAAGGCGAAGCAGGCGAAAAAGCTTTTATTGAAGATGAACATCGCTTTAAAACATTTGGTTAATCTTTCCCCCTTTAATTCTTTTCAAAGCTGGTTGCGATAAGCGGCCAGTTTTTTATTAAAAAGCATAAAATTTAGGTACAAAAAAACCGCTATATATAGCGGTTAATTCTTCAAGTGGTGCGCTCAGAGAGATTCGAACTCCCGACCCCTTAGTTCGTAGCCAAGTGCTCTATCCAGCTGAGCTATGAGCGCGTACTTGATGTTGCGCATTATACGCAGTTTTTAAAGCTTAGGAAGCCTTTTTTCATCTTTCTGTCATCAACCGTCTAGTTCTTAGCCAGCGCTCTAGTTTATACAAAATAGTACCTAAAATTATTGAGGTTTTTCTCACTTAAGATGTATTTGAAATATTTTTTTTCAAATAAGTTTTATAGTTTTTTTGAAGTATTTGGCCATACAACTACAAGTTAAAGGCGACTATTTTAGTCAACATTATAGAAATAAAATATTTATAGTTGAGCTTTAACATTATAAACCTAAGTAAAATTTACCTCATATAATGCTTCAATTAAGTGAAAATATAAGTAAAAACACAAGCAATCAAAAAAATATTATATAAAAATTATTATTATTTTTACGTCTAAATGCAATGAATTACTATGTGTTTAAATATTATTTAATATTAAAAAATGTGACTAAAAATACACATTGACAGCTTTTGAGATCTATCCAATACTAAATTCCAATTATTGAGATACGCATCTCATTAATTATGTAGCGCAATAAATAATACTTACTTAAAAATACATAATTATATAGGAAATAGACCAACATGTTCTTACTAAAAACTCTTGTTTCTTCGATATCAAATATTACTCAAGACTTAGGTAATATTATATCGGTGAACACTAACGTAACTGGTGGATCTTCGGTTGATGGTCACATATCAACCTCTGGCCTACTTTCAGACACTCTATCTACAGTAACAAATACTATTACAACAACCACAACTGGCCTTGTTTCCGATGCTATTGGTACGGTTACGGGTAGTATCGGTTCTACAAGCCCTGTTGACACTGTCACTAATATTATTGGTGGCGTAACGGGTGGTATTGATCTTGGAACCTCACCAATCGCTCCTGTTATTGATGTTGTTCAAGGTGGTATCGATATTCTTCAAGGTGTAGAAAGCCTAAAAACTGAAATTATTAACACAGGTATTGAAACTGTGGCCGATGCTATTATCGACGCCCTTCCTCAAACTGAGCACCCAGTTTCTGATATTGCAGACTTAGGTACATTAACTTTTGAAACTTCTCGCGACACAGTAAATGGCGCTCTTGAAGTTGTTTCTGATTTGGTTGGTGGCGACATCCAAGGTGCAACTGAATCTGCTACTGGTATTGTTGATACGCTTATCACCAACGGTACGACTGCTACAGGTATTGTGACTGGTGTTGTTGGAAGTGTTACAGATGTTGTTGGTGGCGTAACTGGCGGTGTTGATGGTAACCCGCTTGAAGTGATTACCGACATTATCGGCGGCGTAACCGGCGGTGTTGACGGCAACCCACTTGAAGTCGTGACTGACCTTATCGGTGGCGTAACCGGCGGCGTTGGTGGTAACCCTCTTGAAGTCGTGACTGACATTATCGGCGGTGTAACGGGTGGTATCGGTGGCGGCACATCACCAATCTCTCCAGTAATTGATGTCGTTCAAGGTGGTATCGATATTCTTCAGGGCGTAGAAAGCTTAAAAACTGAAATTATTAATACAGGTATCGATACTGTTGCCGACACAATCATTGGCATCCTTCCACAAACTGAACATCCTGTTTCAGACCTAGCAGATCTTGGTACATTAACTTTCGAAACTTCTCGCGACACAGTAAACGGCGCACTTGAAACTGTTTCTGATTTAGTCGGTGGCGATATTCAAGGCGCAACTGAATCTGCTACTGGCATTCTCGACACACTTATCACCAACGGTACAAATGCAACAGGAATTGTCAATAATATTATCGGCGGTGTAACCAGTGGTGATAGTCCTCTTGGCGTAGTAACCGATATTATTGGCGGGGTAACTGGTGGCGTTGGTGGTAATCCGCTTGAAGTGATTACTGACATTATTGGTGGCGTAACTGGCGGTGTTGACGGTAATCCGCTTGAAGTGATTACTGACATTATTGGTGGCGTGACTGGCGGTGTGGACGGCAACCCACTTGAAGTGATCACTGATATCATAGGTGGCGTAACTGGTGGTGTGGACGGCAACCCACTTGAAGTGATTACTGGCATCATCGGTGGCGTAACTGGCGGTATCGGTGGTGGAACGTCTCCAATCTCTCCAGTGATTGACGTAGTTCAAGGCGGTATTGATATTCTTCAAGGTGTCGAAAGCTTAAAAACTGAAATTATCAACACTGGTATTGACACAGTTGCTGACACAATTATCGGTATCCTTCCACAAGTAGAGCATCCTGTTTCTGAAATTGCAGACCTCGGTACGTTAACTTTCGAGACTTCTCGCGACACAGTAAATGGTGCTCTTGAAGTGGTTTCTGATTTAGTCGGTGGTGATATTCAAGGCGCAACTGAATCAGCGACTGGCATTCTGGGTACACTTATTACTAATGGCTCTACTGCAACAGGCTTATTAACAGAAATCCTTGGCGGAGTGACAGGAACTATTGGTGGCGCAACTGGTAGCGTTGGTGGTGATAGCCCTCTTGGTGTAGTAACTGATCTTCTTGGTAGTTTAACGGGAGGAGTTACCGGCGGTGTGGGTGGCGACAACCCTATTGGTATCGTAACGGATATCGTGGGTAGCTTAACTGGTGGGGTAACTGGTCAAGGTGGCTTAGATGTCATTTCTAATTTACTTGGTGGATTAACTGGCGGCAGTTTACTCGGTGGAGTAACTTCTACGGTATCTAGCGTAACCAATACAACACACACTATCGTACCTCAGTCATTACTTACTGATAACTTCTTAGATAATTCTTTCCATACTGTTTAATATCATCAAAAGAAAGCCACTTATAAAAGTGGCTTTCTGCTTTAATATAGTTCTAAATATTAATTAATACTAATCAATCTCTTGCCATCTATAATATTTTTTATGTGCTAACTCTAGCATTGCATAATCATTAGGCGTATCACCATAAGCATAAATTGTAGAATATTGGGCTAAATCATATTTATTTTTTATTCTATTTACTTTTTCTAAATAACCACAATCACCATCAATAAAATGACCTGTTAAAATACCATTATGTATTTCAAGTTGATTGCATATAACATCTAAACCTAAAGAATGGCACCAACTTTCTAAATAAACGCCTAATGATGCAGATACAACAACAATCTGATCACCTTGCTGTTTGTGCCAGAGAATACGCTCCAGAGCATTTTCACGGACACATGTAGGAAGCACCTTTTTAGCAAACTCTTGTCCCCTATCTTTTAGGGAGTTCGCGTCATAGCCTACATACCCTACTTGGCAGAGCTTAGTTCGAATAGTTTTATCTGTTACCCAACCAAGCTTATAGCCGGCTATATACGGCGCAAGTCGAATACCACCGACTATTTGAGTTTTTCTGTTCAATGAAAATTTAAGAAATAAGCTGAATGTGTCGTTGTGAGTGATGGTGCCATCAAAATCAAATAAAGCTAGATTCATTTATGATTATCTCTAATATAATTAAAAAGTTATAAATTTAGATTTTATTAAAATTACTAAAAAATAAGCACAAAAAAACCGCTATAAAAGCGGTTAATTCTTCAAGTTGGTGCGCTCAGAGAGATTCGAACTCCCGACCCCTTAGTTCGTAGCCAAGTGCTCTATCCAGCTGAGCTATGAGCGCGTAACTTGTGTGCCTTTCAGCGATTCGTTCTATTTTACTTGGTGCGCTCAGAGAGATTCGAACTCCCGACCCCTTAGTTCGTAGCCAAGTGCTCTATCCAGCTGAGCTATGAGCGCATTAAGTAATGGCGGTGAGAGAGGGATTCGAACCCTCGATACCAGTAATAGGTATGCTTCCTTAGCAGGGAAGTGATTTCAGCCACTCATCCACCTCACCGGAACGAGCCGCCATAATACAAACTAAAACCACATTGATCAAGTCATCATACTGAAATTTTCTTGTTTTTTAGTTCAATGAATTACTTTTTAAGCAATTTATTCATTATTTTCGTCTTTTTCGATCAAACGCTTGTTAAGATAGATATTATTTCTTCATCAAAATATTGTAGTGCATAACACATTATTGCAAACCTAAACGTGCAGTTCGGGTCTGCATGGCTTATGCTAAACTTATCTGCCAAGCGTGAAACAAAACGACATGACAAAAAACTGGGCTGACCCTGAAGCGAAAGCTGAAGCTGAACGTTATGACAACCCTATTCCAAGCCGTACTCTCATTTTAGATACATTGGAGCAGGTACAAACACCACAATCTCATGCAGAGCTTGTCGATCATTTTAATATTCATGACCAAAAAAGTATCGAAGCGTTAAGTCATCGTTTAAGTGCTATGGTTCGTGACGGTCAAATCATGAAAGACGGTTTTAAATTTCAGTTGGTGGCAGATCAACCAACATATGAAGCAACCGTTTATATTAATAGTAAAGGTTTAGGTACAGCACATATTGATGGTCAAACTGACCTTCTACTTCCTGAACGTGAATTACGTTTAGTGTTTAATGGTGATCGCGTTAGAGTGCGCCAGACTTCGGTAGACCGTAAAGGTAAACCTTGGGGCTTTATTACAGAAGTTCTACAGCACCGTGTAAAACAAATGATTGGTAAATTGTCAGTTCATGATGGCGAATATTTTATTCAACCCAACAATCCTAATCAGCATCAGCCTATTCCATTAGAAAAAGAGTTGGTTAAACACGCTGAAGCGAATGTTGGCGATATGCTACGTGTTGCAATTGATAGTTATCCGACCCGTGAAGAATTTGCTACAGCTCATATTATTCAGTCTATGGCGGACAAAGCTGATACAGAAATTATCATTCCACAAACCATTCTTGAATTTGGTTTGCCATATGAGTTTCCAGATCAGGTATTAAAAGAAGCAGAAAGTTTTAAAGAGCCATCTGCTCAAGACCGTGAAGGTCGTGTTGACTTAAGAGATTTAGCATTAGTTACGATTGATGGTGAAGACGCGCGCGATTTCGACGATGCAGTTTATGCAGAAAAACGTCCGGGTGGCGGCTATCGTGTTGTGGTGGCAATTGCAGATGTAAGCCATTATGTTCGTTTGGACTCAGCACTTAATGAAGAAGCTGAGGAACGTGGTACTTCTGTCTACTTTCCTCACTTTGTTTTACCAATGCTACCTGAAGCTTTATCGAATGGCTTGTGCTCTTTGAATCCGCATGTAGACCGTTTATGTATGGTCTGTGACCTAAAACTCTCGCGCACTGGACGTGTAACTGGCTATGAGTTTTATCCATCAGTCATGCACTCAAAAGCGCGTTTGACCTATACACAAGTAGCGCAATATTTTGACGGAACAACAGATGCAATTCCAAAAGATCGCGATGTTCATAAATCATTAAATACGCTTTTCCAGCTTTATCAAATTTTGAAGAACTTACGTGCCGACCGTCATGCAATGGAATTTGAGACCATTGAAACTTACATGACTTTTGATGAGTTGGGTGGAATTAAAGAAATTCTGCCACGTACCCGCAATGAAGCACATAAGCTTATTGAAGAGTGCATGCTACTTGCTAACGTAGCTGCAGCTGAATATGCATTAGAAAATGATATTCCAATGTTGTATCGCGTGCATGAGGCACCTGAGTTCTCACGTATCCAAAAAGTAAAAGACTTTGTGAAATTGTTGGGTCTACCCTTCCCAGACCAGCCAACTCAAGCAGACTATCAAAGAGTCATCGAAGCAACTAAAGATCGTGTAGATGCGCCAAGTATTCATGCCGTTTTATTACGTTCGATGATGCAAGCTTATTATGGTGCCAAAAATGCAGGACACTATGGCTTGGCCTATGAAGCATATACTCATTTTACTTCGCCAATCCGTCGCTATCCAGATCTATTGTTACACCGTGCCATTAAAGCTCATCTAAAACACAAACCTTCTCCACTCTCTGGCGCTGCACTAGATGATGCTGGTGAACATTTCTCTAAAACAGAGCGCCGCGCTGATGAAGCATCTCGTAGCGTAACGACTTGGTTGAAATGTCATTATATGCAACAGCATTTAGGTGAAGAATTTATTGGTATTGTGAGTGCCGTAACTGAGTTTGGTTTATTTGTCACGCTTAAAGACTTATATGTCGATGGCATGATTCATATTAGCCAACTCGGTGATGACTTCTTTATTTATGATCAAGCCAGCCAAAATCTGGTAGGCCAAAATAGAGGTCAAGTTTTTGGTTTAGGCGATGAAGTGAAAATTCAGGTTGCTGGTGTAAATCTTGAAGAACGTAAGATTGACTTCCAGCTTATTAATCAAGTGACACATGCAGGCCGAGTAGTTCGTAGCCGAGCTCCACGCACAACCAAAACTTCCCCACAAGCAACTGAAGAAGTTTTCAGCAAACCAACAAGTAGTGATGGCGAAAAGCCTGTTCAAAAAAAGAAAGAAAAAGCCAAGCCAAGCTCTTACACAAAGAAATCTGGTAAAAAAACTTCAGTAAAAGCTGAGAGTAAACCAGAAAAAGTAAAGAAAAAGGCCAAGCCGAAAAAGAAAAAAGCGAACGCCAAATCGAAGGCTGAATAACTCAAAAAATGATAGTACTCACTTAAAATTAAGCCCCCAATGTGGGGCTTAATTCTTCTTATAACGTTTATTTTGCAAATTAAACTTGATTTCCTACCTGACAAGACCTACATCTAATACTATGTTTAAAAAATAATGTGGCTAACAGCAATGACTTTACAGCAAGCGACTTTACCAACTCCGCGTTTTGATCAAATTCAATTAGAAAGTTTAAAACAAGACATACAGCAAGCAATTCAAGCTGGACAAGAGTTTTTAAATACCCTTACAGCCGCACCTACAGACACAGCTCAACAACTTGCAGTACTTGAGCAAATTGATACGCTTGAAAATAATTTGAGTGAGTCATGGGGTATCCTGTCACATTTAAATGCTGTGATGAACAATGCTGAAACCCGAGAAGTCTATCAATCGTTATTACCTGCCTTAAGCGAATACTATACTCAGCTTGGTCAACATACGGCGCTCTATCAAACTTATCAGCATCTCAATGATGGTCAGGGCTATACGTCTCTTAGTCCAGCCCAACAAAGTGCTATTCGTCTTGCTTTACGTGATTTTAAACTTTCTGGTGTGGCTTTAGAGGGCGAAGAGAAAAAACGCTATGCAGATATTTCTGCTCGTCTTTCACAGCTTTCCTCTGACTTTTCTAATCATGTACTTGATGCGACACAAGCTTATTTTAAACCCCTTACAGAAGCTGAGCTAAAAGGTCTTCCAGAAAGTAATATTGAGCTATTAAAACAGTATGGTAAACAACGTGAACTCGACCAAGCTGTAGCAACTCTGGACTTTCCCGCTTACTTTGCAATCATGACCTATGCAAATGACCGTTCATTGCGTGAAGAGCTTTACAGAGCCTATGTCACTCGTGCATCTGATCAGTCCGAACAAACTGAGTTTGATAACAGCAAAATTATGGAAGAAATTTTGAGCCTTCGTCAGGAAATGGCGAAATTACTCGGTTTCAATAACTATGCTGAATATTCTCTTGCAAGCAAGATGGCGCCAGATGTTAAAACAGTTCATGAGTTTTTAGTTGATCTCGCCGAGCATGCCCGTGCTCCTGCACTTCAAGAAGTTACTGAACTTCGAGATATTGCCAAACAAGATGGTGTTGATGAACTTCAACCTTGGGATAGCACTTATTATTCTGAAAAGCTTAAACAACAACAATTCAACTTATCTCAAGAAGCATTAAAGCCTTACTTCCCTGCACCTAAAATCATTCAGGGATTATTCCAGATCGTGCAGCGCTTATATGGTATTAACATCATCGAACGACAAGCACCTGTCTGGCACCCAGATGCACGTTATTTTGAATTAGAAGACCAAGGCCAAGTGATTGGTGGATTCTTCTTTGACATCTATGCACGTACAGGCAAACGTGGTGGTGCATGGATGAACGGGTTCCGCTCACGCATGCAAACTGTTCACGGTCTACAAAAACCAATTTGCTATATGGTCTGTAACTTCACTCCTCCAGTAGGTGATCAGCCTGCTTTACTCACCCATGATGAAGTCATTACCTTATTCCATGAGTTTGGACATGGCTTACATCATATGTTAACCGAAGTAGATAATATTTCGGTTGCAGGCACTCACGGCGTTGCTTGGGATGCTGTCGAGCTGCCAAGCCAGTTCATGGAATTCTGGTCTTGGGATAAAGAAAGTCTGGATGTATTAAGTGAGCATATTGAGAGTAAACAAACCTTACCGCAAGAATTGCTTGATGCTTTACTAAATGCTCGTTTTTTCCAGTCTGGCATGCAAACTCTACGTCAGCTTGAATTTGCATTATTTGATTTAACAATTCACACCAAAACACCAGCACTGAACAGTGAGCAAATTCAGCAGACTTTAAACGAAATACGTAGCCAATATGCTGTCGTTCCTACTGTCGGATACAACCGTTTCCAACACAGTTTTAGTCATATTTTTGCTGGTGGTTATGCGGCTGGCTATTACTCTTACAAATGGGCAGAAGTATTAGCGAGTGATGCATTCGATCGTTTTGAACACGAAGGTATTTTCAACACTCAAACAGGTAAAGAATTCCGTCAGGCTATTTTAGCTGTAGGTGGTAAAGATACTGCTCTTGAAGCATTTGTTAGTTTCCGTGGTCGTGAACCAAAAATTGATGCATTGTTACGTCATCAAGGTTGGACGAATGACAGCAAAACCGCTTAAACTATAGGCCTAAATTGATCGTGTGGTTAGGGTGATAAAGATGAAAAAACGTTTCATTGCTGGGGCTAAATGTCCAAAATGTGAAGCAACCGATCGGATTGTCATGCTAACCACCGCTGAAGACGAATGGATTGAATGTATCGAATGCGGTTATAGCGAAAATCGTCCGACTCATATTGATGAGCCTGAAGCACCCGCTGTACCTGATGAAGTTGGAGTAATACAGTTCAAGCCTCGTCGTCCTGACTAAAGGTCTTAGAGATGCCACTACAAAGAAAACAAAACTCAAAACTATTGTGGATTTTAATTGGGGGCTTAAGCATTCTTGTAGTGCTTTTTTTAGCTGCGCAATGGTTTTTCAAAAAAACCGAGTCATCCGCACCAATGGTTGATCCTCAACCTGTTTCGACACCTGCACCTGCTAAAACCACTGATCCATCATCAGGTTCCGAACCAGTAGCAGAAGCTGCAAGTTCCCAACAACTGGTGAATGAAGATGTGCTTAAACAGCCTGTACCTGCTCAAGAGTCTTTAGCTAAAGAAGAAGTGTCTAAACTCGATGACATCCATAGCCAGCTAAAAGATCAGGAAGCAACTTTAAAAGCTCAGCATGCTGATGCTGATCAATTAACTAAACTCAAAGAAGAACAAGTTAAATTGCTTGAAGCTCAACTCAAACAGCAATAGTTTTTCAATTGGAACTTAAAAAAGCTAAAGTTATCTATCTTTAGCTTTTTTATTCTAATTAAAATAATTCCAGTCATCTTTTTTCCTAAATTTACTAAAGTCTCTTACTAAAAAAGCCCTCCATTTAGGAAGGCTTTTTCACATTATATGAATTCCAATCTAACTTATTGATACCAACCAAACAACTTAAAGAAGTATGGAATGTAAGCAATAATTAACATTGCAGGTATCATGACCATCAATGGTAAAACCCATCGCTCGAAGCGGTAGAAGAACGATTTATGACGAACTTCTGCATCTGCTTCAGATACTTCATCGTCGCCAATTGCTTGCCTCGCCAATAAGTGGTTTAAAGCAACTGGAGGAGTAATATAACCAAGCTCAAAACCAATTAATGCGATCATCCAGAAATGTACAGGATCAATTCCGTATTTATATGCTACGGGGGCTACGGTTGCTGAAATTAAAATAACAGCACCAAATGGATCCATGATCATCCCAACAAATACCATCAGAATCACAATTAAGGAGATCACAACAAATAGACTACTAATATCTGTTGGGAAAGCCTCCATAATTTCGATTCGTTCCAAGAATCCACCCACACTTACAGACAATGCCATTAGAATAACTAATGCACCAATATGCCCAACAGTTTCACTTGTAGCTGTGTGTAAAGCTGATCGGAAAGACACTCTACGTTCAGGATTACGTGGATCATCTATAGGCTTTACTTGAGGTACAGGCTGAGAACCATCGGCTGGAGCAGTATAAACATTAAGAGTACTATCCCAATGTCCAACTGGTGCTAATGGAGCAGGTTCTCTACGTAACTTATCAAATAACACCATTAATAATAAGATTACAGGCATCATAACTGGTGCTGTAAACTCATTTAAATCTGTTGCCAAGGCATGTTTATAAAACAACCAAATTAAAATGAAAATTACGATATACGGCGATACTGGAACAAATGCACGTAACGAATTTGGAAACGCAACTTTTACAGGTGCGATCCGGAACTTTTGCTCAGCAAAGAATAAAGAAATTATTAAAAATAAAGTTGAAGATAATAAGAAAGTATATATACCATAATGATATAGCATATCAGTTGTAACTTCTTTATTTAAAGATGCGACAACAACAATCAATAAACACGGGCGTAATACGACTCCTAATGAACCAGACATAGCCGTTGCTGCTAGAGCAAACTGACGACGTCCACCCGCATTCCAGACTTCTTTATAAATAATTGCACCTGCCGCAATAACAAAAATACCTGACGCACCTGTATAAGCTGTCGGTAATGCCGCTGCAATCAAAATTAACCAAGTCAACGTTTCTGGAGCAAGATTCCATGGTCGAAGAATATTTAAAAATAAATCAACGATGCGTGTCTGTTTAAGTAACATCCCTGCCCAAATAAAAAGAGCAAGGTTTAGGAAGATACTTGAAAACTCAACCAACTGACCAAGGTAAATCCCTTGTCCCATTGGGTAATCCATAAAGAAGGTAAATGCCACACCAGTGATAATCGCCATATAAGCATATAAAGGAATACTTAAAAAAGCTAAACCGATATTCCCCCCCTCTTTTGTTGGTGTAGGAGACTTAATTAGTTTAAATAAACTAATTAAAGTTAAAATACCGAATAAGATAATCCAAAGCCAATAAATAACTTGCAGCTCTAAAGTAACAGGTACACCAGACCCTGTTACTGAGCGATATTGACTAATTGTTGAAGATGTTAACAAACCATTCGCAAGTAACATTGCAATTGAATAAACACGAAAGTCTATTCTGGTAGCGGGACTTCTTAAACCAATATGATGTGTCTTTAATGTAGCTGTTATTGCAGCTAACACGACCATAACAACCAAAAGCATCGCTCTGTTCTCTGTACCAAATTTAAAGAGACCAAAAAACGATGTTTCCACAGTTCTATATGTACGAATACTCGGATGTGCATCCATATAAGTAATCGCTTTATCATAAAACTGATATTTCTCGTCACATTGCTGCTGAGCTGCGAGTAGTGATGCACGGACATCACTTTCCGATGCAGCACCAAAGAAGCTCGCGAAGTCATCAGATGCATTCGCTTTCATTTGTTCTTTTACTTGAGCATCGATATTTGGATGTCGATCACAAGTCGGCTTTTCAGGTTCGGCACGCAAAAATGAATATTGCATACCTACCGCAGGGTCACCATAAAGACGCTCCCCGATACGTAATAATTGCCCGTGGATCATTTCCCCAGTACCAATGATTAGAGTCATTAATAGCAGAGTGAGGATGACAAATGTTGAGATCCATTCGTTCCAGATATAACCCAACAGACCTAATCCAGATCTTTTTTCTTGATATTCTTGCATAAATATTCCAATTTTGTTCTCTCAAAAACCTGAAAACAGGAGCTTGAGTCATGCAATTTTCTTGGTCAGGGGGTTAATTCCATCCCCCTTCTACCAATCCCTTTATTCAACGATCAAATTTGCATCAAACTTTATTAATAAAGAATGACTAAAATCACTTTTTTAACAGTTTGTATTGTCAATATTTCTTTTTTAATCTTTGAGCAAGCCAATAGCAGCCACCAAAGATTGCACCACCAATTGCTCCATATAAGTGAGCTTCAGTTAAAACCGGACTCCCTATTAACTGGGCAGTTCCTGTTTGCCCAAAGGTATTTTCCCATATCAGTTTTGCAATAATTAATCCTAAAACCAGAAAAGCAAAATTCCGTTCTTTACGATATTGCAAGTAAACTAAAGCAACTGCTGTATAGAGCCCATGTAAAACACCAGACAAACCAGCATATGCCTCGATATAAGGTAAATAAAAATAGAAAACCAAACTAATGAACGGTGGCAAAAGAAAAAGCAGACTTAAAAGATGCCACGCTTTGGTATGCGGGAAGATAAACGGTAAACAGGCGAATGCCATCATATTTAAAAGGAAATGAATCCACCCAACGTGTACACAATGTCCAGTCCATAAACGCCAGAATTCACCAAGTAAACTTTCGCGCCAATAAATAAAGGTATCAGGAAATACTTGTAGACAGGCAGACACAGAAATGCACACTGCGACCAAAAGCACTTTATGATTCAGTACATGATCCTTCATGGCACACTCCTTGAAATTAAACTTCTTGCTACTATTGTAAAACTTAACAACAGTCTCGCAAGAAGTTAACCTTTCAAATATTTTACTGCGCTGCTGGTGGAGCAGATGAGTCTGCAGGAGCTTCAGATGCGGCCCCTCCATTAAACAATTCATCTAACTCTGCTGCACCTTCATTCTTATCATCCCAGAAATGTGACATACCATCATCTCCGGTACGCACACCAGTATGCTCTGTCCAGTAACGGTCAGAAATACCACGTATAATCAGACCTGCCATACTATCGATTAACTTAAAGTTCGGATTGACAGGCTTATCATCAGCTTGAGATGCCGCATATAATCTTAATGCATCACGGATTTTTGCATCATCACCACTTGCTTGGGCAGCTACCGCATACAAAGCATGAGACAAGCGAACACCTTTTTGTTCACCAATTTGTACTGATTGTTTTAACGTTTGATATGGGTCAGGTTTCCCTTCATCTGCCCCTGGTAATAAAGTCCAGATCACAGCACGTGTTGCATTAGGTGCGCCCCAGAATTTTTCATTATCTAGACAGACCATGCCACGCTCTACAATAGCAGCAATATCTTTTGGAACATTGACTGCACCACCAGAGTTAATGTCATTGGTTACAGCCTGAAGGCCACTAATCATTCCAAGTAAATAAACAGTTTGATCAGTATCACTGCGCATGGTTGGGCAAGAATCACCTAAATGATATTTATATTTAGATTCCCAACGATCAGCAAACAACTTATAGCCCGTATATTGACGCTCAGCAGCAATGGCTGCCCAACGTTTCTGGGCAATACGAGCATCTTGAGCTTCGGTTACTTGACCTGCTTTTGATGCACGTAAATAACGTAATTCCTGTTCTAACGCTTGGTTCTCTGCACATACACCTGATGCGGCATACATTAATACAGCAACACGCGTTGGATCTGCACCCATACCTTTAGTAGACATGATTGCAGGTGTTAATGCACTACCAGTATTACAAACCATTTCAGCATCTTGCATTGCTAGAATAGGCGGAACGACGTGCTTTTCCGTAAAACCTAAAGCAACATTTGCTCCGGTTTTCACGACGTATGAACAACCTGATAAAACTGAAGCTGCTAGAAAACTCAACGCCAAACCTTGGCTTATTTTTTGGACTTTAGACATCTTCCTGTCCTCTATGTAATTTGTTTTTTCCTTTTCAGATGTACATTAGCAGATGCATATCTTGAATAAAAGAGTAATTACTCTAATTGTAGCTCTTATACTTTGACACACTTCACAGTAGATAAAATTGACAGTTTTTTCAGAAAACAGAAATTTTAGGCAAAAAAAAGTAGCATTGCGACGGTTCAGCACATGCTACTTATTAACTGAGATAAGCTTTTAACGGCTTATATTATTTTTGTTCTAGATAATCCTTAAGTAAAGTTCCTGCTCTTCCTACTACCACAGCCATAAGCACTGTAATTAACAGAAACATCCACATTGAAATCTCCATGAGAGACCTCCTTACTACAATCGCACCCAGTTATAAACTGAACACTTGATGGAATTAATCGACTAACCAATTTAATAATTGACTGATCGACGACCTTGCATCCTCTGTCTCTTAACTCTGTTAAAATTAACTTTGCTAAGATGTTCCCTGAGTAAAGTTCCTGCTCTTCCGATCACCACTGCCAAAATGATGGCAATGACCAAGAACGACCATGTTGGCATCTCCATTTTGAGACCTCCGACACACTTTACGTTGGTGTTTGTACTTTAACCGATGGAATAAAGACTCATCGTTGAAATTGTCAGACAATCATATTTCTCTGTCTTTTTTCTAACTTTTAACTAGACAATCTAAAATTTAAGAAAAAATATATTAATTAAGTTTTTGTTTTTAATAATTTTTATATAAATATACAAATGTAGAATTGTCTAACAATTAATAAACTTTCTGTAAGACTTTTAATTTTTTCCAATGCTGCAAAGGAAGTTGATCAAACCAAATAATGGCTACTTTCATAGGGGCCCCCTCAAAATAAATAACCATAAATAACTGATAATTAATTATTTTAGTGATTTCTACACGGGAAATCATCTTTTGCGAAGAGTATGCAACTGACCACGATTTTTGGTCTAAATATGCAATTTGAGAAATTCGTGATTTTTTCAAAAAAAATAGAAAACTAATAGACAAAAGAATGAGAGCAATCAACCACCAAATTGGTGATAACAATTGATAAAGTAGGATTGCTAAACTCAAGCCAATAAAAAGCTGAAATATTATCGAGAAACGACTATATTTCAGCTCAAAATTCAATTCTTTTATCAAAACAGTTTAGCCATGTACATACTGTTTTAATTTATAAATAAATTCACGTAATTCTGTGCGTGGAGGTTCAGAAACTTCCATGAACCAATCTAATAAATCCGGATCTTCTTGTTCAACTAATTCTGCAAATAAAACCTTCTCTGCTGGATCTGCTTTTAGATAATAGTTTTTTACATAAGGGTCAAAATAGACGTCAATTTCTTTTAAGCCGCGGCGTGCTCGATAAATTACTTTACGTTCTTCCAAGGTCATTTCGTCAGACATTTATTTCCCCACCTGCATTGATAGTGCGCTTAGTTTACCTGATCACATTCCAAAGATCGCTAAAAATATCAAATTGACCAAATTTATCATCTTGTGCTCATAATTGAGCATTCATCACATTGTTACGCAAGGAATGCTTACGTATGTTTAGATTCATAACATCACGCCTAAACCAAGGAAGAAATACAAATGCAATCTGGCGCTATTCGTCCCATTCCAAATATGTTACCAAGACAACTATTTAATGAAGAGCATGAGGCTTTTCGTGAAACAGTGCGTAAATTCTATGAAAAAGAAGTTGTTCCGAATATTGAAAAATATGAAAAACAGCAACATGTTGATCGTGACCTTTGGAATAAGGCCGGAGACTTAGGTTTACTGTGTACCACAATGCCTGAGCAATATGGTGGTTCTGGAGTAGACCGCTTGTACAGCATGATCTTAATTGAAGAACAAGCTTATGCGATGGACTCTAGTACTGGCTTTTCTTTGCATTCAGATATTGTTGCCAATTACGTGAACAACTTTGGTAATGAAGAACAAAAACAAAAGTGGTTACCGAAAATGGCCACAGGAGAAGTGGTCACAGCTATTGCGATGACTGAGCCTGGCACTGGTTCTGATCTACAAGCAGTAAGAACTACAGCCGTACTTGATGGTGACGATTATGTAATTAATGGTTCAAAGATTTTCATTACTAATGGCTATTTATGTGACATGGTCGTAGTGGTTTGTAAAACTGGCAATAACGACAAAGGTTCAGCAAACTTATCGCTCATTATTGTTGAAGCAGACCGAGCTGGCTTTAGCAAAGGTAAGCCTCTTAATAAAATTGGGATGAAAGGCCAAGATACGTGCGAATTATTTTTCGATAACGTTCGTGTCCCTAAAGAAAATCTTTTAGGTATGGAAGGCATGGGCTTTATTATGCTCATGAAAGAGTTAGCTTGGGAACGAATGCTAGTTGCTATTATTTGTCAGGCAGGAGCAGAAGCGGCATTTGCACATACGGTTCAATACACGAAAGACCGTAAAGCATTTGGTAAACATATTGGTGCATTTCAAAATACACGCTTTAAACTTGCTGAATTGAGAACAGAAATAGATTTCTGCCGTACTTATTTAGATCGTTGTATGGAATTACAACTTGAAGAAAAATTAAGTGTAGAAGCTGCGGCAGCTGCTAAATATAAAATTTCAGATATGTTCTCAAAAATTGTAGATGAGTGCCTTCAATTACATGGGGGTTATGGTTACATGCTTGAATACCCAATTGCACGTGCCTACATAGATCATCGAGCAAATCGAATTTATGCAGGTACCAATGAAATTATGAAAGAATTAATTTCTAGAACACTTTAATAGATTCATTATAAAAGGGGCATTACGCCCCTTTTATTTATCTAATATTTATTAAGATACTAGTTTTGGTTTACGCTCATTAGTTTCTGAACGTTTATGAAAATGCAGAACACCATCTTCAAATTTTGAATTTTTTAGCGATTTTTTGTCTTCTAAATAGTTATTAGTGACTTGCCATGGAGCATGCTTACCCTGTTTTGGAAGTTCATGTGCCGCACGGCTAATATAACCTGAAGACAATTTACCCATTACAGTATCTTCTTCCATTTCAGTCTTATCGCCAGATGGGATCACTTCGTCATAGTGATTTTTATCCATATAATTTAACAAGCGACAAATATATTCTGCAGCGATATCAACTTTAAGGGTCCAAGATGCATTTACATAACCAATAATCATAGCCATGTTTGGTACATCACTTAACATCACACCGTTATAAAGCATATGCTCAGATGAATTAACTGCTTTCCCATCAATAGTAGCTTGAACGCCGCCCATAATCTGAACTTGTAAACCAGTTGCAGAAATCACGATATCCGCATCAAGATGTTTACCAGATTTAAGTAAAATACCTTTTTCGGTAAATTTCTCAACTTGATCTGTTTCTACACTAGCTTTACCTTCACGCAAAATCTTAAATAAGTCACCATCAGGTACCACACATAGACGTTGATCCCAAGGATTATATGAAGGAGTAAAATGCTTCATATCAACTTTACCCTTTAACTGCACTTCAATTGCTTTTAAGAGTAAACGACGCACAGTCTTTGGATGTTTCTGTGATAATGCATAAATAGCGCGCTGCATACCAATATTACGTGCACGGGTAAATTTATAAGCTGCCTCTTCAGACATAAATTTACGCGTTTTTTCATAGATGAAGTCGATAGATGGTACACTAGCAATATATGTTGGTGAGCGCTGCAACATAGTTACGTGCCCCGCTCCACCTTTCGCCATTGCTGGTACTAAAGTAATGGCAGTTGCACCACTACCAATAATAACGACTTTTTTACCTGTGTAATCTAAATTCTCAGGCCAATGCTGTGGGTGAATGAGTTGCCCTTTAAATGCTTCTTGATTTGGGAAAGAAGGCGCATATCCCTGATCATAGTTATAATAACCAGTACACCCTACAACAAAGTTAGCAATCCAAGTTTGTTGTTTTTTCTTACCATCTTCAATTACAACCTGCCATTTCTTTGATTCAGAATCATAATTAGCAGAAAGCACACGATGACCAAAGTGAATTTTTTCTTTTAATTTATATTCATCAATTACTTCGCCTAAATACCCTTTAATAGAAGCACCATCAGCTAATACATTCGCTTTACACCATGGCTTAAAATTAAAACCAAATGTGGACATATCTGAGTCTGAACGAATGCCTGGATAACGGAAAAGATCCCATGTTCCACCAAAAGATTCACGACGCTCTAAAATTTCAAATTGGCGTTGTGGAGAATTTTTTGATAGATGAGCAGCGATTCCTATTCCTGAAATACCTGCGCCAATGATTAAAATATCAACTTGCTTTTCCATTTTATTTTTATACCCATGGTTGAGAATATAAGTTTATTAAAGCACAATTTTGACAATACACAATGTCAAGTTTGACCGTTTATTCGTTTTTTTATGTCAGTTGAGGACATTTTTATAATTTATTTAATGAGCAGAAATAAAAAAGACCGGTATAAAACCGGTCTTTTTTGAATAAAATCAATTATTCAGCTGAAGTTTTCACTTCACGATCTACAAGCTCAACGTAAGCCATCGGCGCTGCATCACCAGCACGGAAGCCCGCTTTAAGAACACGTAGATAACCGCCGTTACGTTCTTTGTAACGAGGGCCGAGTACGGTAAATAATTTACCTACAGTTGCAGCATTACGAGTACGAGCAAATGCTAAACGACGATTTGCTACAGTATCGTTTTTTGCTAGAGTGATTAAAGGCTCAGCAACACGACGTAATTCTTTAGCTTTAGGCACAGTTGTTTTGATCAACTCGTGTTCAAATAAAGAATTAGCCAAGTTTTGGAACATCGCTTTACGATGGCTGCTTGTACGGCCTAATTTCACACCACTATTACGATGACGCATGGTGATAGTCCTACTTAATTAACGGCTACGATAGGCAAAACGGTCGTCCATACGAAGACTAGCTGGTGGCCAGTTTTCAAGACGCATACCGAGTTGTAAGCCTTTCGATGCCAAAACATCTTTGATCTCTGTTAACGATTTTTTACCAAGGTTAGGAGTTTTTAACAACTCAACTTCAGTACGTTGAACAAGATCACCAATGTAGTAAATATTTTCTGCTTTCAAACAGTTAGCAGAACGAACAGTAAGCTCTAGATCATCTACTGGGCGAAGCAAGATTGGGTCAACTTCTTCACGAGGCTCTTGAGCAACTGGAGTTTGGTCTTTCTGAAGATCAACAAAAATTGCAATTTGTTGTTGCAAGATTGTTGCCGCTTTGCGGATTGCTTCTTCAGGATCAACCGTTCCATTTGTCTCGAGGTCGATTACCAGTTTATCTAAATCGGTACGTTGTTCTACACGCGCATTTTCAACGGTGTAAGAAACACGCTTAATCGGGCTATAAGAAGCATCTAATTGCAAACGACCAACAGGACGTGTTTCACCTTCAGGGAAACGAGAATCAGATGTTTCATAACCACGACCTTGAGCAACCTTCAAGCGCATTTTTAATGAGCCTGAAGCACTCAAAGTACCTATTAGATGTTCTGGATTAACCACTTCAACATTATGAGGTAAACGAAGATCAGCAGCAGTAATTTCGCCAGGACCTTGTTTCTCTAATGTTAAATATGCTTCATTTTGATCGAACAGCTTAATAGACAATCCTTTTAGGTTCAGCAAGAGCTCGACGATGTCCTGCTGCAAGCCTTCTAAAGTACTGTACTCGTGCTCGACACCTTCTATCTCAACTTCAACCACAGCAGCGCCAGGTAAAGAAGACAATAGAATGCGACGTAAAGCATTACCTAGAGTATGGCCAAAACCACGCTCTAAAGGTTCTAGAATCACTTTTGCCGAGGTCCCGCTAACCGCTTCGACCTTGATCGCTTGCGGAGTTAGAAACTCGTTTGCAGTACGCGTCATTATTGCTACCTCAAGGATTATTTAGAATACAATTCTACAATCAAGCTTTCATTGATTTCAGCAGGTAAATCAGCACGATCTGGTGCAGCTTTAAACGTACCTTCAAGCTTAGAATGATCAACATCGATCCAAGCTGGAATACCACGTTGTGCAGCCAACTCAATCGCGTTTTTAATACGCAATTGTTGTTTAGCACCTTCGTGAACCGCAATTACATCACCAGCTTTAACTTGAATAGATGCGATGTTTACACGACGACCATTCAAAGTAATGCTACGGTGACTTACTAACTGACGAGCTTCTGCACGTGTAGAACCAAAACCCATGCGATAAACAACGTTATCAAGACGGCTTTCAAGCAATTTCAACAAGTTCTCACCTGTTGCGCCTTTAACACGAGCTGCTTCTTTATAGTAGTTACTAAATTGACGTTCTAACACACCGTAAATACGACGGACTTTTTGTTTTTCACGTAATTGTAGTGAATACTCAGATTGCTTACCACCGCGTGCCTGACCATGTTGACCAGGTGCTTTGTTAGCTTTTTTAGTTTTGACGTCAAAAGGTTTAACGCCAGATTTAAGTTGCAGGTCTGTCCCTTCGCGGCGAGAGAGTTTGCATTTTGGACCAATATAACGAGCCATGAATGTTTCTCCTTACACGCGACGTTTTTTAGGTGGACGGCAACCGTTGTGAGGAATTGGCGTCACATCGGTAATGCTGTTAATTTTATAACCCACTGCGCCTAATGCACGAACCGCAGACTCACGACCTGGACCAGGGCCTTTTACAAGGACATCCAGATTTTTCAAACCGTAATCTAAAGCTGCTTTACCAGCAACTTCAGCAGCTACCTGAGCAGCAAACGGAGTTGATTTACGTGAACCACGGAAGCCTTGTCCACCAGAGGTGGCCCAAGCCAATGCATTACCTTGACGATCAGTAATCGTAACAATGGTGTTATTAAAAGACGCGTGAATGTGTGCAACACCTTCAGAGACGGTACGGGTGACCTTCTTGCGTGTGCGAGTATCTTTAGCCATCTTTTAGCTTCCAGAAATCTTACTTTTTAATCGGTTTGCGCGGACCTTTACGGGTACGTGCGTTAGTTTTGGTGCGTTGACCACGGACAGGCAAGCTGCGACGATGGCGAAGGCCGCGATAGCAACCCAAATCCATTAAACGTTTAATGTTCATGGAAATTTCGCGACGTAAGTCACCTTCGGTAGGAACCTTAGCAACTTCTGCACGAATCGCATCAAGCTGAGCATCGTCCAACTCACGGATCTTAGTAGTCTCAGTAATACCAACTGCTGTTAAGATATTCTTAGCAGTATGGCGACCGACACCAAAGATGTAAGTGAGGGAGATAACAGCATGCTTGTTATCCGGAATGTTTACACCGGCAATACGAGCCATTCACTTTCTCCAAAAAGGCAGTAGAGATAATCAACCGCCCCACAAAATCTTGAGGGGCGGATATTAACCCAATTCGCCTACTGAAATCAACAGGTCTTGATTAGATTAACCTTGACGCTGCTTATGACGAGGTTCTGCGCTACAAATTACGCGAATAACCCCATTACGACGGATAACTTTACAGCTACCACAAATTTTCTTTACAGAAGCTTGTACTTTCATGATGAAACCTCTAAGTGCGCTTATCCCTTAGGATGAGCAGTCGTTTTTCTCATTAATGTTTGATTATCATATTGATGAGATGTTAAGTGCGCTTGTAGCTGAGCCATAAAGTCCATAACAACGACAACTACGATTAGTAATGAGGTACCACCCAAAGAGAATGGGATCCCAAAAGAACTTTGTAGAATCATTGGCATTAGACAAATGACCGTAATATAAATCGCACCAATAAACGTCAAACGATTAAGAATATGATCTAAGTAACGAGCAGTTTGCTCACCTGGGCGAATACCAGGCACATAAGCTCCGCTGCGTTTTAGATTTTCTGATACTTCCTTAGGGCTAAATACTAAAGCCGTATAAAAGTAACAGAAAAAGATAATTAACGCACCAAAGAGCACCAAATACAAAGGCTGTCCAGGCGACAATACTAAAGCTAAATCTTGTAAGCTACGCTTAATTAATCCAGCATTTGCATCTGCACTTCCTACCCATTGACCAAGACTCGCTGGGAACAAGAGTAAAGAACTTGCAAAAATCGCAGGAATCACACCAGCCATATTAATTTTCAATGGCAAATGCGTCTGCTGTGCTGTAAATATACGACGACCTTGCTGCTTTTGTGCATAGTTTACTGGAATACGACGTTGTGCTTTTTCAATAAACACAATGGCAGCCAACACACCTAAAGACAAAAGACCAAAGATCACAAGACCAATTAAGCTTGTCTGACCATTATCTACTGATGAAACTGATTGCATAATTAAGTTAGGCAAACCAGAAACAATACCAGCAAAAATAATCATTGAGATACCATTACCAATACCTCTTTCAGTGATTTGTTCACCTAGCCACATTAAGAACATAGTTCCAGCGACAAGTGATGTAACTGCTGGTATATAAAACTCAAGACCAACTGACAGAGTAATACCCTGACCAATCAAACCTGCGCACATACCAACTGCCTGAACCACTGCAAGCAATAATGTACCCTGACGCGTATATTGATTAATTTTACGCTTACCTTGCTCACCTTCCTTTTTCAAGGCTTCTAGTGAAGGAATTACTGTAGACATTAACTGCACAATAATTGATGCAGAAATGTAAGGCATAATCCCTAAAGCAAGAATAGACATTCGCTCTAAAGCACCGCCAGAAAACATATTGAATAGCCCAAGAATAGTTCCTTGGTTCGCTTGAAATAAATTTTCTAACGCAGCATTATTAATGCCTGGTACTGGAATATGCGCTCCTAGTCGAAAGACCAGCAATGCACCGATTAGAAAACTCATCCGGCGAATAATTTCACGATATTTCACGTGAAATGGCTGACCTTTCATCATGTTGACATGACCTGAAGAACTAGGAGACATAGACACTCGAGATTACTCCTCGACTTTGCCGCCAGCTGCTTCAATCGCAGCTTTAGCGCCTTTAGTCAATGCAACACCTTGAACAGTGAATGCACGAGTGATTTCACCAGAAAGTACGATACGAGCACGAATTTGGTCACGACGAACAACATTCGCAGCTTTCAAAGTTTCTAGGCTAACGATGTCGCCTTCCACTTTGTTTAACTCAGATAAACGTACTTCAGCAGTTTTTAAAGCGATTTGGCTAGTGAAACCGAATTTAGGTAAACGACGATAAATCGCTGTTTGACCGCCTTCAAAGCCTGGACGAACGCCACCACTTTTACGTGATTTTTGACCTTTGACACCACGGCCACCGGTCTTACCAACGCCAGAACCGATACCACGGCCTAAACGAAGGTTTTCACGTTTTGCACCTTCTGCAGGCGCAAGCTCATTTAAACGCAGAGTCATGGCTTATTCCTCTACACTAACCATATAGTAGACTTTGTTGACCATACCACGGTTAGAAGGCGTATCTTGCACTTCTACAGTATGACCAATACGACGCAGACCTAAACCTTGTAAGCAAAGCTTGTGATTTTTCAAGCGATGTGAAGAAGATTTAGTCTGGGTAACTTTAATCGTTTTCATGATTCATTACCCTTGAATTTCTGCTACTGATTTACCACGTTTCGCAGCGACTTTCTCAGGAGAAGTCATATCACGCAAACCTTTGAAAGTTGCGTTCACTACGTTTGCAGCATTAGTAGAACCATAACATTTAGCAAGTACGTTATGCACGCCTGCAGCTTCTAGAACGGCACGCATTGCGCCACCAGCGATTACGCCGGTACCTTCAGAAGCAGGTTGCATGTATACACGGCTTGCACCATGACGAGCATTCACAGGGTGTTGTAAAGTAGTACCTGCAAGGTCTACAGTAATCATGTTGCGACGTGCAGCTTCAAGTGCTTTAGAAATAGCAGCTGGAACTTCACGTGCTTTACCACGACCGAAACCAACACGACCATTACCATCACCCACAACAGTTAATGCTGTGAAAGAGAAGATACGACCACCCTTAACAACTTTGGCTACACGATCAACGGCAACCAGCTTTTCAACAAGACCTTCGTTTTGTTCAACTTTAGCCATGATTAGAACTCCAAGCCGTTTTCACGAGCAGCATCAGCCAAGGCTTTGATACGACCATGATATTTAAAACCAGAACGGTCAAATGCAACTTTAGTTACACCAGCTGCTTTCGCGCGCTCTGCGATTAAAGTGCCTACTTTAGTAGCCGCATCTACATTACCTGTAGTACCGCTACGTAAAGATGCATCCAAAGTTGAAGCTTGCGCTAAAACTTTGCCACCATCTGCTGAAATAACTTGAGCATAGATGTGACGCGGAGTGCGGTTTACACACAAACGAGTCGCACCCAATGCACGGATGTGCAAGCGTGTGCTTTTCGCACGACGCAAACGGGTTTGTTTCTTTTCGTTCATAAGAACCTCGCGCCTTATTTCTTCTTAGCTTCTTTACGAAGAATGACTTCATCCGAATAACGAACACCTTTACCTTTATATGGTTCAGGAGAACGATACGCACGGATTTCTGCCGCTACTTGACCTAACAACTGCTTGTTTGCTGATTTCAAAATGATTTCAGTTGCAGTTGGAGTTTCCGCTGTTACACTTTCAGGTAAAGCGTAGTCAATTGGGTGTGAAAAACCAAGGTTAAGGTTTACAACGCTACCCTTAACCGCAGCTTTATAACCAACACCAACTAGCTGCAACTTACGTTCGAAGCCTTCACTAACCCCTTTTACAAGGTTATTCAATACAGCGCGAGCAGTACCAGCTTGCATCCAAGCATCTTTCGATTCTTTAACTGGAGCAAGTTGAAGTTTACCTTCTTCCTGTTTTAGCTCGACCAGCGCATGCAGGTTGAAAGACAACGTACCTTTGCTGCCTTTCACTTCGACCTGCCGGCCGTTCTGAGTAACTGTTACACCATTCGGTACAGTTACTGGGGCTTTAGCCACACGAGACATGAGGAATCACCTATTAAGAAACAAAAGCAATAACTTCACCACCAACGCCCGCAGCACGTGCAGCGCGATCAGTCATGATGCCTTTGCTTGTAGAAACAATTGCAATACCTAAACCTTGCTTAACGCTTGGAAGTTTATCTTTGCCACGGTATTGGCGAAGGCCTGGACGGCTTACGCGCTTAACCACTTCGATAACTGGTTTGCCTTCGAAATATTTTAAAGTAATTGTCAAAGTAGATTTTGTCTCTTCTTGAGCAACTTCTACATTTGAAATATAACCTTCTTGTTGAAGAACGTTTGCAATTGCAACTTTCAACTTAGAAGAAGGCATAGAAACGGTTTGTTTCTTAGCCATTTGTGCGTTACGAACACGTGTTAGCATGTCGGCAACGGTATCTTGCATACTCATTTAGTCGCTCCTTACCAGCTTGCCTTAACAACGCCTGGTACATCACCCTGCATTACTGTGTCACGTAATTTGTTACGGCTTAAACCGAACTTACGGAAGTAACCATGAGGACGACCAGTTAAACCACAACGGTTACGAAGACGCACCGGAGATGCATTACGTGGCAATGCCTGTAACTTTAACGTCGCTTCGAAACGCTCTTCTTCACTTGCATTTACGTTTGCAATAGTAGCTTTTAATTCAGCACGTTTTGCAGCGTATTTAGCAACTGTTTTTTCGCGTTTCAATTCGCGATTAATCATACCTTTCTTAGCCATATCGACCTCTTATTTGAACGGGAAGCCGAATGCACGCATAAGCGCACGGCCTTCGTCATCGGTGCGAGCAGTCGTAGTAATAGTAATATCCATACCACGAATACGATCAATCTTATCGAAATCGATTTCAGGGAAAACGATTTGCTCTTTCAAACCCATTGAGTAGTTACCACGACCATCAAATGATTTCGAAGAGAAACCACGGAAGTCACGGATACGAGGGATTGCGATTGAGATCAAACGATCCAAGAATTCGTACATTTGGTCGCCACGTAAAGTAACTTTACAACCAATCGGCCACCCATCACGGATTTTAAAACCTGCGATAGATTTACGAGCAAGTGTAACTACTGGTTTTTGACCAGCAATTAATTGCATGTCGACTACAGCACCATCTAATAATTTCTTATCAGTTGCAGCTGCGCCCACACCCATGTTTAGGGTGATTTTTGTGATGCGTGGAATTTCCATCACGTTCTTAACGCTAAGTTCTTCTTTTAACTTGGCTTTAAGTTCATCATTGTAACGTGCTTTAAGTCTGGCCATTGCCTTTTCAACCTATTACTTCGCTACCGCCACTGATTCACCATTTGATTTATAAACGCGAGTTTTCACGCCATCAATCACTTGGTAACCAACACGGTCAGCCTTTTGGGTTGTAGCATTTAAAATTGCCACGTTTGAAATATGAAGCGAAGCTTCTTGAGTAACAATACCGCCTTCAGCGCCAGTTACACGATTCGGCTTTTGATGCTTCTTCACTAAGTTAAGGCCTTCAACCTTAACGCGGTCTTCAGAAACAGACAACACAGTACCCTGTTTGCCTTTTTCTTTACCTGCGATCACAATAACTTGATCGCCTTTTTTAATCTTAGCCATGATTGCCTCTTATAGAACTTCAGGAGCCAATGAAATGATTTTCATGAACTGTTCAGTACGAAGTTCACGAGTCACTGGTCCGAAGATACGAGTAGCAATCGGAGCTTTGTTGTTGTTCAGGATAACTGCAGCATTATCATCAAAACGGATCACAGAACCATCTGGACGACGAATGCCGAATTTAGTACGAACTACAACCGCATTCATCACGTCACCTTTTTTAACACGTGCGCGTGGGATTGCTTCTTTTACAGTAACTTTAATAATGTCGCCAACAGAAGCATAACGACGATGTGAACCACCAAGTACTTTAATACATTGTACGCGGCGAGCACCACTGTTGTCTGCTACGTCGAGCATAGTTTCGGTTTGAATCATTGCCCTACTCCAAAACCGAGCATCACCGGTCACAATTTCGAAAGGCTCAAAGAGTACTCGAAATTGTCCGATGATGCAACAAGAACGTCGAATTACTCAGCAGCTGCTTCAACTACTTCCACTAAAGTCCAAGCTTTAGTTTTAGAAATTGGGCGGCTTTCTTTAATGGTTACAACATCACCAATTTTAGCGACGTTATTCTCATCATGAGCGTGTAACTTAGTTGAACGGCGAATTGACTTGCCATACAACGGGTGTTGAACGCGGCGTTCAATAAGAACAACAATAGATTTATCCATTTTGTCACTTACGACTTTGCCGGTTAACGTGCGGACTGTTTTTTCACTCATTGTCCGTTCCCCTGTTTTTCGGTAAGGAGTGTCTTAATACGAGCAATTGTCTTACGAGCAACTTGCACTTCGTGCGATTTACCCAACTGACCAGTTGCTTTCGCCATACGAAGACGGAATTGGTTAAGCTGTTGCTCATCAAGCAAAGCTTTCAACTCTTCTACCGACTTTTCACGTAAATCTTTAGTTTTCATTACATTACCGTCCGAGTCACGATAGTGGTTTTAAACGGAAGTTTAGCAGCAGCTAAAGCAAATGCTTCACGCGCTAATTCTTCGTTCACACCTTCAATTTCGTACAGGATCTTGCCTGGTTGGATCTGGCAAACCCAGTATTCCACGCTACCCTTACCTTTACCCATACGCACTTCAAGAGGCTTTTGAGTAATTGGCTTATCCGGGAATACGCGAATAAAGATTTTACCACCACGCTTAATACGGCGGCTAATAGTACGACGTGCAGCTTCAATCTGACGCGCAGTCATACGACCACGTTCAGTTGCTTTAATTGCAATCGAACCAAATGATACTGTACTACCACGATGCGCTAGACCAGTATTACGGCCTTTGTGCACCTTACGGAATTTGGTACGTTTAGGTTGCAACATGGATTATTCTCCCTTGTCAGCAGCACGGTCACCGCGACGACCACGACGCTCTTGACCTTCACCACGACCACGACCACGTTTAGCTGGACGATCTTCAGCAGGAGCAGGGTTCATGACTTGTTTCATGCCACCTAAAATCTCACCACGGAAAATCCAAACTTTAACACCAATCGTACCGTAAGTTGTTTCTGCACGCACAGTCGCATAGTCAATATCTGCACGTAATGTATGCAAAGGTACACGACCTTCACGATACCATTCTGTACGAGCAATCTCTGCACCACCTAAACGGCCAGACACTTCAACTTTGATACCTTTAGCACCAGCACGCATAGTGTTTTGAACCGCACGCTTCATAGCACGACGGAACATTACACGCTTTTCTAATTGAGAAGCAATTGCTTCAGCAACTAAACGCGCATCTAAGTCTGGGCGATCAATTTCATTGATACTTACTTGCGCAGGAACACCCATAATGCTGGTAAGTTCGCGCTGTAATTTCTCAATATCTTCGCCTTTTTTACCGATTACGATACCAGGACGAGCTGTGCTAATTGTTACCTTAGCAGCGCCTGATGGACGTTCGATAAGAATATTACTGATCATCGCATTCTTAAGTTTTTTATTTAAAAACTCACGAACTTGAAGATCTTTAAGCAAATATTCAGCGTATTGTTTCGGACTCGCATACCAGTTAGCGTTATGACGTTTCACAACACCTAGGCGGATACCGATTGGATGAACCTTCTGACCCATATCAAACCCCTACCTTAACGGTGATGTGACAAGTACGCTTCGTAATACGATCTGCACGGCCTTTAGCACGTGGCATAATACGTTTAAGGCTAACACCTTCATCAACGTAAATCGTAGAAACTTTAAGATCGTCAACATCTAAACTGTTATTGTGTTCAGCGTTTGCAATCGCAGATTCCAATGCTTTTTTTACTAAAACAGCAGCTTTTTTATTGCTGAAGTTTAAAATATTTAAAGCATGCGCAACAGATTTGCCGCGAATAAGATCTGCAACCAAACGTGCCTTTTGTGCCGAGATAGCGGCACCGCGTAATTTAGCAGTTACTTCCATCATGACACCTATTAACGTTTAGACTTCTTGTCAACACCGTGACCACGATAGGTACGAGTTGGCGCGAATTCACCGAGTTTATGACCAACCATATGCTCAGTAACAATTACTGGAACGTGATTACGACCATTATGAACGGAAATTGTTAAACCAACAAAATCCGGAAGGATCATCGAACGACGAGACCAAGTTTTAATCGGCTTGCGAGAGTTACTAGCAACAGCCGCTTCAACCTTAGCGAACAAGTGCGCATCGACGAATGGGCCTTTTTTCAGAGAACGAGGCATTAGTCAGATTCCTTTACTTGACGCGACGGTCGCGAATAATCATCTTAGTCGTACGCTTATTGGTACGTGTCTTGTACCCTTTAGCTTTTTGACCCCATGGGCTTACAGGTTGAATACCTTTATTACGCCCTTCACCACCACCGTGCGGGTGATCAACTGGGTTCATCGCCATACCACGTACGGTAGGACGAACACCACGCCAGCGCGCAGCACCAGCTTTACCCAATGAGCGAAGGTTGCTTTCTTGGTTAGAAACTTCACCAATTACAGCGCGGCATTCAACATGAATTTTACGCATTTCGCCTGAACGAAGACGAACAATCGCGTAAGAACCATCACGACCCAACAACTGAACAGAAGTACCAGCAGAACGCGCTAATTGCGCACCCTTGCCAATTTTAAGTTCAACGTTATGAAGTGTAGAACCGATCGGCATGTTACGAAGTGGCAAGCAGTTACCTGGACGAATTGGAGCATCGTTACCAGATTGTACTTTATCGCCAGCACGTAAGCCTTTAGGTGCAATGATATAACGACGCTCACCATCAGCATATTTCAACAAAGCAATATGTGCTGTACGGTTAGGATCGTATTCAATGCGCTCTACAACAGCTGGGATGCTGTCTTTATTACGCTTAAAGTCAACGATACGATAGTGTTGCTTATGACCACCACCAACGTGACGAGTTGTAATGTGACCGTTATTATTACGACCACCAGTACGTTTTTTTGCTTCAACCAACGGTGAGTAAGGCGCGCCTTTGTGAAGGTGATCATGAACCACTTTCTCTACAAAGCGACGTCCTGGAGACGTTGGCTTACATTTTTGAATCGGCATAATTTTCGTCCTTATTCCGCTGCGCTTTCAGCGGTATCGCCCAAGTCAGCCATTTCAACATCTTGGCCGGCTTTCAGGGTGACGTATGCTTTTTTAACATCAGAACGACGTCCTAATGTTTTACCAAAGCGCTTAGTTTTACCTTTAGTAATAGTAGTGTTAACTTTAACAACTTCTACACCAAAAAGTTTTTCAACTGCTTTTTTGACTTCAAGTTTAGTAGCATTAATATCTACTTTAAATACTTGAACGCCAACAGTATCACCTAGAACTTGTGCCTTTTCTGAGAAGACTGGTCCTTTAAGGACTTGATAGATACGTTCGTTGTTCATCCGAGTTCTACCTCAATTTTCTTAGCAGCAGCTACAGACATAACAACTTTATCAAACGCGATCAAGCTTACAGGATCGATTGCAGTTGCATCCACCACATCTACATGCGGAAGGTTGCGTGCTGCAAGATATAAGTTCTCATCTACAGCTTCAGTAACGATCAATGCACGAGTGGCATTTAAATCGCCAAGCTTTGCAAGCAATTCTTTAGTTTTTGGAGCTGCAATAGCAAACTCTTCAACTAATACAAGACGATCTTGGCGAACAAGTTCAGCTAAGATACATTGCATTGCACCGCGATACATTTTACGGTTTACTTTTTGAGACCAATCTTGTGGACGAGCAGCAAAAGTTTTACCACCACCAACCCAGATAGGGCTACGAGTAGAACCCGCACGAGCACGACCAGTACCTTTTTGACGGAATGGTTTTTTACCACCGCCAGAAACGTCTGCACGTGACTTCTGAGCACGAGTACCTTGACGACCACCTGCTAAGTAAGCAGTAACAACTTGGTGTACAAGAGCTTCGTTAAATTCACGTCCGAAAGCAACTTCAGACAATTCAACAGCAGAGCCGGAAACAGTTTTCAAATTCACGGTATTTCCCCTCAGGCCTTGATGGTAGGACGTACAATCACGTCACCGCCAGTTGAACCAGGAATTGCACCTTTAACAACTAAAACAGAACGTTCAGCGTCAATAGATACGATTTCAAGACCTTGTACTGTTACGCGTTCATCACCTAAGTGACCAGCCATTTTTTTGCCTTTGAACACGCGACCAGGAGTTTGGTTTTGACCTGTAGAACCTAATACACGGTGAGAAAGTGAGTTACCGTGAGTAGCGTCTTGGGTACGGAAGTTCCAACGCTTAACACCACCTTGGAAACCTTTACCTTTTGATTGACCAGTTACGTCAACAACTTGACCAACTGTGAACAAATCAACACCAATAGTACCGCCAACTTCACGACCTTCAAGCTCAGCTTCAGTAACACGGAACTCTTTAACCAAACGACCAGCAGCAACACCAGCTTTCGCAAAGTGACCTTTCTGAGCGTTAGTTACGCGAGATTCGCGACGTTCACCAGTAGTTACTTGAACAGCTTGATAACCATCAGTTTCAAGTGTTTTGATTTGCGTAATGCGGTTTGGATCGACTTCGATGACTGTAACAGGTACAGAAACACCTGCATCTGTAAAGATGCGAGTCATACCACATTTGCGACCGACTAAACCAATAGCCATGTGCATAAACCTCTAAAAAAGCGGCCTAATTAACTTAAAAGTTAATCAACCGAAAGCCTTAACCCAAAGCGATCTGAACATCAACACCAGCCGCAAGATCTAATTTCATCAATGCATCAACAGTTTTATCTGTAGGTTGAACGATGTCGATCAAACGTTTGTAGGTGCGGATTTCGTACTGGTCACGCGCATCTTTGTTAACGTGCGGTGAAGTAAGAACGTTGAAGCGTTCGATGCGAGTAGGCATCGGAATTGGACCACAAACTTGTGCGCCAGTACGCTTAGCGGTTTCTACGATCTCTTGAGCAGATTGATCAATCAGACGATGATCAAAAGACTTCAAACGGATACGAATTCTCTGGTTAGACATACCAGTAAACTCCAAGCCAAACATATAAAGAATCACCCTTGACGCATCTCACCTATCGGTAAGTGTCAAAGGCAGTGAAAATCACTAAGGTCATGATCGATGCCACGACTGTAATGCACATTTACCACTTTCTTCGCAGCAAATGCCCCTCCTCTTGAGGGTCGCTCATTATAACGATTGTTTAACTCTTATGCAATTCTCTTTTTCTATTTTCTCCACAAAACCTGCTTTGATCGAGCATTGAGAGTTCATTTAGGCATTTACTACAAATTCAATAGCTTTATTTAGAAGTTGATTACCTTGCTCAAATTTTTGTGCTTCGGAATAGTGTAAATCATGTGTAGATTGAACATATTCTCCATCAAAAATAGATAACTCTTCTTCATCTTCAAGTAAAAGAGCTAAAGTTGCTGGTGTCATTTCTGGATGGAACTGAAAACCCAGCACATTTGTTCCAATCTGATACATCTGATTGCGACAAGCCCGATTTTCAGCCAAGTGTATAGCGCCTTTAGGTATTTCAAACGTCTCACTATGCCACTGCATAACCTTTATATTCTCAGGTAAAGGAAAGCTTTCTTGAGGTAAATTTGCAACTCTCTGCACTGTTGACCATCCGAGTTCCTGATAGCGATTACGACTCACCGCAGCACCCAATGCATTAGCAATTAGTTGCCCTCCCAAACAAAGTCCAATAGCTGGTTTTCCGGCCGCTAAATAACGACGCAACCATCTTTTTTCTATCTTTAGCCATGGATAGTTTGCCTCATCATTTACACTCATGGTTCCACCCATGACCAATAACAAATCAACCTCTTCAATTCTGGGTAAAGCCTCTATTTCAAGCGATCGATCAACTGGAAGTGCAAAAAACTCTGTAGAGCTAATGGTCGCGTGGTGAGCTTTTAAAAATGAATAACAACTTCCAAATCCCTCACCAGCAATGTGTTGAAAATAGTGAACTCGTAAATGCGACTTCATGCGCTTAAACCTATTGTTGTTAGAATGTTGTAGTGGTCTTTGCAAAAATAAAGCCAAGTTTTTATTTTATAGGTCTACTGTAACGAAACGTCTTATAAAATTTCGTAAATATAGCCAATAATCTAAATTTCTCTTAATCTAACTTTATTATTTAAAATGCAACGCACTATGAAAAAGCATAACGACTTTCAGACTCGCCTCATTCATGCACCAAGAAAGGCTCCGCAATTTATTGAAACAGTGCAACCACCCTTATTTCGTGCATCCACTATTATTTTTAAATCAACTTCGCACCTTTTTGATCGTCATTGGACTAATGATTATGACTATAGTTATGGGACGCATGGCACCCCCACTACCTTCACATTAGGCGACAATATTGCGCAAATTGAAGGTGGATTGCATTGTTTGCTTGCACCGAGTGGTTTATCTGCAATTAATGTTGTGAACTCAGCATTTTTAAGCACTAATGATGAAGTATGGGTACCAGATAACATTTATGGACCGAACCTAGAACATTTAAATTATCTACAAAATCAATATGGCGTTATTGTTAAAGTATATAACCCCATTGATGCTTCAAGTTTTCAACCGACTGAAAGAAGCAAACTATTATGGTTGGAAGCTGCAGGTTCAGTTACTCTAGAATTCCCTGATCTTAAAAATTTAGTTAAAAAAGCTAAAAAGCATGGCGTATTAACAGCGCTAGATAACACTTGGGGCGCGGGGCTTGCGTTTAATGCTTTTAATTTTTCTGATGAAAATCTAGCAGTCGATTTAACCGTCCATGCACTAACCAAATATCCAAGTGGTGGCGGTGATATCCTAATGGGCAGCATTATAACTCGTGATAATAAACTCCATCACCGTCTGTTCCGCACACATGCCATTTTAGGTATTGCAGTTTCAGGAGATGATGCTGCTCAAATTCAACGTAGTCTTGCTCATATGTCTTTACGCTATGAACAACAATCTGCTAATGCTCAAACTTTATTTAAATGGCTAAAAGGCCAACCTCAATTTGCACAAGTTCTACATCCAAGTGATGAAACCGCCCCAAGTTATCAATATTGGCAAGAAATCTGCACAAATGGTCAAAGTGCAGGTTTAGTGAGTGTTATTTTCAAACCAGATTATGACATGGCAACAGTACGTCGCTTCTGCGATGCATTAGAGTTATTTAAGCTCGGTTTTAGCTGGGGAGGACCAGTTAGCCTGATCATGCTTTATGATTTAAAAATGATGAGAAAACTTGAGAATACACATTTACAACAAGGATTATTGGTTCGATTCTGTATAGGACTAGAAGATCCGCAAGATTTAATACAAGATATCGAAAACGCACTAAAATATTTGTAAAACGACAACATTATAGTGGCTCACACCAAAGGATAAAAATATATGGGTACACCGATTGTTATTGCTAAAAATATTAATGACACATCAAAAGAAATTGTTTTGCTTTCCCAGTTTGCCAACCGTCATGGATTAATTGCGGGTGCTACCGGTACAGGCAAAACAGTTACATTGAAAGTTCTAGCAGAGAGTTTTTCTCGAATTGGCGTACCCGTATTTCTTGCCGATGCTAAAGGTGATGTTTCGAGCCTCGCAAAATCAGGAGAAGCTTCAGATAAGTTTAATGAACGTCTAAAATTATTACAGATTGATAGCGTTCCTTTTGCTGCCAACTCTGTCATTTTCTGGGATCTATTCGGCCAACAAGGCCACCCTATTCGCACTACTATTTCTGAAATTGGGCCAATTTTATTGGCTCGTATGCTCAATTTAAATGACACACAAGAAGGTGTTTTAGCAGCCGTATTTCGTATTGCCGATGATCAAGGTTTGCTGTTAGTCGACTTTAAAGACTTAAAAGCCATGATCACTTTTGTTAGTGAGCATGCTGCCGAGTTTAAAGCTGAATATGGCAATTTATCTCCAGCCAGCTTAGGTGCTATTCAACGTAATTTGCTCGCTCTTGCCGACCAAGGTGGAGAACAATTTTTTGGTGAACCTGCTTTAAATATTCTGGATTTTATACAAACTGATGCAAATGGACATGGTTATATCAATATTCTTGCTGCTGACAAGCTCATGAATACGCCTAAGCTATATGCTACTTTCTTGTTGTGGATGCTATCAGAGTTATTTGAACAGCTTCCAGAAGTTGGCGATCTAGACAAACCGAAACTCGTGTTTTTCTTTGATGAAGCTCACTTATTATTTGATAATGCCAGCCAAGCATTACAAGAAAAAATTGAACAAGTTGTACGTTTAATTCGCTCCAAAGGTATTGGCATCTATTTTATTACTCAAAATCCACTCGATTTACCAGAAAGTGTTCTTGGTCAGCTTGGTAACCGCATTCAACATGCACTACGTGCATTTACGCCTAAAGATCAAAAAGCAGTAAAAACCGCAGCAGATACTTTCCGTGCCAATCCAAACTTTAAAGTTGATGAAGCCATTACCGAACTGGCTGTTGGCGAAGCACTCATTAGTTGTCTTGATGAACAAGGTACACCGCAGATTGTAGAACGTGGCTGGGTGATGTCTCCTTACTCTGCCTTTACGCCAATCACTCCAGAAGAGCGTCAAACTCTAATCTCAAAAAGTATTATTGCTGGCATTTATGAACAGGCTGTAGATCGTGATAGCGCCTATGAAATGCTACAAAATAAAGTCGCTGAACGTGAGCAACAACAACAAAATGACGAACTTGCCAAACAACAAGAAAAAGAGCAAGAAACTTTAGCCAAACAACAAGTAAAGGAACAAGAACGATTAGCACGCGAGCAACTAAAAGAAGAAGAACGAACAGCACGTGAACGAGCCAAGCTTACACAAGATATTGTGGGTACTTTTGCAAAAAGTGCTGCACGAAGTTTAGGTGGAAGTACAGGTCAAAAATTAGTAAGAGGCCTGCTTGGTTCACTATTTGGCAAATAACTTTCTTAGAGATATATCACTTTTAAATTAGGGAATTTTATATTCCCTAATTTTTTTATGGTTTTTATAAAAAATCTATTGCGATTACTTTTTTAAAGATGTATTTTAAATACATCTTATATAGCCAGATAAATAAGGTCTAGCCATGACTCCACAACAAATTGAACTCGTTAAATCTACTGTACCTGTTTTACGTGAACACGGTGTTACGCTTACCACATACTTTTATAAGCGTATGCTTAATAACAATCCTGAATTAAAAAATGTTTTTAACTTAGATGACCAAACTAGCTTACGTCAGCCTCGCGCTCTTGCAGCCGCAGTACTTGCATATGCAGAAAATATTGAGAACCCTTCTGTTTTAGCTAAAGCAGTTGAACGCATTACAACTAAGCATGTGAGCTTAGATATTCAACCCGACCAATATGCAATTGTTGGCGACAACTTACTTCATTCAATTAGTGAAGTACTCAACGTTCCATTTGAGTCTGAGCTTATCGAAGCGTGGAAACAGGCTTATTTACAATTGGCAGATATCTTGATTGGTGTTGAAAAACAAAAATATGAACAACTTGAAAATTTAAATGGTGGATGGGCTGGCTGGCGTTCATTTGAAATTACTCAAATCGACCCTCTTGAATCTGGAAAACGTTTTACCTTAAAAGCAACTGACCATGAAGACGTACTTAGCGGTCCTGCGAATGCTTTTATCTCGGTTAAAGTACAAGTTCCAGAACAACAGCTTGAGCAACCAAAAGCATTTAAATTTACAGAAGCTCAGGAAAACAACTCATATCATTTTGAAGTTCAGCCTGAAGAAAATCATACTGAATTCTCAGTTTCAAACATCTTGCTTGAACATTATAGAGTTGGCGATCAAGTTCAAGTTTCAGCGCCTTTAACGCTCTAATATAAAAACCTCTTGCCTGAAAGTTTTCTTATTTAGACTTTCAGGCTAAGATGATCATCCTTTTTATTCTTCCCATTTTTGGTGATCATGCAGCTTAATAAATTTACCGATTATGCATTACGAATATTAATGTACGTTGCTCGCCCAAGTGATGCACCCTACACGATTGCAGAAATCGCGAAAGATTTGCATGTTTCACAAAACCATCTGGTTAAAATTGTCCACTTTATGGGTAAACAAGAATGGATCATTACCATTCGTGGAAAAGGTGGTGGAATTCGTTTAAATCCAGAAGCCCTTAATTCAAATTTAGGTTCAATTGTTCGAATCTTACAGGGTGATCACCAAATTGTTGAATGCAATACACCGCCCTGTGTGCTACGTGCACATTGTGGTTTAAAAGGTATTCTTGACCAAGCTTTAGAAAGCTTTTACCAAAGTCTAGACCAATACACACTTGGAGAGGTTTTGCAGCAATCAAAGTCTGCCCCACCTAATTCTCCTATCGCTTTTTTGCAAATCTAATAAATACTCTTTATGGGTTAAATCTATTGAAAATTAGCAAGAACAACCAAGCTCCTTTATACTAGGCACGAGCCCTCTCATTTAAAAAGTTATTTTTTATGCGTCGTAGTGAAAAATCGAAAGACACCAAAGCCAGACTCGCGCCCAAGCAAAAGATCAGCTATGAAAAAGCACCAGATCCGGCGATCACAGCATACGCTGTGCAATCATTAAACTGGTTACGCCAAGCTGAGTTCCTAATGAGTGCACCTAAATTGGCACTTTGTGTTGAAGATAGCGGCTACGAAATTGCTTTTGCAGGACGCTCAAATGCTGGTAAATCTAGTGCGATTAATGCTTTAACTAATCAGAAACAACTAGCACGTGCCTCTAAAAGACCTGGCCGTACTCAGATGATTAACTTCTTTAGTCTAGGCAACCCTGATCAACGTTTAGTCGATCTTCCAGGTTACGGTTATGCAGCTGTACCTGAAGATATGAAACGGGTGTGGCAAAAAGAATTAGAAAACTATCTAATCCACCGCCAAAGCTTACAAGGCTTAGTGTTACTTATGGATATTCGCCATCCTCTACAGCATTTCGACATGATGATGCTAGAGTGGGCTTATTCACGTCATCTATTTGTTCATATTCTACTAACAAAAGCAGACAAACTTAATCGCGGCCCTGCAAACAAAGTTCTACTAGAAGTTAAGCAACAACTTAAAAAGATGAAGCTTGATTTTTCTATTCAACTTTTCTCCTCACTTAATAAGATAGGCTTAGAAGAGCTAGCAAGTGTTATGGCAGGGCGTCTACATTTCACATTGGATCAACAGCCAGAATTTGATGTCGATTCAATCCCTGAAGTATCAGATGAGGATGCTGAAAGCTAAATTATCCCTACAGATACAATTTCTTCGTTAAATTTATACTCAATTGTCCCCTATTGCTAAACACAAATGTAGGGGCTTTTTTTATACTCGTTGTTAACTTCATCGAGTTAAAAATCAGGACTAAATGATGAAATTGTTATCTTTTTTGAAGAACAAGGCTTTAGGTTCTTCTATTGATTATAAAATTCTTCCACGTAAAGTAAAATTTGACTGGAAAGATACCCCTGTCGACTGGATTCCTAATCAGCCTTTCGCAAGCTATTTTATTAATGAAATTAATAATATTTTGCCAGCTGGAGAGTTCTGGTTTTGCCGTTTATACAACAAGGTTTTACCAAGTATTACTGACGAAAAACTTAGACAAGATGTCCAAGCTTTTATCCGTCAAGAAGCTATGCATGCCAACGCACATACTTCTGCAAACAAAGAATATTTAAGCGTCCGTAATATTGATATCCAGAGAAATCTGGACATTATGAATTATTTATTTAATAAAGCTTTAGCAGATAAACCATTTGATAAAGAAGTTCCAAATTTTTTACAAGGCCAATGGGATTTATTCCGTTTAGGAGTTGTTGCCACAGTCGAACACATGACCTGTGTGTTAGGCAAATATGCACTTTATAACAAGCGTTGGGAAGAATTAGGCGCCGATCCTGAAATGGTCGATCTGGTTAAATGGCATGGTTCAGAAGAAATTGAACACCGTACTGTAGCCTTTGACTTATATCGTCATCTTGGTGGTGGCTATATTCCACGTTACTACTTAAGTCTTGCAGTGATTGTACTGGTACTCGGATTATGGGTAGACGGTGCAGCACATATTATGAAGCAAGACCCACGTTTTGCCGATGCTGCTAAATCTAGATTTTTCCCAGTTTGGGTTGCTGTAGAATGGTACAAAATTAGCCGTAAAGATAATCAGGTTTTACCAAATCCTATCTGGCTTATTGCTCAACAAATTGATTACCTCATGCCTTGGTATGATCCAGTCAAAGAAGGCAACACTGAAGATGCGGTTGGTTATTTATCGCAATCTCCAGCAGCAAAAAGAGCAGAGCTACAAGCCGCTTAAAATAAAAAAGCAGGATTTAAATCCTGCTTTTTTTTGATTTATAGATATTAGACACTGATATCTTTATCTTTGGTATAACGGTCTACAACCACACTAATCATCATATCACCCTGCACATTTACCACCGTTCTTACTGTATCTAATAAACGGTCAATCGGGAGCAGAATTGCAATTGCCTCGGCGGGCAAACCCACCGACTGTAAAACCATAATCATGGTGACCATGCCAGCGCTAGGTATTCCTGGCGCACCAAGTGATGCAATCATTGCTGTTAAACAGACTATAATTTGCTGTGTCAGGTTTAAATCCAAGCCCACTAAATTTGCTACAAACAGTGCAGCTGCTGCTTCATATAAAGCAGTACCATCCATGTTTAACTGGGTGCCTAGTGGAATAACAAATCCTGCGGTTTGAGGACGTACACCCAAGTTTTCTTGTGCACATTTCATACTCAGCGGCATAGTGGCAGAGCTAGAACTAGTTGCAAATGCTGTAATCAGTGCTGTACGCGTTCCTTTAAAAAAGGTCCACGGGCTCATACGGCCAAAAATCCAAAGAAGTAGTGGTAGAACAACGGCACCATGAAAAATAGTTGTACCCGTTACAACGGCTGCAAACTCAGCCAAACGACTTAATACTGAAATATCTTCTGTTGCCATTAACTTTGCTAATAAAGCAAAAATACCCAAAGGCGCTAATTTCATGACCCAGCCAACCAACAGCATCATCATTTCAAAGAACTGGTGACTCAATACACGAATACTTTTGAAACGCTCGCCACCCTGCACCAAAGCGACACCAATAAATAAAGCAAAGACCACGACAGCTAAAACGTTACCATCACTAAATGCTTTAAATGGATTGATTAAAGTATTTTGAATAAAATTCGTGAAAAAACTTGCGGGGTTTAAACTATCTGGTGCTTGATAATTTTGTATAGAGTTCTGAAAAATAGAAATATCTATGCCACGTCCTACTTCAAATAAATGAGCACAACTAATGCCTAAAATTAGGGCTAAAGTCGTGGTAGTTAAACAGCATAAAAATGTAATTTTCCAGACTGGTCCTAACTGTCCGCCTGCTTTTAGATTTGATACACCTACAACAATCGAACTAAAAATTAAAGGCACCAAAAGCATTTTAAGCAGCCCAATAAAAACACTACTTAATATTCCAAGCCCATATAAACTATGTTTTACAAAAGCTGTATCTGGATACATTGTGAGTAGGAAACCAAAGGCTAAACCTAAAATGGCGGCAATCAGAATTTGTGTATTTAAGTTCATATCAGCATTATTTTTTTCAGTTGGCGTACCTATTTACAATATGACATGAGCTTGCTCTTCATTCGAGCAATTTTTTGTCACATCGTTTCCTTAAAAAGAAAAAAGCCATCTGGTTAGATGGCTTTTTCGAGGAATTTATTGCGTTTCAATTTCCCGTAAACGGATTAAACCCTCTTGTACTGTACTGCATACAAGCTGACCATTTTGCCACATACGACCGAAGTTTAAACCGCGAGAAGCCGCGCTCACTGTGGCTTCCATATCATAAAGCATCCACTCATCCGCACGAAGTGGACGATGGAAATAAATCGCATGATCAATGCTTGCACATTGCAAACTTGGAGAAATATAACTCAGCCCATGCGGTCTTAAAGCCGTCGTCATTAAGGTAAAGTCTGAATAAAAGGCAACAATCGCTTGATGCAAAGCAATATCATCTAATTGTTTTGGAATACGATCATGTGTGCGGATATAGTGCGCATTATATGGAGCTTCTGGTTGCGGCTGAAATGGGTTTACTGGATCAATTGGGCGAATTTCTACATGACGCTCACGCATGAAACTCGCGCGAACATTTTCAGGTACAAAATTTAAAATCCCCTGTTTCAACTCATTTTCAGATTTAAGCGTTTCTGGTGCTGGATACTCAGGTTCTTGATGTTGATAGTTCAAACCTTCTTCTGGGTTGGCAAAAGAAACCATCGCTGAAAATATGACTCGCCCATGCTGAATTGCACGAACTTGACGACTTACAAAGCTCTTCCCATCCCGTAAACGGTCTACTTCATAGATAATTGGGGCATTAATATCGCCGCCATACAAAAAATATGCATGCAAAGAATGCGCTGGGCGATCAGTTGTATAAGATGCTGCACGTAAAGCCTGACCCAAAACCTGTCCACCAAAGACACGTTTACCGACAAGATTACGGCTCATGCCACGGTAAATATTTTCTTCTAGCTTTTCTAAAGTGAGAAGCTCGACTAGTTCTTGGGTTAACGCATTCATGAGAGATACCTTCATATTTCAGGTAAAAAATCGTATTAAAGGACAGATGTGTAGAATCTATTGTGCCATAAAAAACTATTTGAACATGGAACAATCAGTCAACTTATGACGAACATTGCTTATATAACAGCTAAAAATACGATTTTTAACGATAAAATATGCCAAAAGCATTATAATTTATAAGCTATTAGCATATTGTTTTTTTCAATAAATGCCTCAAAATAATTACCCTCCGCATTTGGTGCTGGGATTTGTCTTTAAGAAGTAGGAGTTCTTATGTCCAAGAGTGGGTTTGGTCAAATGTATCGTCGGCTTTCGAGTAAACTACTTGACCTCGTGGTAACACCACATGTTCTTGGGGAAGTTCCTACTGAACCAGTATCAGAAACAGAAGCAAAGACTGACCGCAAGAAAGTGGTATGTTATGTCTTACAAAACCATTCTCGAAGCAATGCTTTGGTGGTTGATGGAGAAACGCGTCGTTTAAATTTAAAACCTGCGTTAGACCCATTAGTTGTTGGCACTCATCAGGAAAAAGCATCGGTTTTATTTTTACAGCATAATGATGAAAATAATTTCCTGAATCCTCCTCCTCATGCTTTTCCACCACGCTTACTAAAATTAATTGAAGTCTTACAAGAAAATCCTGAACTTGATATAGAGCTTGTTCCAGTTACCGTTTTATGGGGCCGTACGCCAGATAAAGAAGATTCTTGGTTTAAGCTCTTATTTTCAGATACTTGGGCTACACCAAGCACCGTTAAGCAATTGGTCAACATTGGCTTACATGGTCGCCAATCGTATTTAGAATTTCATGAACCGCAATCGCTACGTGAACTGGTTGAATATGCACAGCAGCATTATCCAAACCTTTCACCAGCAACTTATATTGTAAGTACATTAAATGATTATTTAGACCGTCAGCGTGAAGTGGTATTAGGCCCCGATTTATCGGATCGCCGTAATGTTATGCAGTCGGTTGTAAAATCTCGCGATGTGCAAGAAGCTATTCGCCGTGAAAGTATTCGCGGGAAAGTTAGCATGCTCGAAGCTGAACGCCGTGCGATTAGTTATGTGAACGAAGTCGTATCGGATTATTCACACTCAGCTGTACGCTTTGCCGATCTTGCTTTAACGCGCTTATGGACCCAGCTTTATGACGGCGTAGAAGTGCATAACTTCAGCACTGTTCGTGAACTGGCAAAAGATTATGAAGTGGTTTATACACCTTGCCACCGCAGTCACATTGACTATTTATTATTATCCTACGTGATTTATAAACGTGGCTTAATGGTTCCGTATATTGCTGCGGGTGATAACTTAAATCTACCATTTGTAGGGCAACTTTTACGTGGAGGCGGTGCATTCTTTATCCGCCGTTCTTTCCGTGGAAATGGCCTTTATACAACAGTATTTAAAGAATATTTATATAGTATTTTGTCACGTAACACGCCACTCGAATACTTTATTGAAGGTGGACGATCACGTACAGGACGCTTATTACCGCCTAAAACTGGCATGCTTGCCATGACAGTTCACAGCCATTTACGTGGCCGTGCTAAACCTATCGTCTTCTTACCAACCTATATTGGTTATGAACGACTGATGGAAGGCTCGACCTACGTGGGTGAAATGCAAGGTAAGCCAAAAGAAGCCGAATCAATTTTTGGTATTGTGAAAACCTTACGAAAAATTGAACGTATTTTCGGTAAAGTCCACGTGAACTTTGGTGAGCCTGTTTTCCTTGATGATCTGCTTAAGCAACATAATGCAGAAAATGTTTATATCGAGAAAAATGACGACCCAATTCCTCAAGCGGTTTCAGATGCAGTAAATAGCTCTGCACATGCAATTTTAGAAAATATTAACCGAGCTGTGGTAATTAACCCTGTTTCTTTACTTTCTATTATTTTGCTTGCAACTCCAAAGCATACGCTTGATGAAGAAATCTGTATTAAGCAACTTGAAGCTTATCGCAATCTGGCATCAAACTTTCCATATGACCAACGTATGGAAGTAACCCCACTTTCTGGTAAAGAAATTATTGCTTATGGTTTAAAGCTTAAACTCATTAAACGAGTTCAGCATGCACTCGGCGATATTATTGCGATTGAAGATAACCAAGCTGTTCTTCTGACCTATTTCCGTAATAACATTTTGCACGCCTTTGTTTTACCGTCATTGGTTGCATCACTTGTTGAACACAATGGAAAAATCAGTCGTTCAGATTTAACTAATGTCATCTATACCCTGTATCCATTCTTGAAGGCAGAGTTATTCCTTAAATGGAAGAGTAGCGAGCTTAAAGAACAAATTGAGCAATATGCAGATGCGTTGGTTCAATCGAAACTGATTCAACAAGACGATGAAGGTAACTTGATTAGTTCTGCACCAAATACTGAAGAGCACAATCAGCTTGTTGTTTTAGCTACTCCTGTTAAGCAAAGCCTTGAGCGTTACTACATGACGCTTGCGCTCATTACTCAACGTGGTTCGGGTAATATTTCTGCTAAACAGGTTGAAGAATTAAGTCATTTACTCGGACAACGTTTGTCAGTTCTATATGAATTTAATTCGCCAGAGTTCTTCGACAAAGCTTTATTCCAAAGCTTCTTAAAAGTACTTACACAGCAAAACTACATTCGAACCAATGACCAAGGCCAAATCGAGTTTGATGATAATTTCCGTCAAATGGCTGCGGGTGCACAGTTGGTTCTTGATGAAGTAACCTTACAAATGTTACAGCACATCACGACCTTTACCGACGAAGAATTAAAAGATGCTCTTGAAGCTATGGCATCTCAACAAGCAAAACGACGTCTAAAGCGTAAAAAATCTTAAGATTTTGAATCAAAATAAAAGGCAACGAATGTTGCCTTTTATTTTATTAGCGAATTGGACATTCAAAATAGCGCGGATCATCCATACAACGCAGACGCTTCATCAGTTGAACAAAATAAGCATCGTAATAACCTGAAAGTACGTACTGATTGCGTATTTTTGCAACCATAACGTCATAGCTCTGTTTTTCATAAAAAGAGACATCTACCCAATAATAAGCAGGTAAATGATTTTCCCACTGGGTCGCACGGTTAGTCAGTAATTGACTATTTTGAACAAACCATCCTCGAATTTTTCGGCCAAAATTAGCAGGATAAGCTTGTGGCTTAATAATTAAATTGACACCGAAATATGCCAAAGGAAAGTTAATGACTTGGACATCTGGCCCAAATTCTTTCTGTAAATTATAGGGCAATAATCCATATATAGGAGCTGGAACAATATCGATTTTGTCTTGCTTAAACTGAACAATTGCATTAGATAAATCAACATAAACTGGCTGACCACCCACGCTTCGTACCAATGCCTGTTGTGGTGGATTATTTGGTAATACGCCAATACGTTGATTTCTTAATTGAGCAACCCTAGAGATTCTCTTATTTTTTAGGACCATATAAGCAGTGCCAATAGGAATCATCCCTACTGCTTCATAGTCCTTAGAAATGAGCCTTTTCTCGACTGTTGGATGATTCAAAAGCTGTAATAAACTTTTAGCAGTACGATTATTAGGAATGAGCCCGATACCTGCAGTACTTCCCATAAACTGGTTATAACGATAAGTATTGAAATTAGATGCCGCTAAACCTGAACATTTACCTTCGTCAAAAGCTTGTATGGCCTGTTGTTCCTTTTGATAGGTAACCACTTTAAATTTGACTTGATATTGCTGGGCATATAATCGAATGTCATTTAAACGACGTGTGATATCCCCTTGGGAACCAATCGGGTCATATGCACACCACACCTGATCCTCGGCCCAACTATAAGCTGTTATTATACTCAAAATAAGAGCTAAGCAAATTTTTTTCACTTTCAACCTTTTTATCTTTATCGGCAATTTGGCTGCCTCATCAGGTATTTCTATTCTTATTTAAAGTTTAACCAAAATTTTATTATGTACCATGAACATTTAAACATAATAAATAGTCATTAAAGCAAATTGGATGCTCTAATTGAAAACCTGTTTGAAGCAAATGTTTAGCATAAATTCTTTTACCTGAAGTGTGGTTCGATTCTAAAGTTAACTCTGGCAATCCCAATTGTTTTTGGAACCACAAGATAATTTCATGCAAGGGCAATGGTTGATTATTAGTCACAATATAGCTCGCTTGATCAGTTTCATAGCTAGCCATAAAAGCTAAAAAGCTTGCTAAATCATTAATATGTATTCGATTACTATAATGAATATTTGGATAACTTTGACTATTTTCAGCCATTTTCTTTAAACGGGCAACGGAAGATCCATAAATGCCAGTTGGGCGAACAATTACACATTGGTTTGGATAATACTTCTGCCAAACTAGCTCCATAGTACGCAATATATGGCCTTGTGCATCACTTGGCTGAATTTCGCTAAAATCATCAATGATCTCTCCTGTATTTTCACCATATACCCGCGTAGAAGAGACTACAATTATTTTTTTTACTGGATGTATTTTTAATGCTTCTCGAATCGGTTCAATACTATCTACATAAGTATGCTGATAACCCTCAACCGTACCTTCTGTCGGGGAAAGTAAAATATACACGACATCTACAGGTTCAATTTTACTTAAATCAAGTTTAAAGATATCTTGAACTAGATGGGTTGCGTAACTATCTGTTTTTACACTACGGCTGATTGTGGTAATTTGATGTTCTTTCTCAAATAGTTGTTTAGCAACACGCTGAGATGTTTTACCATAACCGATAAATAATATATGCATAGAATACTCGTTGAGGGGACATGACTTCAGTCCATCAGTTACAAGGCGTTGGATCGGCTTCAGCAGCCCTGCTCGAAAAACTAAATATTTTTACCACAGATGATTTACTGTTTCATCTGCCACGTGATTATGAAGACCGCAGTACAATTATTGCAATGAATCAACTCGTAGTTGGGCGTAGCTATTTACTCGAAGGCGAGGTCAGATCAATTGATTTTCCTCCGGGAAAACGAAAATCTATGGCAGCCTTGGTTCAAGATGAGTTCGGTAAAGTCACCTTACGCTTTTATCATATTTATAAAAACCTCACTGACAAAATAAAACCCGGTCATCGCTTACGTATTTTTGGTGAAGTTCGCGTAGGGGCGCGTGGCCTTGAGATGTATCATCCTGAAATTCACCTCATGAATGAACATACCCCCCTACCAAAGACCCAACTTACAGCAATTTACCCAAGTACTGAGGGTCTAACCCAACCAAAATTACGTGAGTATGTAAAACAAGCATTAAAACATCATAGTGATGCTTTGCCAGAGCTACTGCCTAAGCAATATACCAATGGCTATGCCCTCAAAGAGGCTTTGTATTACATTCATGAGCCGCCAGTTGATGCCAATATGGTTCAATTGGCCGAAGGTTCACATCCAGCCCAACAACGGCTTATTTTTGAAGAGTTAGTTGCACACCAGATTAGTTTACTTAATCGCCGTGCTTATATCCGTCAAATTGCATCTCCGGCTTTTTCAAGTAGTAAAATATTAGCTAAAAAGTTATTAGAAGCTTTGCCTTTTCAAATGACCAATGCACAAAAACGTGTATCTAAAGAAATTTTGAATGATTTAAAACAGCACCAACCAATGCTGCGATTAGTACAAGGCGATGTAGGCGCTGGAAAAACTTTGGTTGCAGCTGTAGCTGCTTGCCATGCTTTAGAAGCTGATTGGCAGGTTGCGTTAATGGCTCCTACCGAAATTCTTGCAGAACAGCATTATTTGAATTTTAAGCGTTGGTTTGAACCATTAGGTATTACTGTCGCATGGTTGTCTGGAAAACAAAAAGGTAAAGCGCGTGCTCAAGCAGAGCAGCAAATTAAAGAAGGTCATGCTGAACTTATTATTGGTACACACGCGTTATTTCAAGATACCGTTGGATTTGCAAAATTAGGTCTAGTGATTATTGATGAACAGCATCGTTTTGGCGTAGATCAACGCTTAGCTCTACGTAATAAAGGTGCGGAGCAGTTTACCCCTCACCAACTCGTCATGACAGCTACCCCTATTCCAAGAACACTGGCAATGAGTGCATATGGTGACTTAGACACTTCAATTATTGATGAGTTACCACCGGGTCGCACCCCAATTCAAACGGTTACGATTCCGCTTGATCGTCGTGAGGAAGTACTTCAACGAATTGCTTCGAATTGCAGAGATGGGAAACAGGCGTATTGGGTATGCACACTGGTTGAGCAGTCTGAAACTTTAGATGCTCAAGCAGCTGAAGCAACTTATCAGGAAATGAAAGAGCGCTTTCCAGAGCTCAATATTGGCTTGGTGCATGGCAAAATGAAAGCCGACGAAAAACAATCGGTCATGCAAGCGTTTAAGAATAATGAATTACAGCTTCTTATTGCCACCACGGTCATTGAAGTTGGAGTAGATGTCCCCAACTCCTCCATTATGGTGATTGAAAATGCCGAGCGTTTAGGGCTTTCTCAGTTACACCAGTTACGTGGTCGTGTAGGTCGAGGCGCTCAAGCCAGTTTTTGCGTACTTTTATACAAAACGCCCCTTTCACAAAATGGGCAAGAGAGGCTTTCTATTTTAAGAGAGAGTAATGATGGCTTTGTGATTGCAGAAAAAGATCTGGAATTACGCGGACCAGGTGAATTACTGGGTACTAAACAAACTGGAGATATGGGATTTAGAGTAGCTCATCTAGAGCGAGATGATCACTTACTCAGTCAAGCTCATTATGTAGCTCAACAAGTATTAAAAGATTACCCAGAACAAGCAGATGCATTATTAAAACGTTGGCTTCCAGAAGCGCCTCGCTACGCATATGTTTAGTTTCTTAAATCCGCAACATCTTATCCATTCACTCTCACCTTGCTTGTTGTGTGAGTCAGGTGTGCGAGAAAAACATTCGCTCTGCAAGGACTGTTGGAGACAGTTACCTTGGCTTAAACAAACAATTCAGCGCAATAACCAATCAGTTCTTGTAGCCTGTGATTATGCATATCCAGTTAACCGGATCATTCAGCAGTTTAAATATGAACAAAAATTACATTATCAAATCTTGTTAGGTGAAATTCTACAGCAACTAAAATTTCCTAAAGTACAGGCTATTGTACCTATGCCAATTTCGAATCAACGCTTAATTGAACGTGGTTTCAATCAGTCTTTGTTACTCGCAAATATCTTAAGCAAGCAATTAAAAACACCTATTTGGCAGCCAGTACAACGCCTTGCCGAGCATTCGCAAAAAGGGCTTTCACGCTTAGAAAGACTTGAAAATATTGAACAGCAATTTATTGCACTCACTCATGAAAAACGGCGCTATCGCCGCATTCTCATTATTGATGATGTGGTCACAACCGGAAGCTCAATTTATGCCCTCAGTCAGGCAATAAAACAACTCGGATGTACATCCATTCATGCAGCTTGTTTAGCAGCAACTTTAACGAGCTAAGTTAATTAAACTGTAGATAGATGCTGCTCACACCAAGGAATAACAACTTCACGAGTCAAGGGTGCGAGGTAAGTTTCTGAATCATTTAGCTCTATCCACTTCATTTCTGCAATTTCGGCTGCAATTTTAGGAACTTGATCGAGCTGAACAAAATATAAATGACTTACCAGAATATGATCTGGTTCATTCGCCGCTGCTGTTTCAAAACGTCCAAGAAATTGCTCAATTACACAAGAACTTCCAACTTCTTCTAAAATTTCTCGCTGCATTGTGATCTCTGGTGCCTCATTCGGTTCCAGCTTACCACCCACTTGCATAAAAGCATGGGTATTACGCTTTCTTACGAGCAACAACTGATTTTTCTCGTTCAAGATCACTGCAGCAGCGACCGTAATTGTTTTCACCTATTTAACCTCTTTATGGCTGAACATCAGCATTTATCCATTTGGGTTGCGGCGCCTTATAATGTTCAAATTGAGTTAGAATGGTTTCAATTTGATCAGAAGCAATTAACTTATCGACAAAGCGCGCCTGACTAAATCCATTATCCACTGTACCTTGAATCATTTTAAGTAAATCTTCATAAAAGCCAGCTACATTTAAGAAAGCACATGGTTTCTGATGAATACCTAATTGAGCCCACGTCCATTGTTCAAAGATTTCTTCTAATGTGCCTGCGCCGCCTGGCAAAGCAATAAAACCATCGGAAAGGTCTGCCATTTTGGTTTTACGCTCATGCATATTTTCGACCACATACAATTTGGTTAAGCCCGGATGAGCTAACTCACGATCGACCAAAGCACGAGGAATTACGCCAATGACTTGTCCACCAGCTTGTAAGGCGCTATCAGCGACAACACCCATTAAGCCCGAACGACCACCACCATAAACCAAGGTTTTACCCTGTTTTGCAATTGCCTCGCCTGTAACTTGGGCAACTTGTTGGAAAATTGGGTCTGAACCAAGAGATGAACCACAGAAAATACAAATTGAATTCATAGTATAAAAACCGTTTTACTGAACTGTCATGCTGACAAACTAAACTATCAATAGAGTTTTTTTTTGCAAAATAGCGTATTAGCAAGTGTTTTTCGGCAAATCCTTGTCTAAAATACACCCATCCATTTCCATCAGACTGCGTGAGGAAAAAAGACACATGCTTGAAGCCTTTTATGCCACAGAACGCGGAAGTCTGGAAGATGCCACCATCAATGGTGGATTTGATCTACATCCCGAATTAGTCTGGCTTGATCTTATTGCCCCCTCTCAAGAAGAGCAACAATGGGTCTTAGATGCCTATGATCAAAATTTACCCACACTAAAGTCGCTTGAAGATATTTCATCCTCAGCACGATTTTACCGTGATGATGACGGTATTTTGCATATCAGCACCTATTTTTTAACGAAAAATAAAAATTATCAAGTTGATGGTGATGCAGAAGACTCATCGCATATTTTAGCGATGGTGCAAACGGTTGCATTTATCTTACATAAAGACCGTCTCTTTACGATGCGTGGCGAAAAACTAGTGGCTTTTCGTGCCTTCCGTGCACGCGCACGTCGCAACGACTACGACATGGACTATAAAGACCCCACATGGATTTTATTAGGTCTTCTTGAGGCAAAACTCGATGAGCTTGCGGATATCTTAGAAGATATCCACAAAGATTTAGAAAAATACTCTACTGAAGTTCTCAATAACCACCAACGTGAACAAATTCTAGATCTTGATGACATGATTACACGCCTAGCTCAACAAGAAGATATGTTAGGAAAAGCGCAGCTCTGTTTAATTGATTTGCGACGTGTACTTACTTTTTTATCACGTCCCCGCGCATTAGGCAGTCATATTTATGACGCGGATATTCGAGAACTTAGTGAGGATGTTCGCTCACTCGTAGAACACGATGCTTTCTTGTTCCAAAAAGTACGATTCTTGCTTGATACAACGTCTGGATTCATTAATACCGAGCAGAATGACACGATCCGTCGATTCTCGATTTTACCAAGTATGTTAGCTCCACCTATGCTCATTGCCAGTATCTATGGCATGAACACAGATGTATTACCTTTCGCACATGGTACGACTAGTTTCTTTATTGTTTTACTCATTATTATGGGCTTCTTTATTGGTCCCATCATTTACTTCCGCTGGAAAAAATGGATCTAAGCTTTGTAATAAAATGCTAATTCTAAGCATAAAAAAGCACCTATATTTAGGTGCTTTTTTATATTTTACAGATCAAATCAGATGTAGATCTTCCTGCAAATGGCAAGCTTGAATGATCTTCAGCATTTTTTCAGGTACATTTTTAAAATGTAAACCAGCTTTTCGTGGAGTCACTCGTAACCATTGGACTAAAACAGCCAATGCCAAGGTACTACCATGCTCAAGCTGTGTTAAATCTACCACCAAAGGGAAGCTTTGCTGCTTCTTAATGATAGCTAAACCTGCTTGATACTGTTGTTCCGCATTTTCAAAATCAATTTTCCCCGAAACAACCAATTGCTGGTTGAGATACTGAATCACTCGTCACCTACTTATTTCTGTTTTTTCTGATTAACAGCAGCATCTGCATCCGGTTGGAAGGTTGCAATGGCTTTAGTTAAATCACCACCATTACGCTTCACAGTTGCAGCAAACTGGTTACGGAACTGTAATCCTAAATCAATACCAGAAACATTGATATTACGGATTTTCCATTGTGTACCTTTATCAGCCAACTGGAAAGACACAGGAATTTTTTCACCATTGTGATTAAAGTCCAATGTCACTACCGGGTTTTTGCCCGCAGTTGCCTTGTAAGGACGCATGGTATAGCTTTGGTTCGTATACTTAGCAAATGCAGTACCGTAATTTTCAATTAATGTATTACGGAAGTTTGTTTCAAACTGAGCACGTTGCGCTGCTGTACTATACTGATTTGTTGCATAAGTACCCATCACAATGCGTGTAAATGCTTGTGAATCAACATACGGGTCTAAATTCTGACGCACAATACTCTTCACTAATGCTGGATTACTTTGCAATTTTGCATGATCAGCTTTTAAACGAGTAATCAAACCATCAGCAACACGCTTGATGAACTCAGGCGGTGCTTCTGAAGGTGCAGCAAAAGCTGTACCGACAATCATAGTAGACAAAAGACTTGCTGTCAGGGTTTGTTTAAACAACGTATTCACCAGGAACCACTCCTTCAAATAATCTTTTACTCAACAAATGATGCTTGTGCACTGCTTGCAGGAGCATCTGCTTCTGTTGAGCCTGAACCGGCAGCAACTTTACCCGCCCCGCCACCAGTAATAAATTTACTAATTAAATCTTCTAAATCCATAGTTCCTTGAGTGTTTGAAATCGTGTCACCTCGTTTCAGGTAGTTCACACCACCGCCAGGTACAACTTTCAAATATTTCTCACCCAACAAACCATTCGTTGCTACCATTATATAAGCATCTTCATCAATACTAGTGATGGACGTCATGTTACTGGTCAGTTGCTGTTCCATTGTTTTTTGTTGCTCTGGAGAAGCTTGGGTATAATCCGAGCTATAACGCAATTCTTCCAGTGCATTTTTCTGAACTTCTTTTAATTGTTCAGGATTGAAACTTGTCAATTTGCCATCTAAACCAAATGTTACGGTAGCCAAACGCGTAACTGGATCAAGCGTAATTGAATCAACACGACCAATTGTAACACCACTCATTGTCACTTTAGCACGCGGCTTTAGCCCATTGACGTTATCAAACTGAGCCTTCATGGTATAACTATCACTTAAGTTCGTACCAACAAGACCACTGACTTTCATCGCTAAAAAAAACAATGCAATACCGAAGATAATAACAAAGACACCAACGGCCAGTTCACTACTACGTGATTTCATTAAATCCCTCCGAACATGACCGCAGTCAACACGAAATCAAAACCTAAAACACATAATGAAGAATACACAACCGTCCGGGTCATTGCCGTTGCAATGCCTTCTGGTGTCGGATCACACGCATATCCTTGATATACGGCTACCCATGTACAAATCAAAGCAAAAACAATACTTTTAATAATCGTGCCATTGAAAATGTCATGCCAGAAACGCACTGTATTTTGCATACCACTCCAGAAGGAGCCTTCATCAGCACCTAAAAAGTCAACCCCGACCATCTTGCCACCAATAATACCAATGGCTGCAAATATCACAGTTAACATTGGCAAACTGACAATACCTGCCCAAAGACGTGGTGATACGATTTGCTTTAAAGGGTCAACACCAATCATTTCCATACTGGCAAGCTGTTCGCTTTGCTTCATTGAACCAATTTCGGCAGTCAATGCAGAACCTGCTCGTCCTGCAAATAGCAATGCAGCAACCACAGAAGCAAGCTCACGGAGTAGTGTTAACGAAATCGCTGTACCCAACATCGACTCAGCACCGAAAGTGACCAAAATGCTATACATCTGCAAGCCAAGAACCGCACCAATAAACAAACCAGAAACGGTAATAATAAGTAAGGACATCACACCTACGCGGTGCATTTGGTAACCGAAACGACCGAAACCACCCTTGGTAGGAAATGAAAAAATAATCTGCAAGAGCATATGTGCCGCAGCACCAATGCCTCGAATCCGCTCAATAACGAGTCTACCTAACCAGGCAATCGTATTCATGGACGAACCTCGTTATTTAAATAAGTTTGATGACTAAACTGGTATTCAACCGGTCCTTCTGCCGAACCTGTTAAGAATTGGTGTACAAATGGAGAAGCATATTTTTGCAACTCTTCAGGTGTACCCTCTCCCTGAATTTTTCCTTCAGCTACCACATAGATGTAGTCAGCAATCGATAATGTTTCTGCGACATCATGCGAAACAATAATTGTTGTTAAATCTAACGCTTCACGTAGTGAACGAATTAAACGTGTCAAAACACCTTTCACAATTGGGTCTTGACCTGCAAAAGGTTCATCGTACATGATTAAATCGGGATCAAGTGCTATCGCGCGAGCCAATGCCACACGACGATTCATACCACCTGAAAGTTCTGTCGGCATTAATTGTTCAGAACCACGCAGACCCACCGATTCGAGTTTTAATGCAACCAGTTCAGCAATGAGATTTTCAGGAAGCTTAGTATGCGCTCGGATTGGAAACGCTACATTTTCATAAACGGACATATCCGTAAATAGAGCCCCACTCTGAAATAACATTCCCATACGTGCACGGGCTGAAAAAAGTTCCTGACGAGACATTTTGGCAATATCTTTAGAGTCGAGTAAAACTTCCCCCTGATCTGGAACTAATTGTCCACCAATCAGACGTAATAAAGTTGTTTTACCTGTACCAGAAGGTCCCATAATGGCCGTAATCTGGCCTCGACGTATATTTAAACTAATATTGTCATAAATGACGCGTTCCCCTCGATTAAAACTCAAGTTTTTCACTTCAATAAGCGGTTGAGTCGAGAGAGGAGTTTTATTATTCATAATGGCAATCGTTCCTGCACTTTTATGCACGCATACTATAACACTGAAAATTAGCAAACTTGTTGTAATTTTGACAAAAGCAAATCGAACTTATTTTATAGAAATAGAAGAAGTATATTCGTAAAAAGAGGTCAATTCAGAAGCTTGGAATTGCTCAACAGAACTTCCATTTATAAAAGCATAGGCAAAGTAAACACCATTACACAAAACGAGTGCAATAAAAAGATAAGGCAAACCATGCTGAAGCAAAAGATTCTTCAATTGTGCCATTACTGTTTCTTTTCGTTTACTTTTACGCATTATTTAATAAAAAATTGAACCAATTCACATTTTGTTAGTTTATAACAAAACTGAAAAATAAAAAAGGCCAGTATTTTTACTGGCCTTTTTTCAAACTAAATATTGATTAGCGGTCGAATTTACGACGCGGCGGTTTATCATCAAAACTACGACGCGGACGATCTTCACCACCGCCAAACGCTGGGCGTTCACCACGTGGTTTATCATCGAAGCTACGACGTGGGCGATCTTCACCACCACCAAAGCTACGTTTTGGACGATCATCGCCACCGCCGAACGCTGGACGCTCGCCACGTGGTTTGTCATCAAAACTACGACGTGGACGATCATCACCACCACCAAAGCTACGTTTTGGACGATCATCGCCACCGCCAAACGCTGGACGCTCACCACGTGGTTTGTCATCAAAACTACGGCGCGAACGATCTTCACCACCAAACGCTGGACGCTCACCGCGTGGTTTGTCATCAAAACTACGACGTGGACGGTCTTCACCACCAAAACTACGTTTTGGACGGTCACTCAAACCACCTTCACGACGTGGTTTATAATCTACGCGATTACCACGGTTGTCATCATTCGATTCAAAACGCGGTTTATCATTGAAACCACCTTCGCGACGTGGACGATCTGCACTGAACTCACGACGTGGACGATCTTCAAAACCACCTTCACGACGTGGACGGTCTGAATTGAACTCGCGACGTGGACGATCTTCACCACCGCCAAACGCTGGGCGTTCACCACGTGGTTTATCATCGAAGCTACGACGTGGACGGTCATCACGACCACCACCTTCACGGCGTTTAAAGTTGCTTTCGCCTTCAAAACGACGACCGCCACCAAAACCACCGCCGCCACTACGACGACCATCACGACCACCGCCGCCATTACCACTACGGCCACGACCACCGCCATCACGACCTGAACGAGCAGGAGGTGGAGATGGCTCTAAGCCTTCAATTTCAGAAACACTCAAACGTGCTTCTAAATATTCTTCAAGTGCACGGATCTTACCGCGTTCACGATAAGTCGCTAAAGTAATTGCTTGACCAGTACGACCAGCACGACCAGTACGACCAATACGGTGTACATAATCTTCATGCTTCATCGGAAGACCAAAGTTAATTACGTGAGAAATAGTCGGAACGTCAAGACCACGAGCAGCAACGTCAGTTGCAACTAAGATTTTTGCACGACCTTCACGAATACTACGTAAACGACGGTTACGAACTGTTTGTGGCATTGCACCATGAAGTGCAACAACAGAATGACCTGCTTCAGCAAGTTCTTCTGCCAACATATCTGTATCTTCTTGCGTGCTAGCAAAAACAACAGCTTGATCTAAGCTTTCATCACTTAACCAATGTGTAAGTAATTTTTTCTTATGTTCAAAGCCATCAGTCCAATGCAATGTTTGTGTAATATCTGTATTGGTTGAATGACCTGTTTCAATTGCGATACGCATAGGATCTTTCATCATGCATGATGCAAGACGAATGATACGATCAGCAAATGTTGCAGAGAACATTAATGTTTGTTTACGGTTAGCCGCTAATTCGCTAATTGCTTCTAAGTCTTCAGAGAAACCTAGGTCAAGCATACGGTCCGCTTCATCAACGATTAAAGCATCTACTTGATCTAATTTAATTTGACGACGATTCACCAAGTCAAGTAAACGACCAGGTGTTGCAACAACAACTTGCGCGCCTTTTAATTGTTGAATTTGTTTTGCAAATGGCATACCGCCCATAATGGCAGCAATACGAACACCTTTCATGTGACGTACAAGTGCAATTGCATCTTGACTTACTTGCTGTGCCAATTCACGAGTTGGTGAAATTACCAAAATATTCGGTTGAGTCACTGCTTTCATACGGTCTTTGAACGGTACAGCAGACTCTTGACCAGCTAAAGCATTTAATGTTGGGAGTAAGAATGCTGCAGTTTTACCAGAACCAGTTTGGCTTGATACGAGAAGGTCTTTACCTTCTAAAGCAGCAGGAATTGCTTGTTCTTGCACGGCAGTTGGGGTAGTAAAACCTAAACCTTCAAGCGCTTGTTGTAAGGTTTCATGCAAAGAAAATTCGGCAAAAGATTTGCTCATAGAGAGTTTCACCCTTGTGGGTGCTCCATTTTTAATAAATACAAAATAGACATCGGCAAAAAGCGGCAAAGCAAAAAGAGCTGAAACTTTTATTCAGCGGCAATCCGAGTAACGACGATGTGGACTAAACGCATGCTTGATTACGGCCGAACCTGAAGAATCGCTGAGCGATCGGGGCGCAAGAAATGGTCCTCTCTATGGACAGCGTGCGCTTACAATGAATAGAACAGAATGTTCAGGTAATGAACGGAAATTTAAGTGCGTTGGCGGATTATAGCAGAAATAAATTAAAAGTCATGTGTTTTAATCAACTTTATACATATTTCTAGAATTAATTTAATTTTACTCTTTACCAAAAACATAAAACCCTCTGATTAAAGAGGGTTTTATTAATAATACACTAAATTATTTTGCAGCTTTATCCCAAGCTGGAACAACTGTTTGCATTAACGGTTTTAGCATTTTAAGCGAACATGCGAGTACTTGACCATTTTCAAATGAGTTATTGCCACCACGTGCATCAACAACCGCACCGCCTGCTTCTTTAAGAATAAGTTCACCAGCAGCAATATCCCATGGCTTTAAACCAAGCTCAAAGAAACCATCAAAACGACCCGCAGCTACATATGCTAAATCTAGAGCAGCTGAACCGCCACGACGGATTTGTGCACCTGCTTGAGTAACCGCTAATAATGATGCGAAGTGCTGCTCTGCATAAGATACGATTTCACCATCACGTTTAGCACGGTAAGGATGGCCTACTGCCAAGAATGTATTTTCTAAAGTATCTTTTACATTGGCACGAATACGGCGTTGATTCATAACTGCACCGCGACCACGGCTAGCAGAGAATAATTCATCACGTACTGGATCGTAGATTACGCCGTGTTGAGTAACACCTTTATGCTGAACTGCAATAGAAATACAGAAATGAGGGAAACCATTAATAAAGTTTTGTGTGCCATCAAGCGGGTCAATTACCCAGCACCACTCTGCATCATGGCCTTTACCTTCTTGTAAACCAAACTCTTCACCTAAGAAGCTATGGTTTTTATAACTTTTACGCAACGTATCAATCGCTAATTGTTCTAAATAACGATCTAGACGTGTTACCGGGCCATCAATGCCTTTCTCTTCAACTTGTAAATCGAGTTTATGACGATTTTGATGCGCTTTTAAAAGCTCTTGACCAACTGTTTGAGCCGCACGCGCAGCCATAACCACCATAGGTTCCATTGAACACCCACTAGACAAATTTGAAGATTTTGACAAAGAATAATGCATAAAAGCGCAGATATTTTAGCAAATATATGCGCTTTTAGGGGGAAAATGTTTCAAATTTTTTATGAAGGCTTAAACTACCTGATTTAGCTTAAGCCAAGCTCGCTCAATTGAGCTCAAAATACCTTTAGCATCTAACCCGCAATCTTGTAGCATTTGTCCATGTGAAGCTTGTTGTAAGAACAAGTCTGGCAAACCTAAATTTAGAATAGGTTTCACAATTTGTTCTTGCGCCATAAATTCATTAACCGCACTACCTGCACCGCCCATAACAGCATGCTCTTCAACAGTGACAAATAAATGAGTGTGTTCAGCTAAACCACGAATCATTTTTTCATCAAGTGGTTTCACAAACCTCATATTTACAACACGCACACCCACATCATGTTTTTGTGCAAATTGTTCAGCAGCCTCTACAGCTACCATCACTCGGCTACCAAATGCCAAAATTGTAATCTGCTCTTCACAGCTCGTCTTTACTTCAGCAACAATTTCAGCTTTGCCTAATTCAATAGCGGTCAACTCTTGCTGAATTTCAACACCTACCCCTGCACCACGTGGGTAACGTACCGCAGCTGGTCCATTGTAGACATAGGCTGTATGAAGCATCTGACGGCATTCATTTTCATCTTTGGGCGCCATGATGACTATGTTTGGAACTGTACGCATGTATGCATAATCATATGCACCTGCATGAGTTGGACCATCTTCACCAACCAAACCTGCACGGTCAATCCCGAAAGTCACATCAAGATTTTGTAATGCAACATCATGAATAAGCTGATCATAACCACGCTGCAAGAACGTTGAATAGATTGCAACAACAGGTTTTAAGCCTTCACAAGCCATTCCTGCTGCAAGCGTTACAGCATGCTGTTCAGCAATCGCAACATCAAAAAATCTCTGTGGAAATTCTTTAGCAAACTGAACCATGCCTGAGCCTTCACACATCGCCGGTGTGATCGCGAGTAGACGCTCATCTTGGGCCGCCTCATCACATAACCACTGACCAAATACATCAGAATATTTAGGTGGTGTTTTACCTGCTGAGGTTGCATTAATTTTGCTAATTGCATGATAGGTAATCGGATCCGCTTCTGCGGGAGTAAAACCTTTACCTTTTTTAGTATAGACGTGTACTAAACGTGGACCTTTACGCTTCTTCAGAGCATTAAATACTTGGGCCAGTTGATTTACGTCATGACCATCGAATGGACCAAAGTAATCAAAACCAATTGCTTTAAATAAGTTATCGGCAGCATCTGTTGCTGATTGATGCAAACGAGAGTTATAAGTCCATTTTGGATGCGGCTGTATATATGCTTCGCCATCTTCATTAACGTTAACTAAATGGCCTTTTTCCCAAATTGCAGCCAAATGTTTAGCAAAGCCACCTGTACTACAAGAAATTGACATGTCATTGTCATTGAGCACAACAATTAAATCGGCATTATGTGCAACAGCATCGTTCATGGCTTCAAATGCCATACCTGCTGTCATTGCACCATCACCGACAATACAAACGACTTCACACGGGTCTTTTTGATAACGACGTGCTAACGACATTCCTAGCCCAGCTGAAATTGCTGTTGATGAATGTCCTACGCCGAATGTATCGAAAACTGATTCTTCTCTGGCTGGAAATGCGGCTAAACCGTTTTTAGATCGAATCGTGGTCATTTGTTCACGACGACCTGTCAGGACTTTGTGCGGATAGGCCTGATGTCCTACATCCCAAACTAATCGGTCATTTGGAGTATTAAAGCAATAATGCAGCGCAACCGTCAGCTCAACCACGCCGAGATTAGCACCGAAATGGCCACCACTCTGGCCTGCTGCATATAAAATATATTGACGCAACTCATCAGCCACTTGAACCAATTGGCTATGCTCGAGCTGACGTAATTGTTGAGGATGATCAATTGCATCTAACAATGGCGTAACAGGGCGTTGAGTTGGAATTTCGGTATACAACATATGTGGCAAAGCCTTTATAAGCCTGGCAAATCCTAAGCTGGGTCAAAATGGGTCGATCATACAATCGAATGAAGTCACCTTCAATCAGCCACATTTGCGAACGAGGTCATGCAAAGCAGTCTCTCATACATCATGGGTATGGTTGGCAGATTATCCTGAATAATCTGACTATTTATCAACTATTATCGTCTTCTTTATACAAAAAAGAAAACCTTCATACGCAAAATGATTATGACAATTCGACCAATCTCCCAGCATTACGCTATACTTTAAACCGTTTTCGGTTAAAAGATGAGTTAATCTGTGCCTATAGAGTTCATTGCAACATCAAAACTCCCGACCGCTTTTGGTGAATTCAATATTTCTGTTTTTCAAGATCCGGTATCAGGTGAAGAACATGTGGCACTTTCTAAAGGGTTAGAAAAACCACCCACAGGCCCTGTTTTAGTTCGTGTACATTCAGAATGTTTAACAGGTGATGCTTTTGCGTCATTAAAATGCGACTGTGGTCCTCAATTGCAGGCAACTCAAAAGCTCATCAACGATGCAGGCCAAGGCGTTATTTTATATTTACGTCAAGAAGGTCGTGGTATTGGACTAACGAATAAAATTCGCGCCTATGCTTTACAAGATCAGGGACATGACACCGTAGATGCTAACTTACTTTTAAATTTACCTGCCGATGCACGTCGTTACGATATGTGTAGCATCATGCTAGATCATTTAGAAGTGAAAGAAGTTAAGTTAATTACCAATAATCCTTTGAAAATTCAGGCGCTCAAAGATCAAGGAATTAATATTGTTGACCGCGTTCCATTAACCGTTGGGCGCAACCCTTTTAATGAAGAATATTTAAAAACCAAACGTGAACGTATGGATCACCTTTATCAAAAAGATGATTTTTAAACCAAAATTATAAATTTAAAAATAATTGGAAGGGATTTCTAAGACATTTCTTAAAAATCCCTTACTTTTTTTATGGTTTTGTGCTTTGATGTATCTATCTCCTATCTCAATCATCTTTGAGGGTCACTATGCAACATCCGACTTCCACAGATATTCAACGTGTCCGCGAATTTCTCCTCGATTTACAAGCCCGTATATGTGCTGGTTTAGAACAACAAGAAAAAGCTGGCGGCGGTACGAGTGAATTTATTATTGATGATTGGGAGCGCCCAGAAGGTGGCGGTGGCCGTTCGCGAGTTTTGCAAAATGGTATAGTGATTGAAAAAGGTGGTGTGATGTTTTCTCACATCAACATTAGTAAACTCCCCCCTTCTGCTACAGAACGTCACCCTCAAATTGCTGGTGCTAAAGCACAAGCACTTGGTGTTTCGTTAGTGATTCACCCTAAAAACCCCAATATTCCAACTTCTCATGCCAATGTACGTTTATTCGTTGCAGAGCCTGAAGGACAAGATCCAATTTGGTGGTTTGGCGGTGGTTTTGACTTAACACCATTTTACCCAGATGAACAAGATGTTATAGATTGGCATCAAGCCGCTCACGACTTATGTCAGCCTTTTGGTGACAATGTCTATGCTGAACATAAAAAATGGTGTGACGATTACTTCTATTTAAAACATCGTGATGAGCAACGTGGCGTCGGTGGTTTATTTTTTGATGATCTCAATGGCTGGGATTTCGAAACCTGCTTTAAATATATTCAAGCTGTCGGTAATGGCTATTTAAATGCCATCTTGCCGATTTTTGAAAAACATCGTGAACAGCCTTACACCGAAGCCCAACGAGAGTTTCAGCTTTACCGTCGTGGTAGATATGTTGAATACAACTTAGTGTATGACCGCGGAACATTGTTTGGTTTACAAACAGGCGGACGTATCGAATCTATTTTAGTCAGTCTACCTAACCTTGCAGGTTGGTCGTATCGTCCTGAATGGGATGAAGACTCTCCAGAAAAACGTTTAACTGACTATTACCTAAAACCACGTGACTGGCTAAATTCAAAAGAAAAAGTCGCTTAATTTTTTGCTTTTTGGAGATTCTTTGGCTTCCACCCTAAAGAATCTCCTTTTTTATTTTCAACTTCTTTGTTTCTATTCAAATATTTTTTCTGATTCCAATTTGGCTTATAGTGAGGCCTACTGAATATTCAGTATAGGTTTTATCTGCTTCATGCCATTTTAAAATTTTGGATATAAGAATGACCAAACAGTTTGCAGTAATTGGCAACCCGATCGAACAATCACGTTCTCCTGAATTGCATCATGCTTTTGCTCAAAAAACAGGTGTTGACCTGAACTATCAAAAACGTCTTGCCCCTCTTGATGGTTTTGAACCAAGTATGCGTAGTTTCTTTGCAGAAGGCGGAAGTGGCATGAACGTTACTGTGCCGTTTAAAGAACAGGCTTTCGCTTTGTGCAATGTGTTAACCGAACGTGCTCAAATTGCTAAAGCTGTAAATACGTTATGGATGGAAAATGGCAAATTGCACGGCGATAACACAGATGGCCAAGGCTTAGTCGCCGCAATTCAAGCTTTAGATTGGGACCTAGAAAATACAACTATTTTAATTTTAGGGGCTGGTGGTGCAACTCGTGGTGTTATTTACCCACTCGTACAGGCTGGCGCGAAGAAGATTGTGATTGCAAATCGCACCGAAGCCCGTGCTGAACAACTTGTAGATGACTTAAAAGCTGCAGCTCCACAAACTCAATTACAAGCAATTTCCCTCAATGAGCTAGAAGGGAAATTTGACATTGTGATTAATGCAACTTCTGCAAGCCTTTCAGGAGATGCTCTACAGCTTCCTGAAAATTTACAATTCGAACACGCTTATGAAATGGCATATGGCAAACCATCTAGCTTCCTTGATCAAGCTAAACAACGCAATGTGCCCTATTCTGAAGGTTTTGGGATGTTAGTGGGTCAGGCAATTGAAGCCTTCTATATCTGGAATGGCGTAAGACTTGAATTAAAAGATTTTCTATAAATATAAAAAAAGAACCTACATGATGTAGGTTCTTTTTTATTTCATTTATTATTTTTTGGTCGTAACCATTTGCTGATAAACGTCTCGGAAAATCTCATAATCAATAAACTCATTATGTTCAGGTTTTAAATTCTGAATTGTTTTTTCCGTAAGCTGTTGTTTACGTGCTGCAACATACACTTTCCCTAAAATATCAGCAGTTTGTGATAACAATGGTTTTTCTTCAGCAGAAGCACCATTTTGTTGTTCAAATTCTAATTGATATTGTTTCGAGAAAAGCTGCTCAGGCTGCTTATATTGTTTCTGTAATTTTTGCCATGCTTCACGCCCTGCCTTGCCTTGTATCGTTGTAATCACAATATGGTCTACAGCACGGCCTAACTCATTATCAAACTGATCTTCTTGCTCAAGATGATGCTTTTTCTGCAATGCCTCGATACGCTCTAAAGCCTTACCTTGAGGATTATAGGTTTCTTCTTCAGAGAACCAATAAGCATAAACTTCGGCAATTTCTTGCAACTGTTGAACTGAGTAATAATTAATATATGACGGTTTGTCGGCAGTCAATTTTGCAATAAACACAGCCTTATACGTTTTGTCATAGGCACGTGTTGCATCATAAGTTTGGTTAGCCAATAGCGCCAGACTCGAATCTAAATCTTGTATATCGCTATGTGAGCCAACTGGATGTTCAGAAACATCACTCTGCCCAAGTTTTTCACTAAAACCTTTTACGAAGTTTTCAAATAAAGAACCTTTGCTTGCCTCTGCAACTGATTTAGCTTGTTTAAGTTGCTGCTGGTCAATTGAAGTTGCTTTACCATAATTTAAAATTTGCATGTCTGCTTTAATATTAAAGCGATGATTAAACTCGGCTGGTGTATATGCAATGTCATAGTCTACGTTGACTAAACGGCCTTTTTCATCCAATCCCACATCAACTGCAATTGGATTTCTTTGTTTTGGTAAAGCTTGTTCAATCTCTACTTTATGTTTTAACCATAAAGTTTTGAATGCGTCATCATTAACAAACTGGCTCTGATCATAAGCAGCAAAAGTTTGTTTTAGTGCAGCTTGGCGAGCCTTATTCTGAGTTTTTTGGGTACTTTCAACACTTTGATTAAGAACATCAACACCATATATTTGACAGTAATTAACATCCCCTAAAACTACTGGTTTTTTAAGAGTCTGTAACTCAACACATTGTTCTTGTGTAAGGGTTGGGCCTTCTTCATCTTGTGCGATTTCTTCAGCATCTGCTACAGCAGCGTCTTCAGCTTGAGCTGAGTCAGAAGCTTCCTCTGCCGCAGCTTCTTGTGCACTCGCTTGTTCTTCATCGCCCTCTTCAGAAGCCAATGTACCGCCAAAATGAGCGTTAATGAGTGAATAAAGTTGCTGGCTGACTGCGGCTGCATCTTCAGACGAAACCTTCTGCCCCTCAGCACCAGCCGCCTTTTTCTTAGCTTCAGAAGTAGCAAGTTCAGTTGCTATAGATTCAGCAATCTTTTGGTCATCAAACCCTAAAACATTTTTTTGAAGATATTTTTCATTGACTTGACCATAGAGTTCCGATTGCAGCAGTAACTCTTCAACCGTACCTTTTAAACGAATTTTTTCTACAATTCCTGCCTTACGGTCAGCCTCTGTAATAGATAAACGTTGTAAATTTTGTGGTTCAGCTAGACGATAAGATACGGCACCAGAAGCTTTCGCATATTCAATAAACTTCTTCATATCGACGTTTGTAAACAGATTTTTATACTTTGAAAAATCGACATAAGCTAAGTTGTTTTGATTGTCTTTATTGACCAAATAAGGCATTAATCCGAAATAATTAACGTAAAATTTATAGTCTTTTAGATCAATGACCATTGGCAATTTTGCCTGCACCAATAAGGTCGGTTTCTCATATCTTGCAGTGAGATTAAAAGATCCCATTTTTTGACGATAATGAACTGAACCATCGTAACTAAATTGGAGGTCATTTAATAAATTGATTAATACGGCATTCACTTTTTCTGAACGAGATTCGCCTGATACACCCGAAGCTGATTGCTCATTTGCAATTGCAGTATAAAGCGCCTGCTTTTGTTTTTTATTCAAATTAATTTTTTGTTCACGTAAATATTGATCTACTTTTTTTTGTACTTCAGCATCAAGTTGAACCGTTTTCTCTACAGCGCTTATTTTCTTGGGCTGATTTGGATCAACATTAACTTTAAAATTCCCGCGGTAGTCATAGCTTGGGTATTCATACATTGCATTCATACCCTGAATGACTTTTTGATCTAAATTAGCAGATGCCACTGAGGGGCGTAGGTTATGCTGCGCACAAGCGGTCAAACCCAAACTGAATAAACATAAACTGAGATATTTTAAATGCATAACCTTTTTTAAAACCTTATCGCTTTATCTTTTTAGCAAAACTTGCTAAAAATAAAAAATAGTTGTTTTTTCACATAAAAGTATAAGTCCTGAATGTAGCAGAAAATGTATTTTCAGGTGTATTTATTTTCGACAAAATTCGCTTTTCTGACATTTCTTTCGGATGTGATTATCATTGTATTTTTATCATGCGAGTGAATAATCAAATCATCGATTCAGATAATCCCACAATGATTCAAAATTAGGATTAAAGCCATGCCAGCATATAAAGCCCCGCTACACGATATTCGCTTCTTAATGAATGAAGTATTAGATTACCCTGCTCACTACAAAACTTTATCAAATGGTGAAAATGCAGATCCAGATACGGTTGATATGATTCTTGAAGGTGCGGCAGATTATTGTGAAAACGTATTATCGCCACTTAACCAATCTGGGGATGAAGAAGGTTGCCATTTTGACAACGGCGAAGTAACTACACCTAAAGGCTTTAAAGAAGCTTACGACCAGTTCGTAATGGGCGGTTGGCAAGGCCTTTCTTATCCAGAAGAGTTTGGTGGTCAAGGTCTACCAATGTCTTTAAACCTCATCAAATCAGAAATGATGGGTACGGCAAACTGGTCATTTACGATGTACCCTGGCTTAAGCTCAGGTTGTATGAACACCATCTTACAATTCGGTACCGATGAGCAAAAACAAACGTATATGCCTAAACTTGTTGAAGGTACTTGGAGCGGCACAATGTGCTTAACCGAACCTCAATGTGGTACCGACTTAGGACAAGTTAAAACTAAAGCTGAACCTCAAGCAGATGGCACTTATAAAATCTCTGGTACGAAAATCTTTATTTCTGCCGGTGAACATGACTTAACTGAAAATATTATTCACATTGTACTTGCACGCCTTCCAGATGCTCCTGCTGGTACTCGTGGTATTTCATTATTTATCGTACCTAAATTCATCCCTACTGCTGAGAGTGGTATCGGTGAACGCAATGCAGTAACTTGTGGTTCAATCGAACACAAAATGGGGATCCGAGCTTCTGCAACGGCTGTACTAAACTTTGATAATGCCACTGGTTATTTAATCGGTGAAGTTAACAAAGGCCTACACGCAATGTTTACCTTCATGAATACAGCACGTATTGGTACTGCTGTTCAAGGTATTGCGCACGCCGAGTTATCTTTCCAAGGTGCACTACCTTATGCGAAAGATCGTATGTCTATGCGTGCACTTTCTGGCAAAAAAGATCCAGACAAAGTTGCTGATGCAATCATTCATCATGCTGACGTACGTCGCCTGTTGTTGACTCAAAAAGCAATTGCTGAAGGTGGTCGTTCAATGATCTATCATGCTGCAAAACTTGCAGACAAAATGACAGATGCATTAACACGTGGTGATCAAGCTGCTTACGAAGACTACGATGACAAACTTGGTTTCTATACACCAATTTTGAAAGGTTTCTTAACTGAACTTGGTTTAGAGGCTGCAAACAACGGTATGCAAGTTTACGGCGGTCATGGCTACATTAAAGAATGGGGCATGGAACAAATCGCTCGTGATGCTCGTATCTCAACGCTATACGAAGGTACAACAGGCATTCAAGCACTTGACTTGATTGGTCGTAAAGTATTGCTTAGCTCAAAAGGTAAAGTGGTTCGTGATTACACTGCTGAAATCTTAAAATTCTGTGCTGCACACGCACGTAATAAATACTTACGTCGTTTTGCTTGGGATTTAACTAAGCTTTGTGCCCAGTGGAACACTTTAACTGTTCGTATCATGCTTGCTGCACGTAAAGACCGTGACATCGTATCTTCTGCTTCTGTAGACTTTTTAATGTTCTCTGGTTACGTAATGATGGCTTACTTCTGGGCTCAACAAGCAGTTATTGCTTCTGAGAAACTTGAAGCAGGTGACGGTGCAGAAACGCCTGAATTCTATAAAGCAAAAATCAAAGTTGCAGACTTCTACTTTGACCGTATGTTACCTCGTACTCAAGGTCATGCAGAGTCGATGGTGACAACTTCTCGCACATTAACATCATTACCAGTTGAACACTTCAGCTTTGACTACTAATGATTTTTAAATCGTGAAATAAAAAAGAGCGCAATTCATATTGCGCTCTTTTTTATTTAAGTAAAATTGAATATTTATTCTTTAGTCAGAACATAAGCTTGCTTTGGAACAAAATAGTTTTGCTCCAAAAACTCACGGTTTTTACCGTGGTCGCTATAAAACAGTTTTTCTAGATTCACGATCAATCTTTTTTTTGAATCAGTCTTAAAATAAAAATTAACGTTAGATAAAGGACAGTGGATGGTTAACTCATGCTCTCTTTCATCTACTTTCCAATTTAAAGAAGGGCACAATTCATTTACAGCAGCGCTTTTGGCTCCATCTTTACTCCCCACGCGACCAAAATGAATCACATTCCAATAAGCCGATCCATTGGGCAATAAATTTAAAATGTACTCCGCTTCGCCTGATTCACAATCGGCAAAAGCATCCTCACATGAAATTCGAGTGTGATATCGCCCTACATACTGCAATGCAATTCCGCTTAATTTTTCAGTTTGATCTAAATTTTGCTGAGGTAAAAAAGTACGTCCTGCTACATAGTCTAATGTTTTTGTAGATGTACTATTTTTTATTAAATTTTCTTCATGCATAGAATTAGAACTTGCACTAGAGTGATCTTTTGAGTTGGTATGGTTTATATCACAAGCACTAAGTGTCATACACATCATAGCCGCGACAGCCAAATGCTTAACTACAAAACCAGACCACTTCAAAGACATATACATTATTCACAGATAACAGCAATAACCAAGTTCACATTGATTTCAGGCACTAGCTTTATTGCTGTCATAAACCTCTAAGCCCTGAAAGGGTGCATTTTATTAGATGTTGGTTTCTTTCTTTTCAATCCTTTACATATTTTAACCATTTTACTTTTTAGAAGACTTTAAACCCGTTATTTCGTCTCCATATTTTTATTAAGCAAGAGAATAAGCAATTCCTTGTAACTTTTTATCTTTAAGGAGAATTAGATGGCCAGTTCTGGTTTATATCGCTCGAACCGACATAGCATGATCGCCGGTGTAATGGGTGGTATTGCTGAACGTTTTGGTTGGAACGTGACTTTATTACGCATTATTTTTATTGTGATTTCAATTATGAGTGCGGCCTTTCCCGGAATCTTAGTTTATCTGGTTTTGTGGGTAGTCATTCCGAAAAAGCAGCCAGAACATATTGAAGGCTATCGACAAGCCGTCCGAACTGTACATGAAGAGCAAACACGTTAATTAATTTTGGTCGCTACGGTTGCATCCCCTAATCAACCGTAGCTTTTTTTATTCTTAAAAATTATAACTTTCGATTTAACTGTTGCTGTAGTGCAGCAATCATATCGGCTCGGCTAATCATTCCTATAAGCTTGCGATCTTCAACTACTGGAATATAGTTAAACGACTTCTCAACGAAGTATGGCACAAGATCTTGAATGGGCTGTGTTGGCAATACCGTGACCACTCTCCGGCTCATAATCTGTTTTACATAGTGCTGCCAAGAGTTTCGTGGGTCTGCTGCACCTTTAAACCATTCAACAACTTCATATAAAGCTAAAGTTCCCACTAAATGATTTTCAGCGTTTACAACAGGTAAGCTCATTAAATTGACATGTTTAAACTTATCTAGCGCCTGATGAATATCATCATCTTCATGTAGCTTAATCACATCACGGCTCATAATATCCTGACAGGTATATTGATTGACTATGCGCTCATTGGCATGTTCTTGAGCTTCTAAAATGATCTTTTCTAAATCGTACTGACTAATATCTAGCAATTCAGTGTGATGCTCTAATGCGTACTCAATATCTTTCGGCTGAATTGATACCTTTTGAGTAGGTGTTGGGTCTTTACTACGCTCATTAAGATGAGCAGTAACCGGATAATGTCTTCCAATTAATCTATTAAAAAAGACGGCGAAACCGAGTAAAAGTAAAGAGTTAAGTAAAACTGGGTAAAAAACAAAATAAAAGCCTAATTTATGAATTGCTGCCCCACCCAGTACAGCCGTAATGGCTACAGCGCCACTCGGTGGATGTAAAGAGTCGGTGGTCATCATTAAAAATATAGCAAAACCCACAGCCACACTAAAAGCCGTGGTTAAATCAGGAATCCACTGCGCACAAGCAACTCCAATAATGCCCGCTAAAGTATTACCAACAATGACATTCCACGGTTGAGCCAATGGACTAGTGGGCACAGCAAATAATAAAACAGATGAGGCACCCATAGGTGCAATGTACCAAGCATTAATTCCGCCAAGAACATACCAGCTAATTAAGGAAGAAATTGCTAAACCACACAATGCTCCAACGCCGCAAAGCAACCGTTCTTTTAAAGGTAAAACCTTAAAATTCGGTTTTAAAATCTGTAACCATTGTCGCTGTATAACACTCACAGTACACCTTTGGGGATATGCCGTCATTTATAACGGGCAAAAGTATACGCCCAAAGCCACATAAAGTGCATTTAAATTATATCTTCAAAGAGAAGAAAACCTGTTGAACCAACTTCCACCCTTTTAAAACTTTAATATTCAATTAATTTTTCATTTAAATAGCGCCAGTAGCGTTTTGGTAAATATTGCACATGAAGCTTTATATTTTGGCGTTCTGTAATATTAACGCTTTTAAAATAATCTTTCCAAAGCTGGTCATATAAAACCTCTTGCTCGTCTAACTCGAGCTGAAAGCTTTGGCTCATTCCATTTTTTAAATTACGGTCAACCTCAGAAGCCTCAAGTGAAACTTCATGTATTTCTCGTAAATCATAATAAAGCCCAAACTTACGTTTTTCATCATAAATCAGCCAACGCTGATCTTGGTAACGTCGTTTAAAATGAGGCTGAATAAGCGGTAAAACATTAAAATCGGGCCGAACCAGACTTAAAAAAAGCTCATCTTTGGTTTTTTTAAAACGGATAAAAGCTTCCATCCGATGCTTTTCTCGTCCGACCTTTTTCGTCCACTGTGCAATCGCTAAAACACTAGGATTTGAATAATCTCTTTCTATGGAAACATGGCTAGTAAACACATAAATACAGTAATTAAATAAATGCTGATAGGCATCTAAAGACTCAGATAAATAAGCAAAATAAAATTGTCTTAACGAAGAAAATAACAGCTTTTTTTGCAGCGCGGACCAAACACGCTCAGCATGTTCCTCGTTATTTATAACCTCAATTTTATCGGCAAATAAACCATGTTGAGCAGCATCGTTCAAACAGAGTCTGACCTGTAATTCTTTAAATTGAAATGCACGAAAAATACAGCTTAGCAGCCCAACCATTGAACCATCAAAATAGTAAGCGACTTCATCATTAAACATCGCTAAAACCCAAGGCTTAATTGTGGCGAAAGCTGCTGCACATATTTCGAAGATCCCTGCGTTAAAATCTGCTGCCGAATAAAACTTGAAGACAGTTCTTTTTGGAATTTTGGACTGTCTTCACAGCGAATAAAGAATTTGGCTCGCTGGAAGGCCACGCCTAATTTTTTAAGTAAATCGATATGAATTTTTCCAAAACGGCGAGCCTGCACAATTTTCTTAGCCGATTTCACCCCAATGCCCGGCACACGTAAAATCATTTGATAATCTGCACAATTTAAATCTACCGGAAACTGCTCAGGATGTCTTAAAGCCCAACTTAATTTTGGGTCTACATCTAGATCTAAATTTGGGAATTTTTCATTGACGATTTCATTGACCTGAAAACCGTAAAAACGCATCAGCCAATCACTCTGATAAAGCCTATTTTCCCGAAGTAACGGCGGTGCAGAACCAACTGCTGGCAAGTAATTATTTTCGGTATTAATTGGAATGTAACCCGAAAAATAGACTCGTTTAAGTTTAAATTCTTTGTAGTGCTTGTCTGCCATAAACAAGACATCTTGGTCTGACTCTTGATGAGCACCCACCACCATTTGGGTGGTCTGCCCTGCTGGCACATATTTCGGTACATGCTTAATAATTTGACGTTCGTCTTTAAGCTGGATGAGCCTGTCACGTACTAACCCTAAATCTTTTTGCACTTCCTGATGAGATTTTTCTGGTGCAAAAGTCTTTAGCCCAATTTCAGTCGGCATCTCTAAATTAATACTCATCCGGTCAGCATATAAACCTGCTTCATGAATAAGTTCAGGCGATGCTCCCGGAATGGTTTTTAGGTGAATATAGCCATTAAAATTTTCTTCAAGGCGCAACTTCTTCACGACTTGAAGCATACGCTCCATTGTATGGTCGGCCGATTTAAAAATACCCGAGCTTAAAAATAAACCTTCAATATAATTACGGCGGTAAAAATTAATGGTTAAGTCCACCACCTCTTGCACCGTAAATGCTGCACGTTGAACATCATTAGAACGACGCGAAACACAATAAGCACAGTCAAAAATACAGACATTACTAAATAGAATTTTTAAGAGGGATACACAGCGGCCATCTTCGGTGTAGCTATGGCAAATTCCTGAATGACTGGCATCACCTAGACCTTTATCTTTATTTTTACGGTCGCTGCCACTTGATGAACAAGACACATCATATTTGGCAGCATCTGCAAGAATCTGTAGTTTTTCTCGAATGCGATCAGACATATCAAACGACTCATTTATGGCATCGTTTAAAAAATATCATGTCGCATTCTTAAACTTAATCTATTGAAGTACCCTAAGCGTCATGAGGTGACGTCTAAAATAATCTGTCTTAATTAACGTATTCTTCTAGTTGCTTTACACGCGCTGCATACTCTTGCATTGGGCAATATGAATACATCGGTGAGCCAATGTATGAACCTGCATTATTACATTCCTGATCTACATAAGCTTTCCAAAGTCTCTGAGACTTTAAAATATCTTGGTAACGCTCTGGCTGTTGGTATTCTTCACTTTGTGCACGAATTTGATCAATGAGAGCAACAATTTTTTCTTCATAAGTCTTTTTAGCTTGTTCAGAACAACTATGCACAACCATGTTGTTAATGCTCTCAAGCTGCAATTCTTTAATGGTCTGGTCTACACATTGGTTGTACTCGTCTTGCTCATCAATGTTGGTTTGTGCATATAGCCATGGACTACAAAAAAGGCTGGATAAAACAATGAGTTTGCAGCAAAATTTCAGCATAACTAATTCTCGATTCTATAATTTTTAATATGCCTCAATATAACAAAAAAACGATTATTCGCGCACTTGCGCTTGCTCCCATCCCTTTGTTGAGTATATCCACCTTAGGAATAATTATATTAAATTCGGAATTTAGCTTTTATTCGGTTGGAGTTATTTTTCTAGCCCATTTCTTATTTTATTTACTATTTTATGGCCTTCTAGTTATTCCTTTCTCGTATAGCATTTCGTATTTTCTCGTGCGTAAAAATCTTTTAAATCTGATGAGTATTTTCATCTACGCAACTGTCATCTGGATTTTGATTAGCCCTATTGCACGCTTGATTTTTGTCGGTTCATTCCCTTCTCCTTGGTGGCATATTTATAAGATTTATAGTTTTTATCTCATGATCTTATTTACCAGCTTTTGCTACTGGTTAGGCTTGAAATGGCTGACTCGACAAAACAAATGAGCTAAGCATGCATTCCTTTGATTAAGCCTTTGCCACTCCTCTACAAAATCCTTATACTTAGGGGCAATTTTTCTCATAAATTCGTGGATGCTACATGAGTCGCGCCATCTCGCATATTGATACATTTCAGGGCTTAATTCTTGCCCTACAAAACTACTGGGCCGAACAAGGCTGCGTCGTATTACAACCTTACGACATGGAAATGGGCGCTGGAACATTCCACACCGCAACATTCTTACGTGCTTTAGGGCCAGAAACTTGGAATGCTGCATACGTTCAACCTTCACGTCGTCCAAAAGATGGCCGCTATGGTGAAAACCCGAACCGTTTGCAACACTACTACCAATTCCAAGTGGTACTTAAGCCAAACCCAGACAACATCCAACAGCTTTATCTCGATTCTTTAAAGGCAATCGGGATTGATACGCTTACTCACGACATCCGTTTCGTAGAAGACAACTGGGAATCTCCGACACTTGGGGCTTGGGGCTTAGGCTGGGAAGTTTGGCTTAATGGTATGGAAGTGACTCAATTCACTTACTTCCAACAAGTCGGTGGTGTTGAATGCTACCCAGTAACAGGTGAAATCACTTATGGCTTAGAACGTCTTGCAATGTACCTTCAAGGTGTTGACTCGGTTTATGACCTTGTTTGGACCAAAGGCCAATTTGGTACTGTGACTTACGGTGACGTATTCCATCAAAATGAAGTTGAACAATCGACTTATAACTTTGAATACGCTCCGGTTGAAAAACTATTTGAACTGTTTGACTTTTACGAGTCAGAAGCAAACCGTTTAATTGAAGCAAAACTTTCTCTTCCTGCTTATGAGCAAGTTGTTAAAGCGTCTCATACTTTTAACTTGCTTGATGCACGTGGCGCAATTTCTGTGACTGAGCGTCAACGCTACATTTTACGTGTACGTACTTTAGCGCGTGCGATTGCACAAAGTTATGTACAAGCACGTGCAGAGCTCGGCTTCCCAATGGCAGAACCACACTTGCGTGATGAAGTATTGGCACAGCTAAAAGCACAAGCTGAAAGTGAAGCAGCAAAGGCGGAGAAAAACTAATGAGCAAACATACTGTTTTATTCGAACTTGGCTGTGAAGAACTTCCACCGAAAAGCTTAAAAAACTTACGCGATGCATTACAGGCAGAAACGGTAAAAGGCTTAAAAGATGCGGGCTTAAATTTCGCATCTATCGAAGCTTATGCAGCTCCACGTCGTTTAGCGCTTAAAATTGTTGATATCGATGCTGCTCAAGCTGATACACAAAAACGTTTTGACGGCCCTGCCGTTCAAGCGGCTTACGATGCTGAAGGTAAACCGACTAAAGCACTCGAAGGCTTTATGCGTGGTCAAGGTATTACTGTTGACCAACTTTCTACTTTCCAAGCAGGTAAAGTTGAAAAAGTTTGTTATTTAAAAGATGTAAAAGGTCAAAGCCTTGATGCTTTACTGCCACAAATTTTGCAAACTGCGCTAGACAACTTACCAATTGCTAAGCGCATGCGTTCTGCTGCAAGCCGTACCGAATTTGTACGTCCAGTGAAATGGGTTCTCTTACTTAAAGACGACCAAATCGTTGACGCGACTATTCAAGATCATAAAGCTGGTAATGTGACGTATGGTCACCGTTTCCATGCACCTGAAGCTGTGGCTTTAGCGCATGCAAATGACTACTTAGCTGCTTTAGAAAAAGCATATGTGGTTGCAAACTTTGAAAAGCGTCAAGCGACCATTCAAGAACAAGTGAAAAAGTTAGCTGATGAAGTTAACGCAACTGCGATTGTTCCAAGTGACTTACTTGATGAAGTAACAAGCCTCGTTGAATGGCCAGTTGCCCTTCGTGCAAACTTTGAAGAGCGCTTCCTTGCTGTTCCTCAAGAAGCACTCATTACGACAATGCAAGACAACCAGAAGTATTTCTGTTTGATCAATAGCGAAGGTAAATTACAACCTTACTTCATTACTGTTTCAAATATTGAGTCTAAAGACCCGATTCAAATTATTGAAGGTAACGAAAAAGTTGTTCGCCCTCGTTTGTCTGATGCTGAATTCTTCTTTTTACAAGATCAAAAGCAACCGCTTGCATCTCGTAAAGAAAAACTAGCAAACATGGTATTCCAAGCACAATTGGGTACGCTTTGGGACAAATCAACACGTATTGCAAAACTTGCTGTTGCGTTATCTCCAATTACTGGTGCAAATGCAGCAGATGCTGAAAAAGCGGCCTTACTTGCTAAATGCGACTTAACGTCTGAACTTGTTGGTGAGTTCCCAGAACTTCAAGGTATTGCTGGTACTTACTATGCGCGCATTGAAGGCGAAAATACTGAAGTTTCAGAAGCTTTAGGCGAACAATATTTACCAAAATTCGCTGGCGATGTTTTACCAAAAACCAAAACTGGTACAACGATTGCCCTTGCTGACCGCTTAGATACGCTGGTTGGTATTTTCGGTATTGGACAAGCGCCTACAGGTTCTAAAGACCCGTTTGCTCTTCGTCGTTCAGCAATTGGTATCTTACGTTTAATCATTGAAAATGAATTGGACGTAACGATTGAAGAACTGGTAAATCTCGCACTTCAAGGTTATGGCGACATCGTTAAAGACCACGACAAAACGCGTGCTGATGCTGTTGCATTCTTGGAAGGTCGTTACCGTGCCAAGTATGAAGACCAAGGCGTTGCTGTTGATGTGCTTCAAGCCGTTCAAGCGCTTGCACCAAAATCTCCACTTGATTTTGACAAGCGTGTAAATGCTGTAAACCACTTCCGCGCTCTGCCTGAAGCTGCCGCACTTGCTGCTGCAAACAAGCGTGTTGCTAACATTCTTGCAAAAGAAGCAGCACCAGAAGGTTCTGTAGTTGAAGCAAACTTAGTTGAAGATGCTGAAAAAGCATTATTTGCTGAGCTTCAAGCAGTGACACCTGTGGTTGAGCCATTACTTGCCGCAAAAGATTACACAGCTGCTCTTTCTAAGCTTGCAGCACTTCGTGCTCCGATTGATGCATTCTTTGATGGTGTCATGGTAATGGCGGATGATGCTGACCTGAAAGCAAACCGTTTACGCTTATTGGCTCAGTTACGCAACCTGTTTACTGCTATCGCTGATGTAAGTGTATTACAGGGTTAAAATTATATAGAAATTAATTTTTGTATAATTAAGTCTTATTAAAACCATGTTTTTGATTTAAATCGGAAACATGGTTTTTTAATGATTTCTTATTGAAGAATTTCGCTCAGTAAAATTATAAACGATTATTTTGCAATCAAGTAATAAATAAGAATTATTTACTACCTTCACATTTAATCCATAATTCAATAAACTAGAACAAATAATTACCAAACTTAACAAAGTGCCATTGCAATGAAAAACTTAAATTTATTACTTATATCAACATTATTATTTACTGGATGTGCAACAACAAAGTCTATTCAATATCCAGCTGCGGGTAAACAAACATCTATTTCTGTTTCTTCAGAACAACTTTCTTCAATGACAGAATCAGGTGCAGGCGATTACTTTGTAAAGAACAGCCAAATATTAGTTGGTGATTCAAGCAATGCTTCGGCCAGCCCAGCTTCTGGAATGTTTGGTCTTATTGGAGTAGGTGTTGCGATGGCAATTGACAAAAGTGCAAATAGTTCAGCCATTGAAAAAAGCTCTCTTAATCAACCTATTAAATTTGACCAGTTAATACAACAAAAAATTACCGACTCTTTTACCCAAAATAAAGCAGATCCCACACTCAAACTGCTAGGTTTAAATCAGGCATCAGAAGTCAAAATTGTGCCTTATTCACGTCTTTCTTTTCGTGAAAAACCAATTGTAAAAGTAAATTTTGGTTTAAAGACTCAATTTAAAAATGCGGCAGATAATAATGCAGACACAAAACGCTTATATCACTATGTAAGTAAGGAGCGCATTTCTTTATCTGAATGGGAAGCCAATAATAATTTATTATTTATGCAAAAAGCAGATCAAGCATTTAGCGCTCTTAGCCAAGTGTTCACTTTAGATTTACAACATCAATTAAATTTAACAGCATTTGATGAGAACAAGCAAAAGAGCTGTAAAACTAATGCAGATACATCCTTACTTTCTTTTATCCAATCTCCTAACAATTTATGTGTTGGTGTAGTTAAAACAAGCAAGGGAGATGTATTTCAAACTAGTATTTATATTGTTGAACAATAATATAAATTATTAAATAAATATCAATAAAATAGATGAGAGAACTACTTAAAATTAAGTAGTTCTCTCATTTAATTAAACAAACTCTTTAATTTCTTCTAAACTTTTCGATGGCTCAAACCACATAAAATCATAATCAGCCACGCCATGAATATAAAACGGATCATTTTTCATGATCTCTTCGACCTCTTGAATCGAAGAGCTTAAAACTAAAATTACTCCACCTACTCTATTTTCTCGACGCCCCGATGCCAAAAATTTCCTCTGCTCATAGTAATGGTCTAAAAATGCAATATGCCCTTTTAGTACAGCATCAACTTCGGCTAATGGTTTTTTATAGGTCAAGGTAACAACAATCATTTCATTCTCTTAAAGCAACTAGCGCATGACATAGCATTAATCTACAGATCGTTTAATTATCTATAGCTTATTCGATGGTACGCCGATTCCCCCAATTCATCCACACCAAACTCCCTACAATAATCACTCCACCTAACAGCACAATCATTGATGGTTTTTCATTTAAGAAGAGAACTGCTAAACTCATTGCGACAATTGGCGAGCAATACAAAAAATTCGATGCGATCGTCAACGGCATATTTTTAAGTACATATCCCCAAAATACATAAGCCATCGCACTAGGGAAAATACCCAACAAGACAATCGACATATTGGCCTGCCAAGTAGCATGCAAAATTTCATTAGGTAAATGAGCACTATAAAATAGTAAAGGAATGGTTCCGAACCAAATGATGTAACACATCATGCTCAGAGCATCATAATTTAAAGCAAATTTTTTATATAAATTAAAATAAAGACCCCATGCAATTGCAGCTAGAACAATCAATAAACTATAAGGACTTGGCACGCCAAGACCATGATCTCCACTGACCACTAATACAGCACCGCAAAGCCCCAATAAAATACACAACCACTGTTTGAAGCGGATTTGCTCTTTAAAAAGTAAAGCTGAAATAATAAAGGTAAATAGCGGAATGGATTGGCTCAAAATGCTGGATGCAACCGCACTCACATATTGCTGTCCCGTATTTATAAGTAAGTGATGCAAGGTCACAGAGAAAAATCCTAATACACCAAGTGCAGGAATATCTTTCCACTTTAAAGGCTGAATTCCTTTTTTCATAATCAGTAAAAATAAGAAAACTGAGGCAATCAAGAAGCGGAGCAAAGCAATATGCTGCGGTGTATATGAATGCAGAGCACTATGTACGCCAATAGGTGAATAGCCCCAACAAAAGACGGTCACAGCAATACATAGATAAAGTTTAAATGCTGGAGGTTGGGTTTCGGCAGCAAGAGAAATTGCCATGTTAAATCTACACTAATGGAAAGGAACTCTTTCATCATATGCGCATAGATAGTTGAATAAAATTAACTTATATTGAGTTAAATATTCATTAAAAGTGAATGATAAAATATGGATATCGCTCAGTTAAAAATGTTTCAGACTGTAGTTGAGTGTGGCACGATGACTAAGGCATCACTGCAACTGCATTGTGTCCCATCCAACATTACGACACGCATTAAACAACTCGAAGAAGAACTGGGTTCATCTTTGTTTTATCGTGAAGGAAAAAGTTTAAAGCTCACTCCATCTGGAGAAATTTTTCTTAATTATTGTCATAAAATTTTGGCGCTATGTGATGAAGCCAAACGTAGTATTCATCCTGACGCACCGCCGTCTGGCCCACTAAAAATTGGGGCTATTGAATCTTCTGCCACAACCCGTTTACCCAACTTACTCGCGAAATATCATCAACGCTATCCAGAGGTTTCCATTCAAATTATTACTGGCACATGGAAACAGCTATTAGTTGATATTTCTCAGCATAAACTCGACGGGGCTATTGTCGCTGGTAATATTGAGTTTCCAATGTTAAATAAACTCGGTATTTACCAAGAAGATATGGTCTTGATTGCATCTCATTCTTTAGGAGAAATCCACTGCCAAGAAGACTTGATTGGTAAAGAAATTTTTATGTGGACTGAAGGTTGCCCTTACCGCGCTGCTCTTGAAGAATGGCTTAAGCTCAAAAATATCTCACTTCCAATTACCAGCATTACCAGTTATGCCACTATTATCGGTTGCGTAAGTGCAGGCTCCGGTGTGTCTTTAGTACCAAAGAGTCTTTTTGAGCAATATAAAAATTTAACCAATATTCGAGGTTATAAATTTGAACATCTTGCCTTTATGCAGAATCAATTTTTTTGGCACAAAAATGTAACCAACCATAAAGCTCGAGATATGTTTTTAGAATTGATTAAGTCAGAATTTATAGCTTAGCTGTGCATTCGAATGAAATTATCTATGTAAAACGCTATGCTTTACATAAAATAATGATGCATAAAACACATCGCGACATTTTAAATATTTTAATTTTATTTATATAAAACAATATCATATTAAAAATTAAGAATCAATTATAAAAACATAAACTGCATGACCCATCCGCTTTTTGCAACGACATCACTCAAAAGAAGCAGATGCTAAGTACATAACGTATTTTTTGAGTCATTCAACATGAATAAAGCAATTGGAATTTTAGGTGGTATGGGTCCACAAGCCACGATTGATGCCATGGATAAAATTATTAAAAATACGCCAGCACATTGCGATCAAGAGCATATTCCTGTCATCACGGTTTCTATTCCAGACATCCCAGATAGAACACAATCGATTATCAATCATGATGATAAACCACTCGAAAAAATGGCTGAATATCTTAAAATTTTAGAAGCGGCACAGGTCGGCTGTATCATTATTCCCTGCAATACTGCCCACTTTTGGTTTAACCAGTTACAGCAACGTACCCAAACCAAAATGATTAGTATTATTGAATCTGCGGTTCATTTTATCCAAGACAGCCAAATTGCTGAAGTTTGTATTCTTGCGACGTCTGCCACCATAAGCACTCAGCTTTATCAAAGCCAGTTCATCCAAAACAATATTCGTTTCTCTACCCCATCTGTTGAGATGCAACACAAAGTGATGCAAAGTATCTATCAATACAAAGCAGGAAATATCGAAAAATCAAAACAACTTATGAGTGAGGTTATTCATTTTTATAGACAAAACAAAAGCATAAAATTCTTATTAGCGTGTACTGAAATTCCACTCATCTTACAAGACAGTATCCAAGAAAATCCTGAACTGTTTGTTGATGCTACCGATTTACTCATTAAAAATGCGATTGCGTGGTATCAGAACTCATTAACAGCATCAGCCGCATGATCAAATAAAATTTAATGCAAATTATGCATAATTAATTTAGGCAATGGTCCAATCAATTGCCTTCACAAAATTCCATAATCCTTCAGAAGTCGCATTAAGCCTAGCACTACTGCGATATAAATAAATATCGACAGACAGTACTGACTCTTTCATTGGTACGATCATCAACTGATTTTGTTTTAACTCATCTTGAATGCTGTAATCAGGTAACCACCCTACGCCATAGCCACCTTTGATCATATCCTTAAGTAATAGACTCATTGAAGACACAAAATTTGTCTCAAACTTGTCCGGATGATGATCTTGTAGAAATTTATTTACCTTTTTCCCCATGTAACTGTCATCGGTATAGTTCATGAGTGGAATTGAAGTATCTTCTAGTGAAAATTTAGGTCGACTTAAATGATTTGGAGCCGTGACTAAATAAAGCTTTGCAGAAAACAACTTATGGCACAAAAATTGTGGATTCATTAAGTCATCATCATAAAAAGATGCAATAAAGTCACATTGACCATTTTTAAGAGAATCTACGGTTTCATTCACATTGATTGCTTCAACATGAAAAATCTTTTCTTGGTAATTTTTTAAATTTCCTAAAATTTTAGGAAAAATATAACCCGCCAAAGAATGCGCAGAAGCAATCGTGACTTTGCTTCGCACATGATTGTCACCTTTAATTTGATCTATATTAAACTCAAAATCATCCAGTAAATTTCTAGCATGTAATATAAAAAGCTTCCCCTTCTCCGTTAACTGTAAAGGAGAAGTTTCTCGATCAAACACTTCAAAACCAAGACTACTTTCTAAGGCTTGAATACGACGACTCAGCGAAGACTGAGAAATATTTCTAATATCAGAAGCGACTGTAAAATTTCGGTATTTTTCTAGAACAATCAGGTCATATAACCATTTTAATTCAATGTTTTGTATCACTTGAGGCTCCAGATCATTCTAGAAATTTAGATACGGTATTTAATTATATTTGAAATGATGATTTATCGTAATCAAATCGTATGGGTTTTATCTCATTGCAGTACAAGCTTTATTTTTAACAGTAAGATCAGCACTTCATCTTTTGATTCTGGTTGGGGAGATTTATCCAAAATGAAAACCATACAAATTTTATGTATTGCGACCTCTATGTTGGCTTCATCAACCTTATTTGCAGAAACAACGCAACCACAACAAGTGGGTGAAACAACTTCTAAAGCACAACCATATGGTGATAACCCAAGTTTAGGTCGTGTATTGTTATACAAAACAGGAAAAGGCATACAAAATTTAGGAGACAATATTCAAGGTGCTTCCGAAAAAACCTCAAATAAAATTAGTGAAAAATGGAAAAACACCAAAGAATTTACTGCTGAAAAAGCAGAAGTCGTTCAGCAAAAAGCAGATACAGCCAAAGCTTTTACAGAAACAAAAATAGATCAGGCGAAGCAAAATATTACTAGTAGTCGAAACGGTGAAAGTATTCCGATAGAGCAAGGTGAATTAAGTAAATCGAGCACAACAACGAACTAATTTTTTTGGATAGCGCGATAACTTCGCGCTTTTATAAATACAGATATTCATCTAGAAATAATGATCATCAACTATAAAGAGCTAGGAATCTGCCTTATGAATAGTCAAAAAATTCTCTTTTCAACACTATGCTGCTTGGCTTTAACTGCATGTGCGACCTCAGCACCTGTTTCTTCTTATTCTCAGGCACAAGTTTTAGAGCAAGATACGAATATCGAAGCTTATCCATCAACTACAGGTAATGTAGCCAAATTAATTAAACAAGATAAGCAAGCTTGTATGATTGAATTTACGGGATATTTAGGGGGCGGACACGTTACTGAACACTGGATATTTAATGATAGAGGTTTAATTTCAGCCACATCATTCACCCAACAATATCCTGATGAGTCTGGCATATTAAATCAAGCAACTAACACGACAACCAAAAGCTCGACCACCTTTAATATTCAAGATCCAGAAATTCAAAATAATTTCAAAAAACTCCAAAGTAATTTTAATGCAGCTAATTTAGCAAAATGTAATTAATACTCTTTCATAGAAAACCCGTTGCAGAAGCTAACTTTTGCAACGGGCTATAGCCATTTTAAAATTTCTTGGACCTCATTTTAAAAATTATAAATAAGCTATTTAATTAGCAATCAAGCCATTTGTTGCTGCCAGCAAATCAATACGCGGGAAAATTAAGCCCGTTCTTGAGTCAGTAATTGGCTTACCTGTCGTTTTTAAACGGCTAATGGTTTGATCAATACTTTCAGTTGGACTCACCCTATTTGCTCGTAATAAAGCAATCGCGCCCGCTACATGTGGTGTCGCTTGAGATGTACCACCCATAGTGTATCCACCTGCCGTAATCATTGCTCCAGGCGCTAATAAAGTTACAAGGCTGCCACCATTACTAAAGCATGCCACCTTGTCTGCGGCGGTGGTTGGGTCAGAACATTTCACTGGATTTCCCCATGACACGCCACCAATATTACTGTCATAAACAGCACCCACTCTTACTGCACCAGCAACGCAAGCAGGAGATGAAATACCATCTGAAAAAGCATCATTTCCTGATGCTACAACCGGAACCACACCTGCTGCACGTGCATTGGCAAATGCGGTTGCATAACTGCTATTACTACACTCTGAAGTATATTTAACACCTGGCACACCAAGGCTTAAATTCACCGCTTTAATATTATAAGTTTGCGCATTATTTACAGTCCAATTTAAAGCCGCCAGGATATCGCTGTCATAAGCAGTACTCCCCCACTGACCATTCACTCGAACACGTCGGAAGGTATCAATACCAATAATTTTAGTCTTAGACGCAACTTTCGACACAATGCCTGAAACATTACTACCATGTCCATTATCATCTAAAGTGCCATCATCTGGTGCACTATCAAATGAGTAAACAACCCGACAAGTGTTTGAAGGTGTGTTCACTGCCGTACAACCAAAATCAGAGTGAAGATAATTCACACCTGTATCAATCACTGCCACACTAGAGCCTTCTCCAGTAAAACCATTGGTGTTTGCCTGTGGTTGATTAATTAAAGATAAGCTTTCGTTGGTCGTGGTTTGATTAATACGATTTGGATAAACTGCTTTAACATTCGGATCATTTAATAAAGTAACTAATGCTTCGCGGTTACTCACCCGATAAAAAGCTAAAGGCAAATTATTGTAGTCTCGCAGTACTTGAACGCCACCAGCGCGGTTAAACCTTGCCTGTAAATTCTTCTTATTTGTTGCAATATAACTTCGCCGTTCTAAACCTGAAGGTACACTCACCGAAGGAATATTATATTCGACAATAAGATCATTCGAATCATTATTGACCAAGGCATCTAAATCGATTTTACCCTGAAATACTTTTTGTTTTGCTGCTTGATTTAACCGCTGTTTCGCACCTTTAGAATCTAAAGGAAGAGCGGATGCGGTTGTACTTAAAATCGTAGTACATAGACCTAATAGAAATAACGTTTTACTTTGCATTATTTTTCTCCGTAGTTTTTCAACTAACAATTTGCTTATTTCGCTTTTATTTCATTTGCTGGATCTTTTTCTGGATCAATCGGTTGAATCGAAAGATCACTTTTTGTGTCGTAAAAAGGAACGGTATCAACCGATACCACTTGAGGATGAGTTGAATGTTGAGATAAATTTTTAGGTTGAGTAGGCTCCTTAAGTTTAGAAAGAAAAGACGATGTATCTGGTTGTGCTGAATTCGATTCACGTAAAGCCGAATTGAACACATCAGATGCACCACTTGTGGGCTTAAAATAGAGAACAACGGCGACCAAGCCGACCAATACAAGAAAGGAAGCAATAATTTTCATCATTTAAGATCTCTGTTCTTTTGTTTATAGACATCTATTTTTATTTTTGATTATTCGAAACAAAGAGGCATTTCTTAAAATATATTTCATGTGAAAAATCTAATGAATGAAATATATACCCACAAGAGAAGTAGAAATATCCACAACCGAATAAGCAAAAATGTTGTTCTGCCCTGTACATTTATATTTCTGACAGAAGGCGGTTCAAAAAAGTGCTAAAAAGCATCTTATTCTTATAATAAGCAATAACTATGCCGTCCCCCACTAATAAATAATGAGACTCAAATCACAATTAGAGATATCAGTACCTGATGAAAAGAAGAGTAACTTCAAGAAAATTTGAACTTTAATTTTTAAAAAAGAAAAAGATAAAATTAGGCCAATTTAATTAGAATAACTAACAAATAAACATTCTTTTTCACTTTATTATTAATTTTTATTAATCTTCACAATTTATCCCTAGTGTGTTTACTCAACGTAACACTGTTGTAACATTTTGATGAAGACAATTCCCAAGCTTGTAAGTGTTGGCTATGATGCCCTAGCGTTTATGAAATACCTCACTAAAAAGGTATATTCTTTGAAGGATATCGCAATGAAAATGATGAAAACAGCTATCGTTACTGCAAGTGTTCTTGCTTCTGCCTCTATTTTTGCACAAAGTGCGGGCGTTAATGCAGATGCTTCTGCCCAAGTCAATGTACAACCAGGTGGTCTTGTTAGTGGCGTAGCCAACACAGTCAAAAATACTGCACATACTGTAGGTAAAACGGCAAAACATGCTGGTCATGTCGCTGCTGACACTACGGTTAAAGCAACTAAAAAAACAACTGGTAAAGTGACTGAACTTTCTTCTAAAGCTGCAACGGGTACTAAACACTTAGCGACTGAAGCTGCAACGGGTACTAAAAACCTAGCAACTGAAGCTGCAGTTGGTACTAAAAACTTAGCAACTAAAGCTGCAACGGGTACTAAAAACCTAGCAGTTGAAGCTAAAGCGGATACGAAAGCAAGTGTTGATGCTGTAAAAACTAAGTTTGCTGAAAAACAAGCTGACAAAAAAGAATTTACTGCTGAAAAACAAGCTGATGCTCAAGCGCATGTAGATGCTGTAAAAACTCGCGTAGCTCAAAATCAAGCTGAGCAAAAAGAGTTTGTTGCAGACACTAAAGCAGATGCTCAAGCACAGTTAAATGCTGCTCAACCAGCGCATTCAATTAATGCTAATACTGGCGTAAATGTTGGTGTTAACGTTGCACCTGTTGGAATTAATGCAAGTGTAAATGCAGATGCGCAAGCGTCTACACAAAAAGCGGAAAAGAAATCTTGGATTAAAGGTCTTTTCGGTACTAACTAATAAGTGATGCACAAAAAAGGGCGATTAATCGCCCTTTTTTATTTATTTGAAAGCAACCATTCAGCTCATTTCAGTTAAAACCAAACCTGCACGCAAACCGAGCTTCACATTTGGATTTGGAAATAAAATCCAGACCTGATCTTGCTCCACTACATAATTGCCAGAAGGTTGGGTCGCAATGATTTCACCTTTTGCAAAAGTCGAAAAATTCGGAGCTTCAGTTGATAAGTTCATCTGAAAATCTTCATCTTTTTTAATTAAAGAGTCCGATACTTTAAATACCCGAATTTTCGCTTTATTGCGTGTCGGCAAAGCCTGTTCAGAAACGACATGACGAATAACTTCATCAATTGCAGCAAACTGACTCAAGTCATTTTGTCCAAATGGCAAAGCTTTACCCAACTCTAAAGTTGCACTGGCTGCTTTAAAATTCTCACTGGTAAAATGTGTAAACGTTTTGCCTGCTGCATTGTGATAAACCAAAGCATCTAAATCGGCCGCCTCTAGACTTGCCGTCAAATCAACATCATAAGCATGCGTTTGATAGGGAAACAAGGCAAACGTCGGCAATAAAGAAGCGCGAATTGCGGTGTGCAAATCATAATGATAACGTTTTGCTTGGCTCGAACTTTCTTGAAAGAAAGTCGTGACAACTTGCTCTAAAACCTCAGCTCGCTTTGATTCTTCAGTCTCTGGCAGAGTTTTATATCCACCACAAAACATCCGGTTCACATCGTCATGCACATAACGCTTACCTTGACGCATTGCATATGGATTACCCAATACAAACAATAACCTCACAGCAAGGTTTAAGCGTCCGGCAAATAAATCGGTGCAAAGATGAGACAACAATTCAATTGGTGCTGTTTCATTACCATGTACCCCAGCTGACAGTACGACGGCTTTGTCGTACTGTGCATGTGGCGTACATTCAAGAATTCCCTCACCCAGCCAACGCCAAGAAAAATTATCTTGTTTTCCTTCACGTGTTGTAGGCTGCTCACCTTGTAAGGTTAATGCTAGAAAATCTTGCATGTCACCTCCTCCTTATTTTTGGAAAGGATAAACTGAACCCAAACCTAAAATTTTGGTCAGCTCATCAAGCGCCATACGGCTTTCCATCAATAAATGCGGATCAGCTAAATCTTCTTGAGTTAAACGATCACGATAATGTTTATCTACCCATTGATTGAGTGTGCCAAACAATTGATCATTCATTAATACTTTTGGATTTACAGCATTTAACTCGGTTTCATTTAAAGCTACGCGTAAACGTAAACATGCTGGTCCACCACCATTACGCATACTTTCACGTAAGTCATAAACCTGAATAGCATCGATTGGTGTGCCCATCTGAACCATATCGTTCAAATAACCCCACACTGCCTTATTCTGGCGCGACTCTTCTGGTACAACAATGGTCATTCCACCATCTGGACGAGTCAAAATCTGGCTATTAAATAAATATGTTGCTACTGCATCATCAACGGTAACGCGATTTTCAGGAACTTCAATCGAGATAAAGTCTTCACCGATGCTTGCCATTTTTTGACGGATTTCAGCAAAAGCCTGATCTTGATTTAAAAAGGCATGTTGATGATGGAATAAAACCTGTTGGTTGCTGACCGCAATCACATCATTATGAAAAACGCCTTGATCAATCACATCTGGATTTTGTTGAACAAAAACTGTATGTGCATCATCTAAACGATGCAAACGCGCGATTGCTTCGCTTGCTTCACGAGTCTGACGAGCAGGATAACGTTTTGGTCCCGGCAACCCATTATTTAAATGTTGTTGACCGTAAACAAAAACTTGAACCCCACGCTTAGCATAATCACCACCTAAACGATTGTGATTCGCTGCACCTTCATCACCAAACAAAGCCACTTGTGGCAATGCTTCATGGTGTACAAAATGACGTTCATTTTTAAAGATCGCTTGCAAAACTTGGCTTGTTGTTTCCGCTTCAATCGAACGGTGAAACTTATTATTTAAGTTTGCTGCGGTAAAATGCACACGTTCATCTTGGCTATCTGCCGAAGGTGAAACTGTTGCCGCATTTGCAGTCCACATTGGCGAAGCTGAACTTAATGATGATAGTAGTTCAGGTGAATGACGCATTGCTTGAGCAACAACACTAATGTCATCTCCTGTAAAACCTAAACGGCGTAACATTGGAACATGTGGACGCTCATGCGGGGCAAGTACACCCTGCTTCATACCTAAATCAGCTAAAGCTTTCATTTTTAGCAAGCCTTGTTTGGCTGCTAATTTTGGATTAGAGGCATTATTACGGTTTTTTGTCGATGCTTCATTACCAAACGACAAGCCCGCGTAGTGATGTGTTGGTCCCACTAAACCATCGAAATTTACTTCATATCCTTTCATTTTTCTTTCCCTAGTGTTTAAGGCAACACAATCCCTGGAGATAATTTTTCTGGTAAGGTTAAGCTGTCACTTTCAAGTGAAGCCATTGGCCAAGCACAATAATCAGCTGCATAAAAGGCACTCGCACGATGGTTACCCGATGCCCCTACACCACCAAATGGTGCAGCACTTGAAGCACCTGTTAGCGGCTTGTTCCAGTTCACAATACCGGCACGCGCTTCAATAAGTACTTGATCAAACAATTCACGTTTTGGAGAAACCAGACCAACAGACAAACCAAAGCGAGTTGCATTCGCAATTTTCAATGCTTCATCAAAGTTGTCATAACGTTGAATGGTCGTCAGTGGACCAAAATATTCTTCATCTGGAATATCTGTCACACCTGTTACGTCAACAATACCCGGCGTAAGTAGCGAACTGTCATCTTGCGGACGCGTCATTGGCAATAAACTTTTTGCGCCAAGCTCAAGCAATTTTTGCTGAGCAAGCATCATGTTTGTTGCGGCAACTGACGAGATCACACCACCCATAAATGGTTGTTGTTCATCGTTCCAACGACCAACTTTTAGGTTTTTAGCAACCTCAACAAAACGTTGAATGAATGCATCGCCTTCTGGGCCATTTTTTACCAAGATGCGACGTGCACATGTACAACGCTGACCTGCCGAAACAAAAGCAGATTGAATAGTAAGATTAACCACAGCATCAATATCGATAATTTCATCAATAATCAATGCATTATTGCCGCCCATTTCTAGCGCAAGGATTTTCTCTGGAGCACCCGCCATTTGTTTATGTAGGTGATAACCTGTGTTCGCACTTCCGGTAAACAATAAACCATCAATTTCATGTGAAGCAGCTAGCGCTTCACCAGTGGTACGACCACCTTGCACCAAGTTCATCACACCATTTGGCAAACCAGCTTGCTGCCAAAGTTTTACAGTTTCTTCAGCAGTCCAAGGCGTTAATTCACTTGGTTTAAATACCACGGTATTGCCAGCAAGTAATGCAGGAACAATATGCCCATTTGGTAAATGGCCCGGAAAGTTATATGGACCGAAAACTGCAAGCACGCCATGCGGACGATGGCGTAAAGATGCCACACCATCAGCCATTTCAGTTGAGGTCTCACCTGTACGCTGGTGATAGGCACGAATTGAAATCGCAACCTTACCAATCATTGACTGAACTTCAGTTAGCGTTTCCCAAAATGGCTTGCTGGTTTCTTGGCTAATGACTTCCGCTAAGTGCTTTTTATTTTCTTCAAGCAAAGCTGCAAACTTTTCAACAATCGCTACACGCTCTGCAAAAGGTAAACGCGCCCATGCTGGAAATGCAGTACGCGCAGCCTGACAAGCTTGCTCAACATCAGCAGCAGTTGCTTCAGCACCTGACCATACAGTTTGGTTATCAACTGGATTTGTTTTTACAAATGTTGTGCCGCTGCCTTGTAACCAGACACCGTTTATAAATAAAGAGTTTGACATCAGGATACTTCCATTGGATTGAGTGATAGCACACGAACAACATGACCTTCTTGTACACCGAGGTTCTCAGCTTGTTCATGCGTTAAATTTATAGTGTTATCAACAAGATCAAGCTTCATCAGCATTGCGCGATAGTCATGATAATTATCATTAGCAACGAGATATTGGGTCTTACCGACCGCAGCTTCACTTATAATTTTGACGTTTAATAACTGACTTTCTTTTACTGCGCGTAATTCATCAATATTGGCTTCAACCGTTGGACCCGCATCAAAAATATCGACATATCCTTGATAGCGTAAACCTTCTGACTCAAGCACATGATAGGCAGGCAAAGTTTGTGGATGCATTTTTCCAATCACCTCTTGCGCATCTTTTGGCAAGAGATCTACATAGACCGGAAAACGTGGCATAAGCTCTGCAATAAATACTTTTTGCCCAATTCCGCTTAAATAGTCGGCAGTTGAGAAATCCATATTAAAGAAATGGTGACCAATCGCATCCCAAAATGGAGAACATCCATTTTCGTCTGAGAAACCACGCATTTCGGCAATTAATTTTTTCTCGAAATATTGCTTAAAGGCAGCGATAAACATAAAACGGATTTTCGATAAGAATTTACCGTTTTGGTTTTCACGACGCGCTGGATCTAAAAATAATGTACAGAGTTCACTACTACCTGTTCTGTCATTACTTAAAAATAAAGTCGGTAATGACTTATAAACATTTAATGCCTTTGAAGCGTGTACTTGTGTTCCAACATGAAAGTTGTACCAAGGTTCCATGAGTCCTACAGCAACTTCAATTGCACTTAACCCAATAACACGTTGAGCTTCTGTATCTTCAAGAACAAACAAATAGCCTTGTTCACTTTTATGGACATTGCCATTTAAAGTATTGCGAGTACGTGAAATTCGAGCCGAAAGTGTATCCATATTTTGTGGCAAGGAAGTCAGGCCTACACCCGACTTACCTGCTAATTTATAAATATCTTCAAGGTCTCGAAACTCGGCATGACGGACAATCATCATGGCTAGCTTTCCTTTTTTTTATTTAGCCAACTTTGCCAATGCTCTTTTTAAACGAGCAATACCTTCATCAATATCTTGTTCAGGAATAATGAGAGACGGAGTAAAACGAACAACATCTGGACCTGCAATTAAAGCAAGTAATCCTTCCTCACCTGCCCAAGTCGTAATATCTTTCGCTTTTCCTGCATATTTAGCTTTTAATACGCAACCAATGAGTAAACCTTGACCTCGAATTTCTTCAAAAATCTGATGTTCAGCATTTAAAGTATTAAGTGCGTTAAGGAAATATTGATAACGATGCTTTACGCCTTCAAGCACTTCAGGTGTATTAATAAATTCAAATACTGCACCTGCAACTGCACTTGCTAACGGATTACCACCGTAAGTCGTACCGTGCGTACCGACTGAAAAATGCGGAGCAAATTTATCAGTTGTTAACATTGCACCGACTGGGAAACCACCACCTAGTGCTTTTGCAGTTGTAAGCACATCTGGAATAACACCGGTATTCATGTAGGCATAAAGTGAACCTGTACGGCCTACACCAGTTTGTACTTCATCAAAAATAAGTAAGGCACCAAACTGATCACAGAGTGCACGTAGGCCTTTTAAAAATTCGATGTCAGCCGGAATAACGCCGCCTTCACCTTGGATCGGTTCAACAATAACTGCACATGTTTGTTCATTAATTACCGCTTTTGCTGCGTCTAAATCATTAAAGGCAACATGATTGATACCATTTGGAAGCGGTGCAAAGTCTTGTGAATATTTAGGCTGACCACCTGCTGAAACGGTAAATAAGGTACGACCATGGAAAGCATTTTTAAATGCCACGATGCCACTTTTACCAGCAACACCGCTGTCTAGACCCACTTTACGTGCAAGTTTTAGTGCCGCTTCGTTAGCTTCTGCACCTGAGTTACAGAAGAATACCTTGTCTGCAAATGTATTTTCGGTGAGTTGTTTTGCAAGGCGTAGAACGGGTTCATTGGTATAACCATTGCCCACATGCCAAAGTTTTGTCGCTTGTTCTGTTAAAGCATTTACTGCCACTGGATGCGCATGACCTAATGCGTTTACTGCAATCCCGCCTGCAAAATCAATGTATTCTTTATTTTCTTGATCCCAGATACGTGAACCTTCGCCACGTACAGGAATGAAATTTGCCGGTGCAAAAACTGGAACCATCCAGTCGTTAAAGTTGCTTCGAGTTACAGAAATTGGCTGTTCCATGCTTACCTCAGTATTTATTTAATATATTCGATATCACTTGAATTTTAATAATTCAGAAAAAGCGGCTGAACAAATAGACCCTATAACATCCTTTATATTTGCTCAGACCACTTTTTCTAAAAGTAATTTCCGCAGATTAGCCTGGGAAAATACCGCGCTCTTTACGAGCTTTTAAAATACGCTCACATGCCAAGATGTAAGCTGCTGTACGTAAAGTACAAGCATTGCTATTCGCTGCGTTCCAAACGTCATCCATAGCTTGAACCATCAATTTGTCTAAACGCTCATTGATTTCTTCTTCGGTCCAGAAGTAGCTCGCCATGTCTTGAACCCATTCGAAGTAACTTACAGTTACACCGCCGGCGTTACATACAACGTCAGGTACTACAACAATGCCACGCTCAACCAACACATCTTCAGCTTTAGGATAAGTCGGGCCGTTTGCACCTTCTAAAATCAACTTAGCTTTAAGTTTTTGAGCACGTTCAACAGTGATTTGACCTTCCAATGCAGCAGGAACAATAATGTCAACTTCTGCTGTCCAGAAATCTTCATCAGCAATTGATTGCGCACCAGCGAAGCCGCCAACACCACCTTGATTTGCATTTACGTGATCACGTAACGCTTCAAGGTCAATACCATCAGCATTGAAAATAGTGCCTGTATGGTCTTGAACGTGTGTAACTTTCGCTTTCGATTCAACAAACAAGAAAGCAGCTTCACTACCTACGTTACCAAAACCTTGAATAGCAATTTTCGCGCCTTCAATTGGTAAATTGATTTTTGCAGCTACTTCGCGGCCTGTAACAAATACACCACGACCAGTCGCTTTTACACGACCTAAAGAACCACCTAGGTGAACTGGTTTACCAGTTACAACACCTGTTACTGTGTAACCTTGGCTCGTAGAATAAGTATCCATCATCCAGCCCATAATGTTGGCATTTGTACCAACGTCTGGAGCAGGGATATCTTTTTGAGGCCCAATAATGTGACCGATTTCAGTCGTATAACGTCGAGTCAAACGCTCTAATTCACGATTTGATAATTTACGTGGATCAACACGAATACCACCTTTTGCACCGCCAAATGGCAAGTTCAAAACAGCAGTTTTAATTGTCATCCATGCAGACAACGCCATCACTTCATTCAAATCAACATTTGGATGGTAACGAACACCGCCTTTACCGGGGCCACGAGACAAGTTGTGTTGTACGCGGTAACCTTCAAAGTGCTGGATAGAACCGTCATCCATTACAATTGGCACATCTACAATAAGCGCACGTTTTGGGCGTTTTAAAGTGTCGATAAACTCTTCTAAGTGACCTAAATATGGAGCAACACGGTCAATTTGTGCCAAGTAAGTTTGCCAAGCATCGCTGTTTTCATTTACGTATGAAAGATCTGCCATCTTTTTTCCTATATACCTTCATAGATTCAGATTTGATAAATCTGCAATCTTTATTATTTAGCAACTAAAACTTTGCAATAACAATGCCTTAGTTTATTTACCAAATCTTTTGCCCTTCTAAAGCATCAGACTTTTTAAATTCCATTTGTTGATACTAAAAGTACGATCTACTTTTATATATCGATATCTTTTACAAGTTTTCTTTTGTCTAAATTACTTTTATAAAGAAAGCTTTATAAAAGCAAAAACTAACCACAACCCACTAAAACCAGCCGGCTGAAATATGAATACAAAAGAAGTGACATAACCGTTTGGGAGTTAAAAAGAACCATGATTCACAAAAACCATGAGTCCATAAAATTATTTTTGACTAATCGATAGATCCCTCCATTAGTCTTTTTAAAAATAAACTTTGTTCAATAATCCTACAGATTAATTATTTCTACACATACGGCTTAAAATTAAGCCGTAGCATAGATATAAAATCTTCCAATAAATATAGCATAGAGCACGCTCATTTAGAACATTTTAAAATAAATAAGCAAAGAAAAAATAATCAAATCGCATTATTTTTTATAATAAAAAAACAACAAATATTAAAAAACCCTTAACTCTAATAAAAAAAAATTATAGAAATTAAAAACTCATAAATTTAAAAAATGTAAAAAATTTCTATATTAAATAACAAAGACTTAATGAATTTAATTTTTTAAAAAATCACCAAAAAACTAACTATTCTCCACAATAAACCCATATTATAACGACCCTACCCATCCACTTTAAAAAACTAAAAATACCTATTAATTAAATAACAAGACTAAACATAGACTTAATCAAATATTTATAATAAATAAATATTAATAAAAAACTGACAAATGGTAAATTTACAAAACAACATTTGTTTCCATGATTAAAAACAAAAAAACATTTTTTTAAAAAATATATAATTCACCCGTTTTTAATTTCCTACAAACCATAAAAAAGGTCCCAAATGGGACCTTTAGACTACGCTTGAGAAGACATATACGGATTAGCTCTGTACCACATCTTTCTTGTGATAAAAAATGAAGTAGCTGGCATAACATAGAAGAATAAAAATAATACAACAGATAAAGCCGACGTGCATCGAAGGATCAGCCACCATACTGATACACGTAATAGCACAGAACAGACCACCCACAATTGGAGTCAAAGGAAATAAAGGGGCAGCGAAACGTAAATCTTTTGCTGTTTTACCAGATTTATACCACTGTCTACGGAAATTGAATTGAGATACACAAATTGCAATCCACACAACCACCATAGTAAATGCTGCAACACCTAATAAATTTTTAAAGATCGTCTCAGGGGCAAACTGCTCTGAAAGCAATCCAGGTATTGCACCAAACATCGTCACAATAAGAGCAACGATTGGCGTTCCTGAAGGAGTAAGCTTTGAAAATATTTTTGGTAATTGGTTTTTTACTGAAAGTGACCACATCATACGTGAAGCAGCAAATAAACCAGAATTGGCAGCTGAGAGTAAAGCCGTAATGATTACAAAGCGAATAATGTCTTCTGCATAAGGGATACCAATGTAATTAAAAACAGTCACAAAGGGGCTATTACTCACTTCATTTGCATTCAACCCGGCAAGCTCGAATGGCAATAGCGAAGTAATCACAACAATTGTGCCAACAAAGAAAATTAATAGACGCCAAATGGCTGCATTAATCGCTTTTGGAACAGTCTTTTCAGGATTTTCAGTTTCACCAGCCGCCACTCCGATTAACTCAGTACCCGAAAATGCGAAATTAACAATCAGCATAGTTGCAAAAATTGGAAATAAACCGTGAGGGAACCAACCTTGTGCAGTCAAATTACTAAATAATGGTGCTGTCTCATGTCCGTGGAAAGGAATAACACCAAAAATTGCCAACAAGCCCAAACCAATAAAACAGATAATTGTAATAACTTTGACGAGCGCCAACCAAAATTCTGACTCGGCAAACAATCGCGTTGAACTAACATTCAGAAAAAAAACTAACGCGCCAAAACACAAAGTCCACGCCCAAACAGAAGTAGTTGGAAACCATTCACGAACCAATAAAGCCGCGGCAGTAAACTCAGTTCCCAAAGTGGCAGTCCAAGTTAACCAGTACAGCCAAGTAATCATATAGCCCGTACCAGGACCGATATAACGGCGGGCATATTCGCCAAAAGAACCCGATTCAGGTACATGAACTGCAAGTTCACCGAGACATAACATTACGGTATAGGCGATTAAACCGCCTAAAAAATAAGAAATAATTGCGCCAATCGGGCCAGCTTGGGAAATGACATCACCCGACCCTAAAAAAAGACCTGTTCCTATGGCACCGCCAAGGGAGATCATCACCAAATGTCGAGTACTCATTGCTCGTTTCAAAGGTGCAGAACTTCCATGTTGCGATGCATCATTATTCCGATAATTTAATGATTGCATATAAAAAACTGTAACGACAATTTAGTAAAAAATCATTTTAGGATAAAAAAATAAATATGCAATTATCTTTGAAGAGTGAACTTATTTTAAACAACCTCTCACCACATAAATAACATATTAATAAAAAACAAATACTTATTTAAATTTAAAGTTATAGTTGTATTTTAATTAGCCTTTAATCATTTATTTAATTTATACATTCACAAAGATCATTTACTTTAAAGCATGATATTTTTTCCACTAATTTATAATGCTTGTATTTAATACGCTATATATTCACAAAACAAACACATCATTTATTTAAATAATGACTTTGAATTTAATATACAAATAAATTAATAAAAAAATATTTTTTAAGCAAAAAATAAAGCCCAAATCTTTAGACTTGAGCTTTATTTAACCACTATAGCGTTTTAATAGCTGATTGAGAGCAGTTGTTCAGTAGGCTGGATTGAACCTTCTATAAATTCACACATCCCATGTTCGTCACAAGATAAATTTAATTGTTTATAGCTGATTGCAAAAAAGTCGGAATACTTTTTGATTACAAATGGACTCATATCAGATGTTAAAGGCTCTTCGCGCTTGAACAATTTAATGACTTTTCGATCATTCATTCCTAACAAATAAGTTTCATTATTTAATTCAATGTGCACTACACCAGTGTGTTCAACCACAATTGGAATCAAATAAGACTTATTTGCTAACAGAACATCTAGAGCATAACTCTCAAACTTTGAATTAATGAGATTGAATACCAAAATTGAGCCGAAGCTGTTCTGTAACCCCTCTTTATAATTCACCTCTTGCTGAGTTTGTTGTACCTTAATACCCAGTTTTTGGAAGTCTAGCTCAGTTGCCTGCTTTGCTTTTATAAGACTACGGGTAATAGCCTGTTTAAGTGGATTATCAAAATAACGTTCATCAAGCTGAAAATCATTTTGGCGTAATATTTTTAACAACATGTCATCATGATGGGTAAGAACATGTGCAAGTACATTACGGAAATAAAATTTACTTTGCTTTTTGACTTTGCGAACCTGTTGATAAAAATAAATTTCGTCAAATTCATGCTCAATAAAATCATGCAATAAACTTGAACTTGCTAATACTGACAATGCTTCATGACCAGTAAATGGCAAATGAATCGTATGTAAGTTTGGTAATAGCTCTTTTATTTTTAGGTAATGTTCGCGGTCAATCGAGAAATAAGGGTCATAAACAATGACGTATTCACGCGCTGCATCCACATCTGGTAGCTGGATCTGCATATCTTTGTTTGCTACAGCATCGAAAAACTCAGCATAGCGTCGGTCTTCAACCTGAGTAGGATCAATTGAATATTGAGGTACAAATGCAATCACACGGTTCATATTCAATAAATTAGAATATTTGATTGCTGCATAGCCGCCCATCGAACCGCCATAACCCACAATATTTTTAAAACCCTGAAGAACAGGCGAAATTGTTTTCGCCAGCTCAATCATGCTCGCTTGAGGAAACCATGATTTTTGTTTTGGCATTATTCCAATAACATTGTATTGGTATTTAATTAGGGACTTTTCAGCATTGATAGATAAGCCACTCGCTCGGGTAATCAAATCGCCAAAAGAGAGAACCAATGTATTAGAATCGCCTGGTAAAAAAATGGCTCTAATGTGTTCGTCTTCAAAAATAATTTGCTTATCCATGCTCACACCGAAAGAAAATTTACTCCCACATACAATGTCAAAAATGAAACAAAATAGGTGTTTTGCCAATTTATGATTGCGGAGTATCTTATTTTATAGATGCCAGTCAGATTAAAAAGCGCAAAATATGACACAATCCTTACATCCTGCCGCTCAAAAAGGCTTCAGCTCAGCTGCTGAACTTTATCAGCAAGTTAGACCTAATTATCCCGCAGAAATAGTAAGTTGGCTGCAAAATTACCTACAAATACAGGAAAATTCTACTGTTATCGATCTTGGATCAGGTACTGGCAAATTCTTACCCTACTTAAAACAAACACATGCAGATGTTATTGCGGTTGAGCCAATTGGCGAGATGTTACAGCAGCTTCAACAAGTTTATCCTGATATCAAAACATTACAGGCTTTTAGCCATTCAATTTCTATAGCAGACCATAAAATTGATGCCATTATTTGTGCTCAATCTTTTCACTGGTTTGACAACCTTGATACCCTAACAGAAATGTATAGAATCTTAAAACCCCAAGGACATTTAGGGTTGGTTTGGAATCAACGCGATGAGCGTATAGATTGGGTCAAAGCTTTAGCTGATTTTCTACTTCCCCTTGAAGGGGACACCCCTCGTTATCATAGTGAAAAGTGGAAACGTGTGTTTGAAGAACAGAATTTATTTGTATTTGACAGCCTCCAAACATTTACACAGTCACAACGTGGTAGTGTCCAACAAGTGGTGAGTAAACGATTACTCTCGACAAGTTTTATTGCTGCAATGACTGAAAAAGATCAGTTACAGCTCAAAGCACAGTTCGAAAAAATTGTTTATGATTTTACGGGATTAGGTCCTCAAGATCAGATTGATTTTCCATATGTCACATATGCATATCACTTTCAGAAAAGTACGTTACCCGTTAAATAATTAGTGAATAGGTTTGGTTGAAAGTTATGAAGAAAACACCTCAAATCATATTAATGTCTTTGCTTTGCTCTAGCCTATTTCTTACTGCTTGTAAAAAGGCGGATGAGCCTGCTAAGACTGAGCAACCTTCTGCCACCTCATCTACCGATCAGGTCTTAGAAAAACTGAATGAAAGACCTGTTAAGACCTTTCCAGCAACGGCTGATGATGCGCACGACATTAGGCTTTTAGAGGACTATGACCGCCGCTTTACAGAAATGAGCGATGAGATGGAAACTGAATTAGCCAAAATGCATGAAGCAGGAACTCTAACCACAGAGTTTGAGCAAAAGCGTACTCTTGATAATGTGCGCTCTGCACTTACCATGTTAAAAGATTTAGATTTAAAGACTGAACAAGGCCGTTATATACAAGGCTTACTTTATCAATATTGGGAAAATCAAGAAAAACACTATAGTGATAAGCAAGCGACTAAAGATGAGCAGATCAATGATCTTGCTGACTACTTACAAGCACAAAACCAATTAAAATATTGGAAAGCATCACAACAGAAGTAAATACTCCATTCCTTAATAAAAAGCCTTCATATTTATGAAGGCTTTTTTAAATTATATATTTTGCTTTTCAACCCAATGAATAGATTGCACACGGAATAGTTCACACGCACCATCGCCTGTATCAGTTGGGGTAAGTGAAGATTTCCAGACTAGATCTTTATCTTTAATTTCGACAAGGTCACCTTTGAGATAGACCAGATCTCCACGTTTAACCTGTTTAATCTGCTGAGCAATTTCAGGGTTTGCAGGAATGATGTGCATGTTAGACACCATTTGCATCGCCTGCTCTGCTGGAACAGGTAATTTAGGAATTTTCCAGTTTAAATAACGGTCATACTGTTTAACTGAAATATGACGTGCAATCTCAGGCTGTGCAAACAGCCCCCAACTTACCGCATAGTCAATAGGTGAAAACTTTGCTTGCTCATCAGTGTGATATATTTTTGAACCGAGTATTCTGAAATTCCCCTGAAAAGGTTGCAATACAGAAATTGACTGGTCTTTTTCAACGGGGCTCAGACCTTTGGCAATATTATACTCACTTGAGGTCGATGCAAATGCTGAACTCATGCTAATAGCAGCTAACAAGCCCATCATTAAACGTTGTTTTTTCATCGCTTTACACCTCGAATATTGCTAGATCAAATTAACAAGATCTTCAATTTATAGTAGCCTTAAGCCATAAAAAAAATATCGGAATTTAGTAACAATACAGCTTAATTTCGTCTATTTTTGTGCATTCAACTTTTCTGTTTAATCGTCTAACTGAATTCTTAAAGTTTCGAAACGAACATTGCCTTGCTGGACAGCTTGCGCAATTGCCTGTTGGCCTTTAGTGAGCCTTGCACCACCACTTTTTACATCAAGTAAAATAATATTGATGTCTTCTGCCGCACCGTCACCATCCCGAAAATCGGTGTATCCATCAAAAATAATATAATCCACTGGATCACCCATGAATTTTGCATCGCTCGGTAGATACTGAAATTCTGGCAAAATGGGGGCAAATTGTTCTGCCATTTTTCCTTTCAATACCGCACGGCTTGTATTCACGCTTCTCTTTTGTGCTTGAGTAAGGGCTTGTTGATGCTCGAGTTCAAGTTCAGCAATATATTGCTCATATTCAGCCTTAATTCGGCCATTACGAGTATTTGATAAAATAAGAGTAGTGATAATGATACCAATTCCAGCACCAATAAGCATGGCAAGCCATACAGACATAAATTTTCCTTAAAAAGCGCGAATCAAAATTACAGATCTAATCATATCTAAAATAACGAAACAGCTTAAACTTTTGTCAAATGTGGTCATCTCCTTCACATAAAAAGATGCTAAGGTATAAAACATAAACAAATGTGCTGCTGAAAATAACTGAATTTATGAAAACGATACTTATTGCAAATCAAAAAGGCGGATGCGGAAAAACCATGACGGCCATTACGTTGGCAACAGCATTGGCACAAAAAGGATATAAAGTAGCATTAGCAGATTCGGACAATCAAAAATCGGCTTTACAGTGGTTAAAACAGCGCCCCGATACTGTCGCAACAATTCAAAGCCTCGACTGGCGTCATGAAAAATCAATTGGTGACGCGCCTAAAAATCTGGATTATTTAATTATTGATGCGCCTGGTGCACTTTCAGGTGAACATGCTGAGCAACTCATCAGCGAAGCTCATGCCATTATTACTCCACTTCAACCTTCATTTTTTGATATAGACAGTACTCGTCGCTTTTTGAAGCATTTACAAGATATTAAGCGGATTCGTAAAGGCAAAGTACAGATTTTACTTCTTGCTAATCGTGTAAAACCGAATAGTGCCAGCTCAAAAGATATTCAACAGTTTTTTGAAAAAATTGAACAGGAGCCTGTTGCGTGGATTGCCGAACGCACTGCTTACGGTAGCTTAGCTATGCAGGGTTTAAGCGTTTTTGATAAATCGCAAAAAAACTTTATTAGTATTCAAGATCAATGGCAACCTGTTCTAAACAAGTTAGTTGAAGACAAAGCTGAGTGGTTTTAAGTAAATTTTGATTTTTTAAAATTAGGTATGAGTATTTTTACATTCCAGCCTTAAAATTTGCCTCAGGTTATTTTTCAGTTAATATGACTTTATTCTACGTAGAAAATTAGAGAAATATTGTTCGTGCATCCATACGCTCCTAATTTACAGCGCGTTTTATTGTTTGGGCTGTTTTTTATTTTGATTTTTTTAGGATTTAATATCCTGAAATACTTTATTGTTCCTGTACTTTGGGCTGCCATCATTGCTTATATGACTTGGCCTATTTATCTAAGAATTCAGCGTTTTTTTGGAGAGACCCGTAATACTTTAAATGCAACACTAATGATTAGCCTAGTCATTTTGGTTGTTGGTGTACCTTTTACATGTGCTATTTTTATTTTGCAGCATGAAGGGCGCAACTTATATTTTGACTTACAACGACAGGTTTTTTCAGGACATTTAAGTGTTCCTGATTTTATTCGCGAGCTTCCTTTTGTTGGAAAAGAAATTTCTCGCACCCTCAATGAGTTAAATAACGATCCTAATAGTACCATTCAGAACATTGCAGCTTGGGTACAAAGCCATTTAAGTTATGGCCGTGTGCTGCTTGGTGAAATTAGTAAAAATATTGTTAAACTTGGCTTTGCCGTATTTAGTCTCTTTTTCTTTTACCGTGATGGTCAACTCATCTTAACTCAGGTGAGTAAAGCATTAGAAATGGTTATCGGTCCTCGCATTCACCATTATCTTGATACGATTTCTGAAACGACTCGTGCGGTAGTCTATGGCGTCGGTTTAACTGCAATTGCTCAAGCTTTTTTAGCTGGATTAAGTTATTTCGTAGCAGGCGTACCAAACCCAATGGTACTCACCATTGCTACTTTCATATTAGCTTTAATCCCATTTGGTACACCAATTTCCTATTTAGGCGTCGGCCTATGGTTGTTCTCTCAGGGACAAACCATGGAAGCCATTGGCGTGATCGTTTGGGGTGTGGTAATTGTTAGTAGTTCAGATAACGTAATTCGGCCTCTTGTTATTTCGGGCGCGACTAAAATTCCATTCTTACTAATTATGTTTGGTGTGTTGGGCGGTATTGCTAGTTTCGGATTGGTAGGTTTGTTTATTGGTCCTGTAATTTTGGCTGTTTTATTGGCAATTTGGCGTGAATGGTTACATGAAACTATTGAACCTGAACCAATGCCCAAAACAACCATGATTTATGATCCTGAGAGTGAATCTTCTAATCATAAAGAGTGACATACTTATTTAATTTAAAAATGTTTCAAGATACAAAGTGCCTATTTAAATTAACTTGTAGGCTAGGCCTTCCTTTGTTTGAATCAAACAATCATATATATTTATAAGGACATCCAATCATGCAGACTTTTAATAAAATTGGCGCAGTCTTTGCGCTTACAGCATTTTTTGCAGTCGGCTGTAGTTCAGTCACAAAAACTGTATCCGATACGGCTCACGCGTTAACTACAATGCATATGAAAAAAGTGGTAGATGTAAATGAAGTTACAGCAAATGGTGTTGGTAAAAAATTAGGTACTATTAGCTTTCAAGATAGCGACAAAGGTTTAATTATTACCCCTGCTTTAGCTGACCTACCAAGCGGTACTCGTGGTTTCCATATTCATGAAAATGCTTCTTGTGCACCTGCTGAGAAAGATGGAAAACTTGGAGCGGCTTTAGCTGCTGGTAGTCACTATAATCCTAACCAAGCTCCTCATCACGGTACCCCAACGACTGGTCATTTAGGCGATCTACCCGCATTAGTGGTCGATAATACTGGTGTTGCAACCACTGCTGTAATTGCACCTCGCTTGAAACTTGCAGATATTCAAGGCCGCGCAATCATGATCCATGCGGGAGGCGACAATTACTCTGACTCACCTCTACCTCTCGGCGGTGGCGGAGCACGAATTGCATGTGGCGTGATTAAATAATTTATTTATCTATTACATTGTGGGTATCTAAAAAGATATCCACAATTTTGTTACTTTATTGATCACTATCACTTCCTTTACTCATAATAAAATCTTAAAAAATTGACTGACTTTTGTAGATAAAAAGAATAATATTTTTGAAGTAATAAAAATTTAAAGTTACATACTGCTTTCTCACGTATTCTCTAATTTAGAACAAAAGCCGTGAATTATCTGACCCAAATATTTAATAGTTTTAAGACGAACTCGATTTTAATTTATTGCCTGCAAATTTTGATTGTACTCACAGGCACAACTTTAGGTTTGCTTTCACTAGGCCATAACGAGCTTATTGTTCCTGTGACTTTAGGGGCAATTGCAGCAGCGTTAACCGACTTTGATGACCGTTTAAGTATTCGATTACGCAACTTAGTCTATGTCTGCCTGCTATTTTTTACAGTCAGTAGCATTCTTGGATTTCTCGCTCCCTACAAAATCTTCTTTATTCTCTATCTCTCAATTTCTAGCGCTTTTTTCATTTTATTAGGGGCTTTAGGGCAACGTTATGCCACGATTTCGTTTGGCACTATTTTGCTTTCCATTTATAGCATGTTTGGTTTAGGAGAGTATGCTCATTGGTATCAGCAGCCTACCTACTTTGTTTATGGAGCTTTGTGGTACGGTTTCACCTCTATTTTATTTTTTATTATTAAACCTACACTTCCCTTACAAGATAAACTCTCACAAATTTTTAAAGAAATTTCTGGATTACTTCAAGCCAAAGCACGTTTGTTTGATCCCGACAATAAAGAAAATGTAGAACAGCTCTTATATGAATTATCCCTACAGAATACACAAGTTGCTCAAAGTCTGAATCAAATACGCAGCTCCCTACTCACTCGGTTGAAGGCTTCACGGGTGAGTAATAAAAGTATTTATTGGCTAAACCTGTATTTTTTTGCACGAGACATTCACGAACAAGCCACCTCTAATTACTTACATTACGAACATATTCAACAGAACTTTAGCCGTAGTGATCTTATTTTCCGTTTCCAAAAAAATCTGCGCCTACAAGCACAAGCTTGTCAGGACTTAGCCCAATGTATTTTATATAATCGACCATCTCAGCCTTCGCAAGAAAGCCAGACAGGATTAAATCATCTAGAGAGTTCTTTAAAGGACTGGATACAACAGCATCCACAAAATTTTGAAGTTAAAAATTTAAGACTCATTTTTGACAATTTAAAAGGAATGCATGAACAGTTTGAACAACTGCAATATGCACAGCCCTTCCCTGAAAATAATACCCAAACAAGGCAAGAGCACTTAAATTTACTTGATGATGATATTCAAGGATTTTCAGATCTGATCTTGAAACTTCGGCAACAGCTTACCCCTCAATCTGCATTGTTCAGACATGCGATAAGAATTGCAGTCGTTTTCGCCGCGGGCTATGCCATTTCATTATTACCCTTTGCTCAGCATGGCTACTGGATTTTACTGACCAGTTTATTTGTTTGTCAGATTACTTATTTTGCGACTAAAAGCCGCCTTAAGCTTCGAACAATTGGGACATTAATCGGTGTTTTATTAGGAATACCCATTTTATATTTTGTACCGAGTATTGAAGGCCAGTTAATCATTACGATTATTTGTGGAGTATGCTTTTTTTACTTACGGCAAAAGAAATATGCCTTGGCCACCCTTATGGCTACCCTCATGGTGCTATTAATTTTTAATTTAAAGGGTGCAGGCTATAGCATTATTTTACCTCGCCTTATAGATACGCTATTAGGCTGTTTTATTGCATGGCTCGCTGTAAGTTTTATATGGCCTGATTGGAATTTTCGCAATATTCCTAACAATATTAAGAAAAGTAGCAAAGCGACGCTTGACTATTTCAATGTGATTGTGGAGCAATACCAATATGGCAAAAATCAAGACCTAGAGTACCGTCGAATTCGTCGTGCTGCCCATAATGCTCAAATTGAGCTATCAAACATGATCTCAAGCTTAAGTGCCGAGCCCAATCCTAATCCAGAGCTCATTCATTATGCTTTCCGTTATTTGGTTTATAGCCACAGTCAACTCAGCTATGTGGCAGCGTTAGGCAGTCAACGACAAAAAATTGATGAAGAACAAGTTTTACAATTATTACTGAGCTGCCAAAAAATTCTTAGCCAAAGCGTACTTGAGCAATCTCTACCTGACCATGAATTTATTGAACAACTATTACAAGAAATTCAAAATCTGACAGCTCATGAAAAACTTTCCGAGAAATATACATTAGTCTTGAAACAAATCAGTTTATTATTAGAAACGTTACCTGAATTGCTGATGCTTAAAGACAAACTTTTAGAGCAAGGGATTAAGTGAAACAGACCGTGAAGAAATGGAAAAAATGTTAAAAGAATAGTTAAAAAAATACCGGAATATAAATTCCGGTATTTTTAAATTAATCATTCCCTTGCAGCTTTCTTTCTTGCATTTCCTGTTTTAAAGCATTACGTGGCTGGGTAAACCAGAGCGCAATAAATGTAAATGCAGATAAAGCAAAAGCTAATAAATGAAATTGCGTATAGAGATAACGTACTAGCTCAATCATGGCAAAGAAGCTCATCATAAGTAGCATCGAAACGGCTGCCGCAACGGTTCCTTTTGATACTTCAGATGACATCAGAGCAAAGCGATATAAAACTGAAAAGCTAATTCCCTCACCAAAACAGATGAGTGTCATGCCGGTAAGCAAACAAGGAATTAAATAGGTTTGCCATATCACGCCCAAGACCAAAATCAGAGTACCAATCAGCATAATAGGTAAACCAATCAGGATGGTTTTGCCCAAAGCTAAACGGTCAATAATTTTAATTAAGACAATATTCCCGACAATTAAGCCTAGAAATACCGGAAATTGAGCTAAACCATATTGCACACTCGTTAGCTTCAATTCATCTACCAAAATGATTGGAGATAAAGCAATCCAGAGCATTAAAGGCATACCCACCAAAGGTAAAGCAAGGCTTAAACCTAAAAAGCGGCTGTTACTAAACACTTTTTTAAAATCATCAAAAAGATAACTAAAAGGTTGCTTGGTAACACTGACCTGCTGATTTGGCATTTGTTTTTTTAAACCTACCCAACTGAGTAATGCCAATACAGCGATGGCTACAAAGCCCCAGTGCCAAGACACATAATCAATTAAGAAAGCACCGAGTACGGGTCCTAACAAAGGTGCAAGCAATGAAATATTTGCCATGAGTGCCATGACTTTAATTGCATCACGTTCAGCAAAACTCTCTTGAATAGCAGCATAACCCACTGCTGAAATTACACTTAAACCAATACCTTGTAAAAAGCGTAATGTCAGAAAGTGTTCCATTTGTCGGGTTAGTAAAATTAAAAAACAGCATAAGGCGAAAAATAAGACACCAGCCAAAAGTACTTTTTTACGCCCAAGACGATCTGACAAAGGCCCAAGTAACCATGCAACCGAGGCACCGCCTAATAAGTAAAATGACATTGAAGACGGTGCCCAAGTTGCACTTACACCAAAATCTTCAGTAATTGCCAACATCGCTGGCTGAATCAGGTCATTACCAATATAAACCGCAAATTCAAATAGCACTAAGGCCAAAGGAAACATCAACGTTGTACGGTTCAACGTTGTCGTTTGAATATTTTTCATGAGTTGTACACTTCAAAATAGCGGCCATATGTCTCTACAACTACATATAAAATAGGATGTAGTCATGATGATGACAGTATGGTCAATCAATCTTTAATTAAGTTTTTATATGCCGTGAGAGTGCATGTTTAGAATGTGAAACACCGTATTCACAGGGTGTCTAAGAATAGAAAAATTATATGGCGTGAGATTTGATAATTTTTACCAGTTGGCATAATTACCGAGCGCAACAATAGCATTTTTTGAATTGCTCAGCAATCAGACAATTATAAGAAGTTTAAACGTTATTCTTTTACCGACAGCCATACTTTTTTATTGTGAATAACCTTAGAGTTATCCACATCTTTAATAAAAATTAATCATTAAGGACAAGGATTAACTTGGAAATCTGGGGTTTCCTGTCCTTTCGTACATTGATAACTTTGCTTTTTATTCACAATTTTCCAGACTTGCTGATCTCGCTTTAATAAATATTCAGTCCGTGTTTTTGACACCGCATCTGGACTAGGTTCTGTTTTCAAAATGATAACTTGTGCATTCAAGGGATCATCGGCAGCATTCATTTGCTGTGAAATGTCCAAATTACTTGCATCATTTAGAAGATCGGGTTGATCAAGTAATACGGCTTGTATCGGGCTATCAGCAAGTTGAGCAGAAGAATTTTTAGCTGGAGCACAAGCTGTTAGCATGGTTAGACTAAAAATAACCAATAAACTCATTTTTCTCATATGTAATCTCTTCGCTCTACTCAAACTTAATGCTAAAGCTCACAAATATTTTTTTCCGTAGCACTTTGTAAGTAAGATCAAATCTCTTGATATTATTCAATTAAGTTTATTTAACAACTAAAATTTATATTTAATTATTGATTTTTAATCAACAATATTTTTCCAATTCATGCATTTTTCTATAAGAGTAAATTCCGTAAAGTACGCTGCGTATTGAAGAATTTAATTAGAGTAACTCCCATGAGTAAGATTTTAGTGATTAATGGTGCCAAGCAATTTGCACATTCAAATGGCGAATTAAATGACACATTAACCACACTAGCAACCTCACACCTCACTGAACTCGGACATGAAGTTCAAGTCACTCGTGCAGATAGCAATTATGATGCAGAAAGTGAAGTCGAAAAGTTCTTATGGGCTGATGTCGTGATCTATCAAATGCCGGGCTGGTGGATGGGCGCTCCTTGGACTGTAAAAAAATATATTGATGATGTATTTACCGTTGGTCATGGCTCACTCTATGCAAACGATGGTCGTAGCCGTTCTGATACATCAAAAAAATATGGTTCAGGTGGTTTAATTCATGACAAAAAATATATGCTTTCATTGACTTGGAATGCCCCGATGGAAGCATTTGATGATGCAGACCAATTTTTTCATGGCGTGGGTGTTGATGGTGTTTATTTACCCTTTCATAAAGCGAATCAGTTTTTAGGAATGAGCACACTTCCTACTTTTATTGTCAATGACGTGATTAAAATGCCTGACGTTAATAGTTATATTGAAGAATATAAAACCCACTTAAATAGCGTATTTGCAGCAGCTTAATAAGGAAAAATCCATGCTTACTATTATTGCGGAAATTCATACTAAATCGGGTGGACAGCATCGCCAAAACGTATTGGATGCCTTTCAAAAAATCATTCCAACTGTTTTAGCAGAAGATGGTTGCCATGGCTATGAGCCTTTGATTGATCACATATCACATGCCAGTTTCCAAACCAAAGAGCCTGACATGATTGTGATGTTAGAAAAATGGGCAAGCGTTGCCCATCTTGAAGCACATTTGGCTACACCTCATATGCAAGCACATCATGCAGCAGTTAAAGATGATGTAATTGATGTGAAAATTAAAATTTTAGAAAGTGGTGTATAATTTAGCCCATAAAAAAAGACGATATATTTATCGTCTTTTTTATTTTTAAGAACAAAGCTGTGTCTGGAAACCTCTAGAGCCTTTCCCTCTAGCGCATTGATAACTTTTTTGCTTATTTTGCAATTGCCACTTTTCATCAACCAATTTAAATGCATATTCTGTTCGGATTGCAGAGACAGAATCGTCCATTAAACCTGTTTGAATGACAGTAATACGAGAAACAGTGGGTGATTCCACACGGTTAAACACTTGCTGAACTGAGGTATTATTGTGCTCTTTTGCAATCTCTGGTTGAGCTTTAAGCACTTGTTGCATTGGGGTTTCTGAACCCACAAAAGGTATTAATTTACTGGTTGTCGCACACCCAGTAAAAAGTCCAGCACAGAGAGCTGAAATTAAAAATAAACGTTGCATTTTTATCACCAAAAACAAAAGCCATCGCTTTATGATGCTATGCCTTTGTCGGTTACTCTGTAGAAACTATGTAGTTCTAAAGATGACTAATCACTTAAAGATCAAATAATTTATCCTGTTCACCCAACCTTAATGATCATGATTTGATAAAATTAATTTCTATTCCCTCTAATAAATAGGATCATCCATGCAATTGACTTATGCAGGGCAAGTTTTCTTGGTAGTCGTTGCAATTTTAATGGTTTGGTCATTTGTGCTTACCAAGTTTTGGATCAAGCGTTTAGCTAAAAATCGTAAAAGCAGTAAATTTGAATTCGCATATTTATTCGCAGTCGTTTTTAGTATTAGCGCTTTATTTTTCCCTTTTACGTATTGGGTTTCGCAAGCAGTATATGGTTTAGCGACTAAACCAAGTTACGATGCAACTGTAGTGAACTATACCTCTGAATGGGTCGATACTGAACGTACAGACTCCAATGGGCGTAAATATAAAACTAAAACCCTCATGCACACCGCTCAGGTTCAGTTCAAAGATGATCAAAACAAAACACTAACTTTAGATAATTCGGTCCGCTCTGGTGATATGCCGGTAGTGGGAGAACATATTACTGTTGTTTATGAAAATGGTGATCACACCGCGCAAGAAAAGAGTTGGCGCACTATTCTACTGTTTACAGCCGCGTTATTTATGCTGTTTATTTTAGGTTATGCATTGCTCATGATTATTGCCTATAGCCTCAATCGGAACATGGAACCCTACAAAACATTTGCTAGCATTTTAATTTTTAGAGTAACGCTTCCGTTAGGCACAACGGCGATGTTTGCAATGTTGTCTTATTCTATTTTTGCCTATTTCTTTTTAGGTAATCCGCGTAATTTGCCTGTATGGGCCATTGGACTTTGTAGCTTCTTTGCTCTTTGTCTTTTACCGCTGATTTATCATATTTTGACGGGTTGGAAAGCTTATAAAAAATGATAGATTAAAAAAAGCGCATCTTTCGATACGCTTTTAATAGAAATTCTTTTATCTCATCAAGCATTAAAGATCAAATAATTTACCCGGGTTCATAATCCCGTTCGGGTCAAACGTCAACTTCAACGCTTTCATATATTCAATTTCTTCAGGCGAACGTGAATATTCCAAATATGGTTTTTTCGTCATGCCTACGCCATGCTCAGCAGAGATTGAACCATCATATTTTTTCACGGTATCAAACACATATTTATTGACGATCTGACACTTCGCAAAGAACTCATCTTTAGTCAGATTTTCAGGTTTTAAAATATTTAAGTGTAAGTTACCGTCACCAATATGACCGAACCAGCAAATTTCAAAGTCTGGATAATTCTCTTGAACAATTGCATCAATCTCACGAATAAATGCAGGTACGTGAGTAATTAATACTGAAATATCGTTTTTATATGGAGTGAACGGCGCAATTGATTCTGAAATATCTTCGCGTAAACGCCACAAGCTTTCTACTTGGTCTAGGCTCTGACTCATTACGCCATCAAGTACCCAACCCTGCTCCATGCAATGCTCGAAAATTTCCATTGCTTTATCGATAATCGGCTCATATGGCGCTTCAAACTCAAGCAATACATAGAACGGACATTCAGTTTCAAATGGGCGTTGTACATGACCATTATTTAAAACTTTTTGCATCGCAAGTTCACCAAAGAACTCAAATGCAGTTAAGTCGATATCTTTTTGGAAAGCATGTAATACAGGCATTACTGCATCAAAATCAGGAACACCTAAAACTAAAACTTGTAAGTTTTGCGGTTGACGCTCAAGTTTAATTTCAGCTTCAGTCACTAAACCTAATGTACCTTCGCCACCAATAAACAAATGCTGTAATGCATAACCCGTTGCATTTTTAACCATACCTTTGTTTAAACGTAGGATGTCACCTTTACCAGTGACAACGGTTAAACCAAGCACCCAGTTACGTGTCATGCCGTATTTAATGACTTTGATACCACCAGCATTGGTTCCAATATTACCGCCAATCTGGCTAGAACCCGCTGACGCGAAGTCAACTGGATAATACATACCCTGCTCTTCAGCATAATTTTGCAATTGTTCAGTCACAACACCAGCTTGTACTCGAACCATACGGTCGGCCGGGAAGAACTCAAGAATCTGGTTCATTTTGTCCATGCTAATGACAATTTCACCATTGGCTGCAACAGCACCAGCAGAGAGACCAGTACGACCGCCTGAAGGCGTAATTGCGATATTAAATTGGTTTGCAAGCTTCACAACAGCTTGAACTTGCTCAGTAGTCGATGGAAAAACGATGACCGATGGGTTCGGATTAAAATGCTTAGTATGATCTTTACCCCAGTTTTCGAGACTATCAGCATCGGTTTTAATGCGGTTTTCACCGACGATTGCCGTTAATTGGGTAAGTAACTCAGGTGTTAAAGCGACTGGAGCATTCATCGTTTGCAGACCTAGCAAGAAGTAAACTGTGGTGGGACTATGGCGCCCTATTTCTTACGGTTTAAACCCGAATAAGAGCCATAATGTTCTGGGAACAACTATATTCTACATGCAACAGCACAAGCGATAAAGTTCAGAATAGAGATACTGTCACTACAAAACATGTTTAACGTTCATAAATGACTTTTTATGAACCTTCAAAGTATCAATATTTTTTAAATTAAAATGACAAGTACATTTTGAGACTGTCAACAAGCCATAAATAGAAGTGATTAGATATAGATAAAATTGCCATAAGATCACGGCGCAAACGAAATATCTATAGTACCGACCATTATGTTATGATAGCGCCACCAAATTTGGCCTTTGTAGCGGAGCCGTAATGAGCCAACATCTTTCACTACCTAAAGATAAAATCCGTTTCCTTTTGTTAGAAGGCGTTCACCAAAACGCAGTCGATACTCTAAACGCTGCGGGTTACACCAATATTGACTATCGCAAAACTGCACTTGAAGGCGAAGCGCTAAAAGAAGCGGTTAAAGATGCTCACTTTATTGGTATTCGTTCGCGTACTCAATTGACTGAAGAAATTTTCGAAGCTGCAAATAAATTGATCGCAGTGGGCTGTTTCTGTATCGGAACAAACCAAGTTGATCTTAAAGCAGCAATGGCACGTGGTATTCCTGTATTTAACGCACCGTATTCAAATACGCGTTCGGTTGCAGAACTTGTACTTGCTCAAACGATTCTTCTTCTTCGCCGTGTTCCTGAAAAGTCAGCGGCTTGTCATCGTGGTGGTTGGGACAAATCTGCTGTGGGTTCTTTCGAAACTCGTGGCAAAACTTTAGGTATTGTGGGTTACGGTTCCATCGGTTCTCAGCTTTCTGTTCTTGCTGAAAGCTTAGGTATGCATGTGATTTATTACGATGCAGTGACTAAATTACCAATGGGTAATGCTCGCCAAGTTGGTTCGTTAGACGAACTCTTAGCGACTGCTGATGTTGTTACATTACATGTGCCTGATGTTCCATCTACACGCAACTTCTTCACTAAAGCACAATTTGCAAAAATGAAAGAAGGCGCAATCTTCCTAAATGCTGCACGTGGTACATGTGTAGTAATTGAAGATTTAGCAGATGCAATCAAGTCTGGTCATATTGCTGGTGCAGCGGTTGACGTATTCCCTAAAGAACCAAAAGCAAATGGTGAAGAGTTTGTTTCTCCACTTCGTGGCTTAGACAACGTGATTTTGACTCCTCACGTTGGTGGTTCAACCATGGAAGCGCAAGCAAACATCGGTTTAGAAGTTGCAGAGAAATTTGTTGCTTACTCTGACAAGGGTATGACACTTTCTGCGGTGAACTTCCCAGAAATCGCGTTACCATTGACTGCTGGCCAACACCGTTTATTGCACATCCACAAAAACGTACCTGGCGTATTGTCTAAAATCAACAACTTGTTTGCTGAGCAAGGCATCAACATTTCTGGTCAATCACTCATGACTAAAGGTGACATCGGTTACCTCGTAATGGACGTTGACGCTTCTGCTTCTCATGAAGCATTAGATATGTTGCATGAAGTTGAAGGTACAATCCGCGTGCGCGTATTGTTCTAAAACGACCTGTAAATTTAAAAGCCACAGCATTGTCTGTGGCTTTTTTATGGACATTTACATTATCATGTGAAAAGTATACCAATCGATCAAATAATAAAATGTCCAGTTCGAACCAGAAATCTCAGCTACATGCACTGGGCTTTCTTATTCTCGCTATGCTGAGCGTACAAAGCAGCGCATCTTTAGCCAAAATTCTGTTCCAGAGCTTTCCTGTACTTACTGTTTCTGCAATGCGCTTATGCTTAGGTGCAATTATTCTTGCCTTTATTTTTAAAATTTGGCGAATTAATTATAGTCAGGTCCGCTGGAAAGCTATTTTAGCTTATGGCTTTGCGCTTGCAGGAATGAACGCACTTTTTTACCTGTCGATTGAACGATTACCGATTGGTATTGCAGTTGCTTTTGAATTTATTGGTCCCTTAAGTGTAGCCTTATATCATGCACGCCAAAAATATGATTTTGTCTGGGTCAGTTTAGCGATTGTTGGCCTCGTTTTACTTTTCCCTTTTAATCAGGCTCATAGTCTGGATTGGATCGGAGTATTATTTGCGGTTAGTGCGGGCGCATGTTGGGCACTTTATATTATTGCTGGTCAAAAGCCTTCAGGTATATCAGGTAATCACACTGTGTGCTTAGGAATGACTGTAGGCGCATGTGTCTTGCTGCCGATTACTTTTTTTTCAGGGTCAATGGGTCAAGTGATAGAGCTCCCCTATCTTTTTTATTTTATTGGCTTAGCAATTTTAGCCAGCGCATTACCATTCTCTTTAGAAATGCTAGCACTACGTAATTTAACACCCCTAAGCTTCGGAACATTGATGAGCCTAGAACCCGCAGTTGCTGCACTTTCTGGTTATATCTTTTTAGGTGAATATTTGTTATGGAATCAATGGCTGGCACTCGCAACAATTATTGCAGCTTCCGTCGGTTGTACCATAACCACCCAAAAAGCACGTCAGGAACGTGAAAAAACAGTCAGTTAAATCGACTCAACCTGCGAGTTGGAATATGGTATTCGCTATAATTGACCATTGTTATTTTTAAATAATATTAGATGAGGCCCTCGGGTATTTTCCATGCAGAATCTTCCCATTATTGCTGTGCTCTATATGATTCTGTCGATGGTCTCATATCAAATTAGTGCTTCATTTGCTAAGCAGCTCATTGCAATATTAGACCCTCTCACCGTTACAGTTTTGAGGCTGAGCTTTGCAACGGTTATTGTCGTGATCATGTTCCGTTCGTGGAAAATCTGGTCGCGCTTACCCTATTTAAAATGGCGTGATTTATTGATGTACTGCGCGTCTTTAGGTCTCATGAATATTTTATTTTATACGTCGCTTGGTAAGTTACCTCAAGGGATTGCAGTGGGCTTAGAGTTTATTGGCCCATTAGGTCTTGCTCTACTTTCTATTAAACAAAAAAGTGACTACATTTGGGTTGCATTTGCGATGTTAGGTATTGCACTGATGGTGCCTTGGCAAGACCCAACACAACACCACTTTTCCTATGTAGGCGCTGCATGTGCGCTAGGTGCTGGATTTTGCTGGGCCTTCTATATTTATTTTGGTCAGAAAGTTGTGACCCAAAATATAGGCATGCATGCTTTAACCATCGGAATTGGGTTATCTGCCCTGACCTTACTGCCGATTGGCATCTGGCATAATGCTCCTGCATTACTTGAAACGCAGTACTGGGGTAAAGCGTTACTTATTGCTATTTTAGCGACTGCTATTCCATACGCTCTTGATTTAATGGCACTCAAACAACTCAATAAATTAACTTACGGTACTCTAACGAGTTTAGCACCAGCATTAGCAGCATTAACGGGCTTCTTATTACTTCACGAAGAAATCAGCATGCTGCAATGGGTGGCTTTAGCTTGTGTAATGCTAGCGTCGATTGGGGTTACTTTAAGAAGTACTAAAAAAGTAGCATAGTTAAATACTATTGCTGCTTTTTATACTTTTTATATTCCTTTAAATATTTATTACCAAGCGTTTCTTTTTCACTGTCTTTAAGAATTTTTCCCGCCTGTTGGAAAAATTTATGCTCTTCTTCTTTTAAATGATGATGAACTTTTTCACTCAACTGTTTGGCAGTTGCTAACCAGCTTGGGCTACTCATATCCGTTTTTTCAAGTTGCTCGACCAATTCATCCATTTCATGATGCTCAGATAAAGCATGTCTCGTAATATCTAAACCGACATCATCAAACATTAAAGGGATATATAAATAACGGTCTTCGGCAACAGAATGGGCATAGAGTTCATTTTTTAATGCATCAAATAATTCTTTTCTTTCTTCTGTTAAACCATGTGTCTGAATGAGTTGTTCAGAAAGGTTACGTTGATTTTCATGGCTTTCTCTTAATGCTTCGAAAATATTCATTCTCTTCCTCATTTTTAGCTAAAAAATCTTTTTTATTTCAAGGTTTATCATACGTTGAAATTTATATTATTTAAGTAGCTTAAAATGAGACTATTTTTTACACTGTTTTCTTTCTAGTAAGCTTCTGTAATTATTTTTATATTTATGATTTTGAATGGCATCGCAAAAAGTATGAACTTCGCCTCCTGATCAGTTCATACTTTTCGAAATATTTAGCCTGTTACAAACATTTGATAACCCAAACGGCAAATCAGGATACTGACTAAAATTAAAAAGATAATACGGACAAAACCACTACCGTATTTAAGCGCGGTACGCACCCCAACAATAGAACCCAATACATTCGCGACTGCCATCATTAAGCCAATGTGCAAAATAGCGTGACCTGTCGGAATGAAGAAACTCAATGCAGCCAAATTGGTCATAAAATTACCAATTTTGGATAAGGCAGAAGCATGCAAAAAGTCGACTTGTAAAAAACGGATAAAGAAGAAGATAAAGAAACTACCCGTTCCCGGGCCAAAAATACCGTCGTAAAAACCAATCGCCAAACTACCAATCCCTGCCAAAATTAGCATTTTATTAGTAATTTTTTGTTCTGTATGAACCTGTCCAAAGTTCTTTTTAACCAAGGTATAAACTGCTATCACAATCAACATCACAAATATGAAAGGACGCAATACAGATTGAGGAATTAAGGATAAACAAGCAGCACCAGCAAAAGAGCTAATCAAAGCACAAATAGCAATGACTGCTAAAAGTTTCCATTGCAACTTCACTCTTTTCGCAAAAGTATAAGCAGCCGATGCTGTACCAAAAATTGAAGAAAGCTTATTAGTACCAATCACCGTTGCAGTCTGCATGGTCGGGAAAGTACTCATAAGGCCTGGAATCTGGATAAGTCCGCCGCCCCCAACAGCAGCATCAATCGCTCCCGCAGTAAACGCAAAAAAGATCAAACTCAGGATAACATCCCATTCCATGCCCATGCTCTATACTCTACAGCTACTACAAATTTAAGATACGTTTAGGTACCAACCGTTTTTTATCGGTAATCTCAGCTAAACCTAAACAGCGGTCACCCGAAAAAACCAAAACTTCTGCTTCTGCAGAATGCTCAATATTGCTTTCTAAACCGTTGCAAAAATATTTTTCACGCCCTTCAGGCACCTGAATTTTTAAGAAATGTTCAACTGGAGCATAAACAGGAAGTAACAATGCTTCTCTTTGCTCTTCGGTTAAGCTTTCCAGATATTCAATGGTATAACTCGGAATAAGTTCAAAATGTCCTGTTTGAGTCCGGTTTAGCATTGTTAAATGCCCACCACAGCCCAGTGCATCACCAATGTCTTCGCCTAATACACGAATATATGTTCCCTTAGAACAAGTTACATCTAGAGTGATACTATTTTCGGTAAATTCAATTAACTCTAAGGCATAAATTGTGATTGGACGTGCTTCACGCTCAATCTCGATACCTTTTCGGGCAAGCTCATATAACGGCCTGCCTTCTTTTTTCAAAGCCGAGTACATTGGCGGAATTTGTTGAATATCACCTCTAAATTTTTCTAAGGCTTGTTCAATAAGCTCTTGGCTCAAAACAGGGACAGAGCGTTCTTGTAGAATCTCTCCTTCCACATCACCTGTCGTTGTGGTTTGCCCCAATCGAACGGTGGTTTGATAGCGCTTTGTTGAGTCCAGCAAATAATGTGAGAACTTAGTGGCCTCTCCTAAACAAATAGGAAGCAACCCTGTCGCCAAAGGATCTAAAGCTCCTGTATGACCTGCTTTTTGGGCGCGATATAACCAACGCACTTTTTGCAAAGCCGCATTTGAACTGAGCCCTAATGGTTTATTTAATAGAAATACACCACTGATATGGCGACGAGAAATTTTTTGATTTTTTGTCGTCATTTTTACTGGAACACAAAGCTAGAAAAAAGTGCCGACATGTTAGCAAATTCGGCAAGATATTTTCACAATATTTAGGTGCCTTTTCACTTATTTTATGGCACATTAATAATCGAGTAAAAAAACAACAAATTAAAACTTAAGGAAGATATCTTTATGCAAGGGATGCAGAAGAAGGTATTGTGGTGTGTGCTCGGATTTTTTATTTTGGGTCTCATTGCATGTGTATATTGGTTAAGTCCTGACTCAAAAAACACATCAGCTCAGATGAATGAAAGTAAAGCTCAAAACTTAGCATCATCTCCTCATACAGATCATTCATCGCTAAACGAAGATGCGTACCATAGTAAAAGTCAGCAAGACACAGAAGTTAACTGCCAATTAAAAATTGATAGTTCCCAACATTTGGTCGTGAATAGTCAAACCCGTGACTGTTTTGAATATTTTATTACCCAATATGGGGAAAATGATTTAGAACAAATCAAAATTCACTTTGGGAAATTTATTCAAGGACAATATCTAGAGCCAGCTCGCTCACAGATTATGGATTTATGGACGCGTTATTTAAAATATCGTGAACAGCTTGCTCAAATCCAAGCACCTTCAGCAAAACAACAAGATAAAAATTATTTTCAAAAGATTTTTAACTCGATCCAAGATATAAGAAAACGCTTTTTTTCGGCCTCTGAAATTGAAGGGCTTTTTTCGAGCGAAGATATCTATCAGAACTACACACTAGATCGAATGCAGATACTTGAGGACTCTTCTTTAAGCGAAATTGAAAAAGCACGAAAGCTTAAAGAGAGTTTTGAAGAACTTCCAGAAGACTGGCAACACAACCTACAAGAACTCTCCAAACTTGATGATTTACATACACTGACCAAACAAATTAAAGCACGCAATGGTTCAGCAGAAGAACTTCGGCAAATGCGTACAGCACTTGTTGGAGCTGAGGCGACTCAAAGATTAGAAACTTTAGATACACAGCGTAATGCTTGGCAACAAAGGGTCACCAGTTACCTCGATAGTCGAGATGAAATTATTAAAAGTAACATGAGTGATAGCGCAAAAAACCAAGCGATTCAGCAGTTACGTCAACAACAATTCAATTCATCACAAGAACAACTAAGACTTCGAACTTTTGAAACGGTCCATGATCAGGGAGGTGAACTGCCATTTAATTACTAAGCCTTTCCTTTTTGGGAACTGGCTAACATTCACTAGCAGTAAGAAGCTGCTTTTCATACAAAATAAAAATAGTGAGTAAAAAATGAAAAGGAAGTTAATGTTTTTCTGCGCTGCAATGCTCTCAGGACTGAGTATTTCAGCGGCCCATGCAACAAATGCTGAACAAGTTAAAAGCTCGTTCGTATATTCATCTTACGCACAAACAAAATATCCAATGGTTTTTAACCATGGTATGGCAGGCTTTAGCCGAGTTGGAACAGATACGCTTGGTCTTGATTATTGGTACCAAATTCTTCCTGATCTTGCTCGTAATGGAGGAAATGTATGGGCAACAAGAGTCTCACCATTTAACTCAACAGAAGTGCGTGGAGAACAACTTGCACAGCAAGTAGAAGAAATTATTGCCATTACCAGTAAGCCCAAAGTCAATTTAATCGGTCATAGCCACGGGGGGCCAACAATTCGCTATGTGGCTGGTATCATGCCAGAAAAAGTAGCATCACTCACTACGATTGGCGCACCTCATAAGGGATCACCAATGGCAGATGTCATCCTGAATGTTGAGGGTACTCCTCTTGCAGGCGTGGCAACTTTAGTAAACTGGTTTTCAGCAGCAATTACTTGGGCAGGAGGTCTAGATCCGACAAGTTATCCGCACGACTCTTTAGCAGGTGCTCATAGCTTATCAACTAAAGGTTCAGCTCAGTTTAATGCTCAATTTCCTATGGGTATGCCAACTACCTCTTGCGGTGAGGGGGCATATCAAGACAAAGGCATTTATATGTATTCTTTCTCAGGAAATAAAGCTTTAACAAATCCATTAGACCCATTTGATATTGCCCTTACAGGCAGTAGTCTAGTAGTCGATCCGTTTGGTGATAATGATGGGCTTGTTTCACGATGCAGCGCCAAATTTGGTAAAACCATTCGTGATGATTACAACTGGAATCATCTAGATGAAGTGAACCAAGTGCTTGGGATACGCTCTATTTTTGCTTCAGATCCTGTCTCGGTTTACCGTCAACATGCAAACCGTTTAAAACTACAAGGACTATAATTTTTAAACAAAAAATGCGCCAAAAGGCGCATTTTTTTACTCGGTATAAGCTTACGCTTTACGAGCTGGTAATTTTTCACGAATACGTGCAGCTTTACCAGACAAGTCACGGAGGTAGTAAAGTTTAGCACGACGAACGTCACCACGACGTTTCACTTCGATTTTAGCAACGATTGGAGAGTGAGTTTGGAATACACGCTCAACACCAACACCGCTAGAAATTTTACGAACTGTAAATGCAGAGTTTAAACCACGGTTTTTCTTCGCGATTACAACACCTTCAAATGCCTGAAGACGCTCACGCTCACCTTCTTTTACTTTAACTTGGACAATAACAGTGTCACCTGGAGCAAAAGCAGGGATATCAGTTTTTAACTGTGCATTTTCAATAATTTGAACTAAAGGATGTTTACCACTCATTGTGGGAATCTCCAATATGTGCGGAGTCAGAAGAGGTCTGAGGTTCCGCTGGGGATAGAGGCTAAAACGCATATCAACCCGTTTATCTTTCCCTTTACGACAATATGTCTATAAAGAGCCTTAGAATATACATAAAACTATCTATTAAATAGAATCATGCTTTAACTCGAAGCATTGCTTCTCGTCTTTTTGCAGAACTTTCGTTCCTGAGAATAGCGGTTAAGAATTACCACCACTCCCTTGCGTATCTTTTAGCCATTTTTTCTGCTGCTTATTCAACTCTACTTTTTCAGCCAACTCTGGTCGACGTTCTAAAGTTCGTTGATAGCGCTGCAAAAAGCGCCATTTTTCGATATTGCCATGATGTCCAGATTTTAAAACTTCTGGTACATTCAGCCCCTCAAAATGGTCTGGCTTTGTATATTGTGGACAATCTAAAAGACCATCAACAAAAGAATCTTGTACTGCTGACTGTTCATCTGACATTACATTCGGCAAACGGCGAATAATACTGTCAAGTAACACCATAGCGGGCAGTTCACCACCGGATAAAACATAATCACCAATTGACCATTCCTGATCAACATATTGCTGGATCAAACGTTCATCCACTCCCTCATAACGTCCACACAGTACAATTAAGCCGTCGTAATCAACAAACTGCTGTACCGCCTGTTCATTTAAGGTTTTGCCTTGTGGAGACATATACACTACAGGAACATGAACATGTCCTGCTTGTGAGGCAAGCTGTTTGGCATGTGCAATTGCTTTCGCCAAAGGCTCAGCCATCATCACCATCCCAGGGCCACCACCAAATGGACGTTCATCCACTCTTCTGTAGTTTCCCTCAGCAAAATCACGAGGATTAATACAAGTAACTTGTACTATATCCCGTTTTGCCGCACGTCCGCTGATGCCGTAGGCTGTAATCGCTTCAAACATTTCAGGAAAAAGCGTAATGACTGCAAAAAACATCACAGACTCCTCTATTTTCCTGCTGTATTAATCCTAAAAGGATTAATAATCCACGCCCCAATTGACGTAAATACGACCAGCTTCAAGATCAACACGTTGTACTACATCTTTATGCCAAGGAATCATGCGTTCTTCTGAATCAATACTGTCTGGGGTAGCATGCACCACCATCACATCATTAGCTCCAGTTTCAAACAACTCATGAATTTTACCTAAGTTTACTTCCTGTTCTTCATCATCCAGACCCAACACTGTTAAGCCTTTTAAATCTGACCAGTAGTACTCATCTACATCTGCTTTTGGCAGTTGAGACTTAGCAACCCAGATATTAGCGCCAACCAAGTTTTCTGCTCCAGTGCGATCACTCACACCTTTCAAAGCAACAACTAGGCCTTTGCCATGTGGTTTCCAACGTTTTACATCTATTGTTTGCCAACCGGCCTTGGTCTCAATGTACCAAGGCAGGTAGTCAAACATATTGCTCATGGGTTCTGTATTTGAATACACCCAGAGCCACCCATTCAATCCATAAGCTGAACGTAACTGTCCAATCTGAATACGATCTTCGGGAACATTCTGTGTTGATGTCATGGGTTACCTACTACAAAAAAATTATGCAGTAGCTTTTTTAGCTTGAGCAGCTAAAGAAGCAACACGTTCAGAAGGTTGAGCACCTTGAGAAACCCAGTGAGCAAAACGGTCTGCATCTAAACGAAGTTTTTCTGCTTGACCTTGTGCAGTCGGGTTAAAGAAACCGATACGCTCGATGAAACGACCATCACGTGCATTGCGACTATCAGTCACAACGATTTGATAGAATGGACGTTTTTTTGCGCCGCCACGTGCTAAACGAATAACAACCATGATAAAAGCCTTATAATTCTTACGGATTATCCCTGCGCCGACCATCGGCAACACTTCAAACCCCTTTCATAGAGGGCAACATTCTACGTGATTTTCACCATGAAAGAAAGATTAAATTTTGAGTTATCCGCAGTTTTGAATTTAAAACTACTCCAACCAATTTGATACAGCAGATAACGCACAATCAGTTGCACCTTTTGCCCAAAATTTTTGCCCTTGATCATTCAGGCAAATGATCCCATCACTGGCCTGAGAAGTAGTAGAAATAGGTGTAGCTGTGAGTACCCAGCTTGAATCATCCAAGCTAGCAAAAGTCAAATTATATAAGGCCTGACCTTGCTGAGGGCTCACATTAGAGCCATAAATCGACGCTATAGTTGCATTGGATGGGTAACGATTATTGACCATTTTTTGTGATTCTAAGGTTTGGGCAATATTCATCATTTCAGATTGAACAGCTGCGCGATGTCCTTTACGTAAATATTGTAAATATGAAGGTGTAGCTATGGCTGCTAAAATTGCAATTATCGCCACTACAATCATAAGCTCTATTAAGGTAAAACCATTCTTCATTGCCAAGTCTCACTGTTTGCTTCACATACATTGCAAGTAGCTGTTCCACCACAGTCATTATCAACAGCCGTAGCTGTTAAACTTTGGCAACGTAAACCTGAATTCTTAGCAATAAAATTAAAGTTTCTTGAATCTGTAGTCGTCGCTTTAATGACCCATGTCTGTCCATTGGCAGCATTATTCGTCAATAAATTTCCTGTCGTTGTATCATCACTAATCTGAATCGTATAACTGCCACGAGGCAACGTTAGAGATGTGGTAGTAAAACCTCTATAGGTAAAGTTCTTGGATTTATGTCTTTCCAATTGTTCAGCTAATTTTAAAATTTCACTTTTGGCGGCAGAAGCAGTCGCTCTACGGGTATAGCCTTGATATGAAGGGATGGCAATCGAAGCGAAAATAGCAACAATCACTATGACAACCATGAGTTCAATCAAGGTAACGCCCTGATTAAACCGCTGGATATAGTATTTATTCATAAATAATCCCTTAGCGATAGCGCTCATACCAACGCATAGGAACCAAATGACTTGTACATTGCCACTGCCCAGTTCCTTGCTCATTACCAGAAAGTTTTAACTTCCCACAACTATTTGTAGCTGGTGGGTTATCCTCAGTTGGTACAAATGTAATGCTACGGATACCTGCTCCAATTACTTTTTTATTACATTCAGAAACTCCTACTGGGCAGTTACCACCTGTTTGTGTTTCAAACCCACTAGGGTCTTCTTTATTCGGATCAATTGATCCATCAGAATTAAGACAGGCTCCAAATGGTAAACAATAAGTCTGCTGATCCGTTTCACCTACCACACGTGGCAAACATGGGTCTGCTGCCACAATGCCTGTTCCCTGCGGGTCATAAACAGGCACAATTAAAGTCCCCGTAATTGCCATTGGCTCTTCAAAAGCTTTTAATCCGCCTTTAATACGGAAACTATTATTAGCTTTCTCTATACCACCGCTCGTACTAGAAAGTGAGCGATACCATCCACCTTGGCCCGTCCCTGTATTTGGAAAGAAAATTTGTGCTACTCGTGTTTCTCCAGATCGTAAAATTTGTGGATTTTTTCTAAGAGCCGATCGAGTAATATCTTTTGTTTCAAGTTGGCTATCAGTTAAAGACATTAAATTCTTTTTAATAAAGTCTTTGTCGATAATTCCATAGACGTTATTTACAGGGCGTCCGCTTAATGCTGTGCTAGGTGACATACCTTCACGCCCTGTAAGCGGATAAACATCCAATGGGGTACTACGGTCACCTGAAGCAATACCTACAGTAATAAAAGTGCGGATTCCATAATCATGAATTGTCACTGTTGGCGGTTCATAAAAACGCGGCGCATTCCCACCTATATAATCGTTCGAGCTATCATAAGTTGAGTCATTCGTTGCCAAATTGGCTAATCGAACAACTCGAATACCGAAACTGCTATAAGTTGAATTTGTTTTTGTCTGGTTATTATTAAGATCGATACGGAAAACTTGCCCCCCTAAATCGCCGAAATATAAATGGTCTACCAAACCATCAGCGTCTCGATCTAAGGTACTAATACGGCTAACAATACTATGCTTCATATTAGAGTTATTTATATTAGAGCCAGTATCACTAGTCCACCATAAACGTTCCCCAGTTTTGGCATCAATAATATAGACAGCATTTCCTTTTGCTTTTGCATTCGTAAAGCAAGAGTCGCTCAAGGTAATATTCGGTTTTTCATAACATTGATCGTAGCCACCACCAACAATCATGACCCGTTTAATAGTGCCGTTATAACGAATATTTGCAAGTACAGGCTTAGACCAACTCTGTCCCATACGATTATAATCCGTTTGATCTGAACCCACTCTAAACAGGAGCTTAGGTGAAGCAGGATTTAAGACATTTAAGCCATAATAACTGCTACCACCCATTCGCATGCCACCATAAATATACATTTGCTTTGCAGTCACTTTTGAAACTGCAGCACTACCACTTCCTGTGGTAGTAATACTATATGCTGGATCCGATACCCAAGCTCCATCCATACCATGAGCAGGTGCTGTAGCATCACTTTGACCAACAACTAAAGCCTTTGATGCGACTGGATCATTTAATATATCGGCAGGAACGAAAGCCATTTGTTCCACACCAGTTGAAGCATCCACAATATGTAAACCACCCTCCATCGTTCCATAGAGAATGGATTGTTCACGTGCAGATGTTAAATTCCCATTTCCATCTAATGTCCCACTGTAGGTAAGCTGTACCGGTAAAGAATGAATACTTCCGCCCATCGATAAATACGGTTCATTCGATGTAACCAAAGATGAAGGTAAAGACGCAGCACCTATATCAGTTGAGTAACCTAGATAATTTAATATTTTTAATTTCAAGCTAATCGGGAAAGCTTTTAAAATATCTTGTCCAGTTGATGCATCAAATTTTCCTAATACATAGCTTGCTGTGTTACTTGCGCTATCAAAAGGATTGGTTCCCTCCGCAGGAGTTGCTGGAATTCTTAGTAAATTAGTTCCAGAGGTTGATATCTTGGTCAGGCTACCATCTGTTGCAACTGCAGAAACATCGGTAAATAAGTTTCGAATTTTACTTTGTACTGCATAATAATATTTTGTGATATTTTCTTCTTCATCACGTGTTTCAGTTTGTCCAGCAATTGGTAAAGGAACTTTTGCATATGAACCACCAAAAAAGACTTTGCCTCCATCATTGTAATTCGAGCTATTCCAGTAATCTTTGGTACCCGTTCTAAATGCCCCACTTGCATTATAGACTAGCCCACCCGTGTTGGCCTCAAAAGCACCAGCATTTGTTCCCGATAAAACAACATGATATTTTTTTAGGTTGCCACGCCATGTTAAATAAGCATTTGCTGGATTAGGCTCAAAAGCACGTAAGTACCCATATTCCTGTAAATTTTTTGGATTTAAAGCATCATAAGGAACCGAGATAGCGCCTGTTGTTAAAGGTTCTAAAGGGACTTTATCTAAATTATTAATAAAAGAGATAACGCTGTTTGTTACCCCTTGCGCACTTTGTGTAGGGAAAAACCCCCCATTTCCATAACCGGGAGTAGCTACTGCATTAGTAGATTGATTTGGAGAACACGAGTCATCCCCTTTTCGGTCAGATTGGGTTCTCGAACTTAAACGGCAGGCATTTTTTACATCAGAAGAACTTAAACTAGAAAAGTCACTACCAAAACCGACAAATGCTGTTTGAATAGAAACTCCAGCAGGATTCTTTGTTTTATCAAATAGTCGTTTCGCAAACTCCCCCATACAAGCCCAGCCAGAATCTGATGAGGTATTAGAAAGACCTCCAGAGCAATTAAAATCTGCTCCCAACGTACTTCCCAAAGCAGTCGACATAACACTTGCCGAACGTGTATTTGTTGTATTGTTTGGCTCACCATCTGATAAAAAGTAAATACCTTGCCCATCACAACTTTGACGATTAGCCACCGCTGGCAAAGGAGATTGATAAACGGCGTTTAAGTTAGGGGCATTTCTATCTACAACAATATTAGGATTGCTTGTTGTATCATTTGTTTTTGATTTTGGAGTTCCGCTATCTGCGTTTACTATCGCATAGTTAAAAGTGGTGTAGTAATAAGTATAAGAATAGGTTGAATCAGACGAAGTATCATAAGCAATTGCCGTATTTACACCCGGATTAGAAGTTGACCAGTTACTCCAATAGCTACTAGAGCGACAAGGCTGCCATAAATTCGCTGTATCAATCTGTGAATCGCGATAATTCGTACAATATGAGTATTCTGTTCTATTATCAAATTTCCGGACACGCTTTATATAACTATCTTTTCGAATAAGATAATTTGTTTCTGAATAGGTCGTTGTACCCATCAAATAAGCCGCAGCTTCCGCATAAGCATGTGCTGAGGGCGTTGATCCACCAGCAGTTAAATTTGCAACGGCCTGTTTTAATTTATAACGCTGAGAACCTACCGTATTTAAAGTGCTTGCATCCCCTAAAGGCGCAGCGGCCACCAAAATTTGTCCACTTCGGCTATCACCATTTGCAGAGAAATTCCCCAAACCCACACGAGTATCATTTAAAACGGAATTATTGCTGGCTAAAAAAGCATTCATACCATTTTTAAGCATGGCCAAGCGATTTTCGTTATAACTATTAGATGTCATACTCCCCGAAGTATCTAACATCATTACAATCGTTTTTTTACCTGCTGTAGGTGATGCATAAATTTGTAAATCACTCGCCTGCACGACAGAGCTTGTGATTAGCCATGTAAAAGCAACCGAACTCGAACAGATGGCATACCATAAATTATTTGGCTTAAAATGCTTCAATTTTAGTTTCACGATATTCCCCGTTATGAACCTGGTGCCGTAATTTGAGTAAGCTTATTGGTATAGTTAAATTCTTGAACTTGAGTACTAAAAGGCACGTTATGATTTGCCAAACACTCCGCTAGTGTTTGTTTAGCCGTTAACGCGGTATCAAAATTGTCACTAATTTTTGCTGAACTCGTACTTAAGCAATCACTTTGCAAAGTTTCGATAGAGGTAGATGCATAGGCTGGTAAAAAAGCAGTGGTAATAACACGAATACGTTGCGTAGATAGCATGCTTTTAGGTAGTTGTGTGCCTTCGGAGGTGTTTGTTCCTCGTGGTAAATTAGAGCCAGGAATATCACTTGCAGCATCTGTAGGAATACTGACAGCAACTTGAGTAACTACCGCTTGACGGCTACTTCCATAGTCACTTGTTAAATCACAAAAACCTGCCACTCCCCCATCTTCAACGACTGCATTATTAGCACTTCCTGCTCGAAGTAAACTTGCGCCTCGGGTCTGAGCAAAATTTGTTGATGTAGAAACAGGTTTATAACAAAAGTTGTATTCTGCACCTGGGTTACTTTCATGCTCTTTGAGCGCAGCACCAATCACATTTGTAATATTAGTTAGGGTAGTAGGATTCATCTGTACAATGAGTTCTAAAGGCGTATCAGATGACTGAAAATTTAATTGGCTAACTTGGCTGTTAGTAGCAACTTTTAAAGAAACAATTGCCACTCTTATTGCTAAAACACCTACAGAAACAACAACCAATAAAATAATCAGCACAACAATAAGGGTTGCTCCTTTTTCCTTAGATTTCCTTTTAATATTTTCATGAATTAAATGGGTCATAGACTTTCCCCCATCGCATTACGTAGAGCAATTGTTACGCTATAAACACGGCGCAAAAATCGAGTTGTGTTATCAGAAGCATGTACAGTTTGATCCAACATAAGAAACGACTGTGTGGGATCTATTGCTTTATTTTGGGCATTGTTAGTAGAACGAGCTAACACCGATATTTGTATTGAAAGAATTCTAGGTGCCATTACTGGTGGAGTGGCATCTCGGGCAGCCTGTGCGGCAGCCCGATATTGGGGAATTGTGTAATAAGCAAAATTGCCAGCAGTATTCTTTGCGCCGAATAACACATGGAAATGGTCAATACGCGGCAATATAATTTGACCAGCATCTCCTAATCCAGGCACAGTGGTAGGTTGTGCCGTAGCTACGCTAGAGGGAGTATTTGCATCACATGCAAGCGCATAATCTTGCTGAGAACTACCATTCGTATCAAGACGTAAAAAATACCGCTCTACAATTAAATCTCCAGCAAGTACATTCACGCCTTCACAATTTGTCATATTTGTAGGAGCAATAAACTGAATAGTCAGCTGATCGCTTTGCATAGCAGCATTTGAACTATTCTGTATATTTGAAAGGCCTTTCCAGTGATTACTAACGGTACTTACCGTATCTCCCACACCACGACTTAATAGTGTCTCAGCAATATAGGTATTTGTGCCAACATTAGGAACAAAATTGACACTGTCATTATTAGTTGCTGTTGAACCAGTTAATACAACACCTCCCCAAGGCGTGGTATCCGTTAATATTGGATTTATTACATTTCCATAATTTAGAAGACGTATATCACGTGCAATATATTCCAAGCCAAAAATACCGCTATCTTGTATTTCAGCATTTGCTTTTTGCAAGCGGCTTGATAGAAGTCCACCAATAAATAATTGAGTTGCCGCAGCGACCAAAATTAGGCCTAAAGCCAATGCAACCATAAGCTCAATTAATGTAAAGCCTCGTTGCTTCCACGATACAAATGAGTGAGTCATTAATATGCCTCCATCATTAAACAATTCGAATTATTGGTATAAACACCATTCGTACTCATACAGCTCGATACATCCACACTCGTGACGCCCCCATTTGTCGTAAGTGTTGGAGTGGTTTTGCCCCAAAAAACAAATAGACACTGTCTCTGCTGGGCCATTGTAGTTGTGACCCCAGGACAATTTGACATTGTGATTTTCATGCCTAGTTGATCTGCAGTTCTTGCTGCTTGATAAGCATCAAATTGTGCAAGTTGAGAAGGGGTACAAATTGTGTTGAAACACAACGTAGGGGCTGTGGTGGTAGATGAATAATTGCTATAACTACGAACAAAGATAGGATATTGGCTAGCTTGAGTACTATTTACGCGAATATTTTCTGCTAATCCTCTCATAATCATAATAGCCTGAGATTTACTTAAAGCCTCTGAAGAAGCATCCATAGCCCGAATTTGCAAGGCAACATATCCTAAAATCCCTATTGCAAGTAAAATTAAAGCAACCAACACTTCTAATAAGCCAACCCCAGCTTGAGCTTGTTGTTTAGAGCCCCCCATTAACATGTCTCCTCAGCTTTAAAAATTAATGTGCCAAGCTTTGTTAAAATAAGAATTTTCTTTTTATATATTTTTGAATTACAAATAGATAAAAGCGTATCTTGGGTGATATTAGTTACCATTCCATTCGCATTAAAGGTCAAGGTTGTCGTTGTTAAGGAACTTTGTGTGCTATCAGCAGCTATATTCTTGAGCTCAAGAGTATTATTTGAAGCAGCTTTCCAATTAAAAGAAGTGGGTGTATTTAAAGCTGTTGAATTCAAATTAATAGAAACGTCTTGTCGACCAAGTATTGCTTGGCTCTTCGCTTCCGACAAAGCATTGATTAGGTCTCGTTGATTTCCCTCTAGTCGTTTATTTTCCAATAAATTTGACATAGACGGCGCAGCCATCATTGCAATAATCGCCATTACTGCAATCGTCACCATAAGCTCAACCAAGGTGAACCCTTCTTGTGGAATAATTCCCCTCATCCCCTTAAACCCCAAATAAACTTAAGAATTTTTTATTTATTATTTAAATTTTACGGTTTAGATTTACAAAACAAATACAAAGCAGATAAAGGGTATAAAAAAACAGATAATCGTCACATCAACAATTATCTGTTTTACTATTTTAAAATCAGTATGTTAAATAAGTCACACTTTATGCTTGAGTCACGTGAATGCGTAATTCTTTAGGAAGGCTAAAGGTTATGTTCTCTTCACGTCCATCTAATTCTTTAGGTGCTTGCGCGCCCCAGTCTTGTAAACGTTGAATCACTTGCTTAATCAGAATTTCCGGCGCTGAAGCACCCGCTGTCACACCAATTTTGCAAGTATCATTGAACCATGACTGTTCTAGCTGATCAGCATTATCTACAAGGTAAGCAGCTTTACCCATACGCTCTGCAAGCTCACGTAAACGATTTGAATTTGATGAGTTAGGTGAGCCTACAACCAACACCACATCACACTGTTCAGCCAAGTCACGCACAGCATCTTGTCTGTTTTGAGTTGCGTAGCAAATATCGTCTTTACGTGGCCCCTGAATATGAGGAAATTTTGCACGCAACGCATCAATGACTTTAGCCGTATCATCAATAGATAAAGTTGTTTGGGTTACAAATGCAAGTTTCTCAGGATGTCTTACTGCAAGTGCAGCCACATCAGCTTCATCTTCAACAAGATAAATCTCACCACCTTTTAATTTGTCATATTGACCCATTGTTCCTTCAACTTCAGGGTGTCCTTCATGACCAATCAAAATTGCTTCAGTACCTTCACGTGCATATTTAGTCACTTCAATATGAACCTTGGTAACTAAAGGACAAGTGGCATCAAAAACTTTTAAGCCCCGGCGCTCTGCTTCTTGCTGAACTGCTTTTGAAACGCCATGCGCACTAAAAATTACAATTGAGTCATCCGGAACCTGATCAAGCTCATCAACAAAAACTGCCCCTCTTTGACGTAAGTCATCTACTACAAATTTATTGTGTACAACTTCATGACGTACATAAATAGGCGGATTAAAACATTCTAAAGCCCGATTGACGATTGCTATGGCTCGATCAACACCGGCACAAAAACCACGCGGATTAGCTAACACAATTTCCATAACAGCCTCAAAATTAATAAAACAGGGGAATTTCTCTTGAATATTTGCAATTAAAACTATTCAGTTTAAACGCACGGTACACTACAATAGCGAAGATATTTTATCATATCAGGAAAAATATCATGTCGGGTCTATTGTTTGTCGTTTCTGCTGCATCAGGAACGGGCAAAACATCTTTGGTGAAAGCCCTGCTTGACCGAGTGAGCAATTTACATGTTTCAGTCTCACATACCACCCGAGGTCAACGTCCAGGTGAATTAGATGGTGTTCACTATCACTTCACTACAAAAGATGAATTTCTAGACCAAGTCAACCATGACGGTTTTATTGAATACGCTGAAGTATTTGGTAATTACTATGGCACTTCTCAAACAACGGTAAAGCAACAGTTAGCTCAAGGGCACGATGTTTTACTTGAAATTGATTGGCAAGGTGCAGAGCAAGTACGAAAACTTTTTCCTGAATCAAAACAAATATTTATTTTACCCCCTACTCAGTTTGACCTACGTCAGCGTTTATCTAATCGTGGTACAGACTCAGTTGAAGTCATTGAACATCGTTTAAGCTGTGCAGTTGAAGATATGCAGCATTACACGAACTTTGATTACATCATTATCAATGATGACTTTAATAAAGCCCTACATGAGCTTGAAGCTGTGATTACAGCAAACCGTTTAGTATTATCTCAGCAAGCCAAACGTCATCAAACATTAATTCAAGACTTGATTACTCCTCAACCAAAACAGGAATAACTTGAGTCTAGATCGAAAGCCTTTTATACTGTTTAGTCTGTTCAAATTCACCATTCCAAAACGAGAACTTTTATGGCACGCGTCACCGTTGAAGATTGTTTAGATCATGTAGACAACCGTTTTGAGCTTGTGCTCGTTGCAAGTAAACGTGCTCGTCAATTGGCACGTCAAGGCATGGAGCCAACTGTAGAATGGGATAACGACAAACCGACTGTAGTTTCTTTGCGCGAAATCGCGGCAGGACACGTTACGAAAGAAATTCTTAAACAACGTGAACAAGATTATCAAACTTCTAGTCTTGATCTTGCTCTTTCTACAAACAGCTTGAATTTAGAAGGTTTTTCTTTCTAACCAATTCTGTTTTATAAAAAAACCATCGTTTTTCTGCGGTGGTTTTTTATTTGGCTTTATCTTGAATTTAAAGATATTGAAAAAAGCAATTATTTTCATTGAAAAAAAAATACACTTTTTCAAATGAAAAAATTGACAAGTTCCGCAATATGCTTTTCATTAAGAAGTAGATAGATTTAGTTTCTCAGCATTAGGAAAAAGGGTGATTTATGCCAGGCGAAGAGGTCAGCCAAGCCAAGCAACAGCTTAAATTGATTATCGACCCTTACTTATCGGTAAGTGAGGCCGAGAAAGTGCTTGCTGCCTGTGATTTTGCCGATCTAGCGCATACTGGCATTACACGTAAAAGTGGTGAACCCTACATTTTGCATCCAATTGCTGTCAGCTGCATTCTGGCGAACATGCGTTTAGATGCTGAAACCTTAATGGCAGCACTTTTGCATGATGTTATTGAAGACACGCAATATACAAAAGAAGATATTACTGAAAAGTTCGGTCTGACAGTTGCCGAGCTAGTTGATGGTGTAACCAAACTTAGCCAGTCAAGTGATAAAGAATATAACAAAGCCGCCTCATTCCGAAAAATCTTGCAAGCGACCCTACAGGATCCACGTGTCATTATTATTAAATTAGCAGATCGCTATCATAATATGACGACCCTAGGTGCTTTACGTCCAGATAAACGTGCCCGCATTGCTCAAGAAACTCTTGATATTTTTGTGCCAATGGCAAGATTAGTCGGCATGAATGAAATGGGCGATAATCTAGAAAATCTTTGTTATCAAAATCTTGATCTTGATATGTTTGATAACGTGCAAAATGCACTACGTCTAACCAAACCAGAGCGATGTAAATATCAAAGTATCTGGGAACAAAACCTCGCTGAACTTCTCCATAACTATCATATTCAAGGCCGCATTAAAAAGAAAAATAACAATATCGAATTATTACGCCATTTCGTTAAAAATGAGATGGATTTACAAGAGCTTACCCATAGTCATGCTTTTGAAATCGTTTTACAAACAATTGCTGACTGTGACCGCCTAGTTGATGCATTAAGAGAAAACTTTCAGGTCATTCAATATCAGGATCATATCCGTCGTCCGCTACCAGGTGGCAACCAATCGTTACTGATTAAACTTAAAGGTGAAAAAACCACACTATCTCTTACCATCCAAACCGAGCTTATGCGTAAAGCTGCCCGTTTTGGTGTAGTACTAGGTGAAAATGCACCACAAACTTGTCGCTCAGCCATTCAGGCCTCTATGCAGAACTTGAATACGCTTATCGATGGAGAATGTGCAAAAACGACCTTTAATGATTTATTAGATTACTTACATCAAGAAAAAATTTGGGTTTACACACCACATGGTCAACTCCATGAGTTACCACAAGGTGCTACCGTAGTTGATTTTGCTTATTCAGCAAGTTTATTTTTAGGTAATCACGCAGTTGGTGCAAAAGTAGATGGTGAAATTAAACCACTGTCGACACCTTTAATTAGCGGTCAAGTTATCGAAGTTATTACGGATGTTTTAGCAACACCAAATCCAGACTGGCTAAGTTTTATTAATACTCAAAAAGCTCGCCGTGCATTACAGCATGTCCTTAAAGATCAAGACATTGAAGAACAGCGTTTAGTCGGTGCACAAGCACTTTCTCGAGCACTGAAACTCTTCAATCGTTCGATTAACGATCTTTCTGAGGCCGACTGGTTAGATTTACTTCAATGGCGCCACATCGACAATAAAAATACACTGTTTGAACAAATTGCTGTTGGTGACTTACTGCCTCAACTCGTAGCCAATCACCTATTTGCTCATGACAAACATCCACAAGTGGAAAATTCAGATCGACTCATTCAAAGTACTGAAGGTATCGACGTTAAATATGCGCATTGCTGCAATCCAGTTCTAGGCGACCCAATTCAAGGGCATTTAACACGTCGTGGGTTAATTGTGCATCGCATACGCTGCCATAACTTGCTACATGAGCAACATCTTCACCCTGAAAATATTATGCCGCTTCAATGGAAAGCAGATGATGTAGATGATGTACGTTTTACTGCTTACCTCGCTATAGATAGGGCAATGAATGATGAGCAGGTATCAGACCTAATCTATCAATGCCGTAAAAATAATGCAGGCGTAGAAATGGTTCACTCAAATGAGCAAAGAACTTTTGTTAATATTGTAGTTAACAACCGTAAACATATTGCAAAAGTCATCCGTGACTTACGTATGCATTATGGTTTCCCGCGTATTGAACGTTTGGATGCTCCTAATCCCCAAATGGAAGTCTCAAAAGTAAGCTAAGTCTTTACAAGAGCTATTGGTCAGGTTTATGTTTCTTTAACAAAATCAAACTTTCCAAATCCACTTAATCAGTTAAATCGATGATACTTTTGTCCAAACCTATCATCGATTATGATGGAATGAGATTTAATCAAGGAGAACCAAATGTCCCGCCAAGTGATTCATACTGAAAATGCCCCTGCTGCTATCGGCACATACTCTCAAGCTATTTTAGTAGACAATACGTTATATCTTTCAGGGCAAATTGGTTTAGATCCATACAGTATGGAACTTGTAGAAGGTATCGAAGCTCAAATTCGCCGTGTATTTGATAATTTAAAAGCGGTTTGTGAAGCTGCTGGTGGTTCACTTGCAGACATTGCTAAACTTAATATTTTCCTAACCGATTTATCAAATTTCCAACTTGTAAACCAAATTATGGGTGAATATTTTGCTCAACCCTACCCTGCACGTGCAGCATTAGGTGTAGCTAGTCTACCTAAAGGCGCATTAGTAGAGATGGATGGTATTGTAGTTATTAATCAATAAGATATAAAAATATATTGAATATTTTCCGTTAAATTCTTAGCTCCAAATCATGAACCACCTTTGTATAAAATCTGAACACAACTCGGATTTCCGCTCAGGTGGTATTTTTTTATCCAAAATCCCAATAATAATAAATGAGATTTTAAATGAATTTCATTGACAAACGATAATAATTATCAATAATATCTATTATCGCATTTATATTTGGGGATCACTCCCATGTACGTTTGCTTGTGTCGTGGCATTACCGATCAAGATATTAAAGACGCTGTTGAAAATGGCGCTGAAAGCTATCGCGAAATTCGTGATTTGCTTGATCTCGGTACTTGCTGTGGACGCTGTGCACCAGAAGCACGTGCTATTATTAGTGAAGAATTAGCAGAAATCGCCGCTCGTATTTCCGTGGCTGCGTAAAAGAATTATAAACATTTAACAGTATTTATTAGCTCCTCCACCGCTTTTTGCGGAACGTTAATAGTTCCTCATTCAAGCGGTTTTTTTTGGCAGCAAACTCTTCTTTACTAATATTGTGTTGTTTTTGATTGCGATTTTCATTTGCTGTTCCATAAACTACTCGCCATATCTATGATTGTTCACTAAAATGGTTTTATAGATTGCCTTAATTGGATTAAGGCAGAAATTGTTTTGGAGTAGCTACAATGAAAGGCAATCGTGATGTGATTAATCAGCTCAACCAAGTGCTGTATCATCATTTAACTGCAATTAATCAATACTTTTTACATTCACGCATGTTTAATGATTGGGGAATTGAGCAGCTTGGCTCTGCCGAATATAAAGAATCCATTCGTCAAATGAAGCATGCAGACAAAATTATTGAACGTATTTTATTTTTGGAAGGCCTACCTAACCTTCAGCATTTAGGCAAACTTTATATTGGCCAACATACAGAAGAAGTTCTGCAATGTGATATTCGAAAAGTGAAAGAAAATATAGAGGCGATTCAAAAAACAGTTGCACTCGCTGAAACAGAACAAGACTATGTGACTCGTGATCTCGTTCAAGAAATTTTAGAAAAAGAAGAAGAATATTGGGACTGGTTAGATACTCAGATTGACCTTATCGGTAACGTTGGCATTGAAAATTACATTCAAAGCCAGATGTAATTTCTCATAAAAAAATCCCCTTGAGTACAAGGGGATTTTTTATTACTTTTCTTTTAATAACTCTGATAGCGTTATTTTTTGCTTATAGAGATGCTTTAAAATTAATATTTGCTGCTCTGCTTGCTCTAGTTTTCCATTATAAGCCAGCAATTTTGCATATTTACGTAAATTATAGGGAGTCGCTTTATTCTTTACTGAATTTCCCCACTCAACTAAATCAGCTTCAGGTAATTTAGTTTCTGGATTAAGTTCAATCCATTTTAAACGTTGCTCAAACTGCGTTAAAACAAAAATTTTACTGCTTCCCATAAATTCGGCATTTGGCTTTTTATTCTTATAAAGTAAATTACTATTCACAACATAAACATTGTAATCACGTAAAATCGCAATAATAAGTAGTAAACTGACTACCCATAATAAGCGGAAAATTTGCTTATTAAGTACAACCCCTTTAAGTACAGGAGCCTGCGCCTGAATAATACCAAGCAAAAAACCGCAGGTAAGTAAGAAATAAGCATAACGCTGTGGGAACTCGAACATGGCATGAATCAACACGGCACAAACCATCATAATCGCTATAATTGAGATGGTTTCTTTAGCCTGTTGATTTAACCAAAGGAACCAACACGTAAAGTAAGCAATGATTACAGCTGCTAATGGAATACCATTCCAGACAATTAAATCGAGCAGTACATTATGGGCACTATTAAACCATACATGTACAGTTCCATATTGAATACTATCAACTACAGCAACACTCGTTTGACTCCATCCATACCCTGCCCATGGTTGCTGAGCGATAGCATGCAATATTTGTATCCACATACCTACACGCTCATGCCCTGAGCCTGCACGAGCAACAAACGTACTCGTTTCAGTAATCTCTGTATTTGTAGAGAATTCGATGAATTGAGTGATATAAGGTAAGATCAAGCCAGCAATTAAAAAAAATGTTAAGCACCACAAAAAGCCTTGAGCAAGTCCAAATCTTTTTTGCTTTTTAAATTGCTTAATCATCCAATAGATGAATAAAAATGGAAAAACTATCCATGAGGTTCTAGACTGACTCAATGCGACCGTAAATAAAATAATGAGCGCTGAAGGCAATAACAACCAGACAGTTACTTTATTCTTTTCATATAAATACAAACACCCTAATAACCCAATAATTAAAAAGGTTGCCATATTATTGGGTTGACCAAAATTACCGTAAGGACGATTACCCAGTAGCTTAAGTACATAGGGAATATGAGACTCGATATTCAACCATTGGCAAATTGCAATGAAGCTAGTGGCAAGGGATACAATAATTACGAGTAAGCTAAAACCCGAAAAGATTTGATCTCGCTTTTGTTGATCTAAAGACAGGTTGTAGCCAGCCAAGACCATAAACCAAAAACCAAACAAGTAAAATGAACTCAATAAGGCTGTGCTCAGATCAAAAACTAAACCAAAACTCCACTGTACTATTGGAATGAAAGCAAATGGCAGCAACAATAGTTGTGCTCTAGGAATTTTAATATTTTGCTGAATTAGGACGGCTAATACGCATAATCCAGCCCCAAAAGTACTCACTTCACTCGAGAACATGACCCAAGGGCTATAGTGAAATGGAGACAACCATGCAAAACCTAACAGGATTGCAGCGAGGAATAGGAAGAATACTTGCATAGTGACGAGTGAAAAGACTTAGAACTTGCAGGGAATTATACAGATAACTTAGTCAACTGAATCTAAAGTTCCAATTAATTATTGTTGATTACAATTGCTTTATACATAAAAAACGCATCCCTAAAGATGCGTTTTTTTTAAAATAACTATAAATATTTTCAAATACTTAGATTATTATTTAAAAGACTGAGGTAAATAATCAGCTAGAGTAGTATCAGTTACTGTAACAGTTGATGGCTTAATTACACCATTTTCAGTTACAGACATACCAATTACTTTGCTTGTTAATTTATCTGATACATCAGTAGCCTTAAATGTATAACTAACACCACAACCGCTACCACCCGCAGTTGTATCTGCTGTAATAGTTGCAGTTCCATACTTTCCAGCGATTGAATCAGCGGTGGCGGCGGCGGCGGCGCCAGAAGCAAAACAAGTGCCTGATTGCAAATTAGTAGCAATTGTTGTTTTTAAACCATCTGCTAATGTAAATGCTTCAGAAGCTTGTGATTTAGCAATATAGCTTTGGTATGCAGGAATCGCGATTGCCGCCAAAATACCAATAATCGCAACCACGATCATGAGTTCAATTAATGTAAAACCTTTTTGTGCATTCATAGCCTTTTCCCCAAAGTTTGTATGTATGTTTTTATATAAGCTTTTTCAGCTATCAACTATATTGCAGCATCCATGCCAACTTTTATTTTATTTATAAAACAAAAACTTATATTAATTCCCCAATTTACTAAATATAAAATCACTGTAAATAACTGACAAAAATCGTCACATGACTTTCAGCTAAAACAGATCACACATCAAAAAAAGTAAACTAAACTCATCAAACTTTATATTTGTTTTTGTGAACAAATTCTCTTTAAAAATAAATAAATAGGTGACGTTTTTTGTCAGTCACCTTTTAAAAATAAAAACTTAGAAAATTATGAGATATCAGAATTTTAGACAATAATTTAATTAATAATAATCGGGGCATTTCCCAATTCATTGGATTCATCTGGCATGTTTTCATCATAAAAACGTGACATCACCTCTCCAATTTGCTGCACGCCAATCACCACAGCTTGCTGATATTGTTTTTGTTTAAGTTGTTGCACGATAGACTCACAAATCTGTTGCCAGACTTGCTCATTAGTCGCATTTCTAATACCACGATCAAATATAATTTCTACTGTACGTTCACATAAGTTCAAATAAAGTAGTACACCACTATTTAACGCGGTGTCCCAAACCCCAAGCTCTGCAAATAACTGCTGTGCTCTTAATCGAGTATTTTGCCGATAGGCCTGCGAACATGGAATGTGACCTTCTATTACGACTTGTATTTCGCCTACATGTCCATGTTCTGCCTGCTGTACAGCATCAGCAATCGTTTGTTTATCTTGTTTTGAAAAATATCGACTGCTGGCTGGCAAGTAACAAAAATGCTTAAACCAGCGTTTAAGACTCGGTTCTACAGAGTCCTCAATTTTAGGTTGAGTAATGATTTCTGTTGTTTCTGATGTTGTTACCATGACCCTGATGCACCTCCACCGCCAAAACGACCTCCACCGCCGCCATAACCTCCGCCTCCACTGCCGAAGCCTCCACCACGCCCGCCACCGCCTGCACCACTCAGAATAACCTGTAAAATAAGCTGGGCAATTGAGGTAATGAGTAAAAAGAAGATTCCAAAACCAAGTAGTAAGCTAGTTACTAGTCCAGCACCATTTACAAAACCCGCCACTGCAGCAGCAACGCCCGCCGTAGATGCGCTTAGAGGCCGCCCTACAATAAATGAACCAACAATACCAGCAACAAGAATAAATAAAGCCATTGTGAGCGTTGTTTGTTTGGCTTGTTGCTCTTCAGCAGCTTGGTGTTGTCGTTCTTTTAAATCTTGAGCAGCTTGCTGAGCAACTTCTGGATCAAGATTTAAAATTCTTCCAATTTCATCAAGGCCTGCATTTAAACCTTGTGCATATTGGGCTTGTTTAAAATAGGGTGTAATTTGGTTTCGAATAATTCGACTTGCAACAATATCGGGTAATACGCCTTCTAAGCCGTAGCCAGTTAGAATTTGTATACGGCGGTCATTTACCGCAACCGCAATGAGTAATCCATTGTCACGCTTAGCTGAGCCTAATTGCCACTGCTCACCCACTCGTAATGCATAATCAAAAATATCTTCTTGGCCCGTAGTTGGAACAATGACAATACCAATTTGCGCTTTGCCTTGTTGATATAAACTTAGAATTTTTTGGTCGAGCTGCTGCTTCTCTGCCTCACTTAGAATATTGGCTTGATCAATAACAGGCTGATTTAAGGTTGGCAAACCACGAATCGATTCACCATCTGCCATATCGTTGGCGACTTGAGCTTGGGGAGCTACGCCAGAAGCAGACTGTTCACTTTTAGAAGTGGAAGCTTGAGCCTGCTGCTTCTGAATAATTTTGCCCGCTACAATGGTGTCAGTTTCATCAGTAGCAATTGCAATATTAGTCTCACTCCATGCTGCATTCTGAAAAAGAACACCGCAACAGAGCAAAATTAAGGTAATAACAAATACCTTAATTTGCTTAAGCTGAAGCAATATATTATTTCTCATGCAGCACTCCTTTGATTCTTAAAATTAATCAAAAGAAACTTTTGGTGCCTGCTGTGCAGATGCTTCGGCAGAGAAATTGGCTTTTGGATGCATACCAATTACTTTTGCAGTCACTGCTTGCGGGAACTGGCGTACATATCCGTTGTAGTCTTGCACTGTTGTAATATAACGATTACGAGCTACAGCAATACGGTTTTCTGTTCCTTCAAGTTGAACTTGAAGTTCTTGGAATTGGGTATTGGCTTTTAAATCTGGATAATTTTCAGAAACAGCAATCAGACGAGATAAAGCCCCTGTTAATTGACTTTGAGCCTGTTGGTATTTTTCAAGTAAAGCCGGGTCTTCTAGAACTTCTTTATCAACTTTTAAACCAGCAACATTCGAACGTGCCTGTGTAACCTCGGTTAATACTTGTTCTTCATGCTTAGCATAACCTTTAACTACATTTACAAGGTTCGGTACTAAATCTGATCGACGTTGATATTGGTTTTGAACTTCAGACCAAGCTGCCGTTACTGCTTCATCTTTTACTTGTAAAGTGTTATAGCCACACCCTGAAAATAATAAGGTACTGGCAAGTGTCGTCGCGATCGCGAGTTGTTTCAATGTTTTCATCGTCACATTATCCTCAAGTTTTTCTTTATATTTTTAACCTCTTTCCTCGATTGTATGATGATTTTGGCATTATTGTGTTGCTTTTATTTTATTGATTTAAAAACCGGATTTTTCAATCCGGTTATTTATTAACTGAATAGCTGGTCTTTTTCTTGTTGAAAACTTGCCATTTGATATTCATCTGCTAAAGAACTTTTCCAGTAATCGACCATACGACCATAATCCTTTTGACTTGGATGGAAATCTTTTTTGTAATATGCGAAATATTCGGGCATGAGCTGAACAAGCATTTTAACCAGCAAATATAAACCAAATAAATTACCTCCGATTTTAGGTAAGCTATTCCATTTATCTTGCCAAAATAAGCGGGTTGTTCCATAAAAAGCGATACTGGCAAATCCTGTGGTGACACTACGCATAAGTAAGCGACGAATACGATCATCCCCATATACATGCTGATAGACATCGAACGCTACTGAACGATGCTCAATTTCTTCAATCGCATGCCATACCCAAAGTTTTAGTGCATCTTGATCTAATGTTTTTAATAACTCTGGATGCTGTAAAACATATGCGCCAAGTAGAGCAGTAAAATGTTCAAAAGCACAGGTAAGAGCCAACTGTAGTTTAGGAGGAATCGTTCTTAAATATTTATCGCGCTGATTTAGCCAATTTTGAAAACTGTCCAGATTATAATCATCACGCCGCCAAGCTTCATTAAACTCACTATGTGCTTTGGAATGCATTGCCTCTTGTCCAATAAAAGCGGCAATTTGTGCTTGTAGCTGGGGGTCCGAGACTTTATCACGCACATTACGTACGCTATTTACAAAAAATTGCTCGCCAACAGGAAAAGTTGAGGAAAGTGCAGTTAAAAAGTGAGACATGAGAGGTGAATTCGCAAAATAGTGCCGCTTGATCGCCTTAGGATTAAACTCAAGGCGACGTACAGTAATACCCAACGCTTTTCGACGATTTAAATATGATTTTTCTGCCGTCATACCTGCGATGTTCATATTCAACACCTATTGTATTGAAGAAGGAAGCTTTGAGTATGTCGCGAGCTTGGAAGGCTAAAAAGGGCTAAAAAGCTTATTGTATTTGCCAAAAATATCAAAGTGACTAGCGGTAAAAATAAAGCCTGCATCAAGCAGGCTTTATTAAAAACTTTAAAAATGATTTTTAGATTAAACACCAAGGTAATCTAAAATTCCTTCAGCAGCTTGGCGGCCTTCCCAGATTGCAGTCACAACAAGGTCTGAACCACGGACCATATCACCACCAGCAAAGATTTTCGGGTTTGATGTCTGGAACTTGAATTCTTGCTTTTCAGCTGCAACAACACGACCCGAACCATCAAGATTAATACTCACATTACCAAACCAGTCAGCTGGACTCGGGCGGAAACCGAATGCAAGTAAAACTGCATCTGCTGGCAATACTTCTTCAGAACCTGGAACTGGTTCAGGGCTACGACGGCCACGACTATCAGGTGCACCCATTTGTGTCGTTACCACTTTTACGCCTGTCACTTTGCCATGTTCACCAACGATTTCGATCGGTTGACGATTGAACAAGAATTTCACACCTTCTTCATAGGCATTTTTTACTTCACGTGCAGAACCTGGCATGTTGCTTTCATCACGACGGTATGCACACGTTACATCATGAGCGCCTTGACGCAATGAAGTACGGTTACAGTCCATCGCAGTGTCGCCACCACCAAGTACAATCACTTTTTTACCATCTAAGCTAATGTACTCGCTTGGGTCTTTCTCCCAACCTTGGCAACGGTTCACGTTAGAGATCAAGAAATCAAGTGCATCATAAACACCTGCAAGATCTTCACCTGGGAAGCCACCCTTCATGTAGGTATAAGTTCCCATACCCATGAATACAGCATCATATTCTGCAAGTAATTCATCAATGGTAACATCTGTACCAATTTCAGTATTTAAACGGAATTCGATGCCCATGCCTGTGAAAATTTCACGGCGGCGTTTCATCACATCTTTTTCCATTTTAAATTCTGGAATACCGAATGTAAGTAAGCCACCAATTTCAGGACGCTTATCGAATACAACTGGTTTAACGCCACCGCGAGCAAGAATATCCGCACAACCTAAACCAGCTGGACCAGCACCAATAATTGCAACTTTTTTGTCAGTCCATTTTACGCCTGACATATCTGGACGCCAACCTAAAGCAAAGGCTGTGTCGTTAATATATTTTTCAGCATTACCAATGGTTACTGCACCAAAACCATCATTTAAGGTACAAGCACCTTCACATAAACGATCTTGTGGACATACGCGGCCACATACCTCAGGTAATGTGTTGGTTTGATGGCAAAGCTCAGCAGCTTGGAAAATTTGGCCTTCAGCGATGAGCTTTAACCAGTTTGGAATGTAGTTATGTACAGGACATTTCCATTCGCAATATGGGTTACCACAACCTAAACAACGGTGAGTCTGATTAGTAACAGTTTCCGATGTAAAAGGCTTATAAATTTCCACAAATTCTGCTTTGCGGACAGTAATATCTTTTTTCTCTGGATCTTGGCGTGCTACATCCAGAAATTGAAAGTCATTATTTAGGCGTTCTGCCATGTCTCTCTCCGTGGGTAGGCGCGGTTTTCACTGTTGTCCGCACCTGCCTATGTCGTTGCAGTCGTGGAATTATTGTGGATCAGCTTGTGTGGTTTTCAAAAGCGTTTGCAAATTAGCAGCCTTTGGTTTCACAAGCCAGAATTTACGGCTGTAGAAATCGAACTCATTGCGGATTTTATAAGCCCAAGCACTACCTGTTTCTTTGATATGCTCATCGATAATACGCAACAAGAACTCTTTATGGTCTTCCATAGATTCTGTTGAAATACGATTTAAATCGATCAATTCGTGGTTGTAGTAATCTACAAAGTCATTGTCAAGGTCAAGTACATAAGCAAAACCACCCGTCATGCCCGCACCAAAGTTATGGCCTACTTTACCAAGTACAGTCACCACACCACCTGTCATATATTCACAGCAGTGATCACCAGCGCCTTCGATTACAGCAAATGCGCCCGAGTTACGAACCGCAAAACGCTCACCCGCTGTACCTGCTGCAAAAAGCTTACCGCCAGTTGCACCATACAAACAGGTATTACCAATAATTGCCGTGTTTTGTGTCTGGAAAGGTGAACCTTGTGGCGGGAAAATCGAGATACGACCACCTGCCATACCTTTACCCACGTAGTCGTTTGCATCACCTTCAAGACGGATGTGTAAACCACCAGCGTTCCATACACCAAGTGACTGACCAGCAGTACCAGTCAAGTTCATGACAACCGGATGTACTTCCATACCAAGGTTGCCATAACGGCGAGCAATTTCACCTGACACACGAGCACCGATCGAACGGTCACAGTTCACCACTTTGAAGTTGAACTGACCGCCTGCACTTGATTCAATTGCAGGAAGCATTTCAGCAACCATTCTTTCAGCCAATACACCTTTATCAAATGGGGCATTACCTTGTACTTCACAGTACTGGGCTTTACCGTCAGCAGATGGATGAGATGTTAACAATGCACTTAAATCAAGATGAGCATGCTTTTCAGTTTCACCTGGCAACACTTCAAGTAAATCAACACGACCAATTAAGTCTTTCAACGAAGAAACACCTAATGCGGCTAACCATTCACGCGTCTCTTCCGCAATAAAGTGGAAGAAATTGATGAGCATTTGTGGCTCGCCAATATAGTGTTCTTGACGTAAATGGTCTTGTTGAGTTGCAACACCGGTCGCACAGTTGTTTAAGTGACAAATACGTAGATATTTACAACCTAAAGCAATCATTGGGGTTGAACCGAAACCAAAGCTCTCAGCACCCAAAATTGCTGCCTTGATGACATCAAGACCAGTTTTTAAACCACCATCAGTTTGTACACGCACTTTCCCACGCAAGTCATTAACGCGGAGTGCTTGATGCGCTTCACTCAAACCAAGCTCCCATGGAGAACCTGCATGGTGAATTGATGAAAGTGGAGATGCGGCTGTACCACCGTCATAACCAGAAATGGTAATGAAGTCTGCATATGCTTTAGCAACACCAGCGGCAATTGTACCTACACCCGGTTCAGATACTAGTTTTACCGAAACCATTGCTTTCGGGTTAACTTGTTTCAAGTCAAAAATTAACTGAGACAAATCTTCAATTGAGTAAATATCGTGATGTGGTGGAGGTGAAATCAGTGTTACGCCCGGCACAGAGTAACGTAAACGTGCAATTAAGCCATTTACTTTACCACCCGGTAACTGTCCGCCTTCACCTGGTTTTGCACCTTGAGCAACTTTAATTTGCAATACTTCAGCAGAAGTTAGGTACGCAGGTGTCACACCAAAACGACCAGATGCGATCTGTTTGATTTTCGAGTTACGAATTGTGCCGTAGCGAACAGGATCTTCACCACCCTCACCAGAGTTTGAACGACCACCAATTGTGTTCATGGCGATTGCAATTGCTTCATGTGCTTCTGGAGAAAGAGCACCTAAAGACATCCCTGCCGAGTCAAAACGAGGCAAAATATCTGCAACTGACTCTACTTCGTCAACTGGAATCGAATTCGTTATTTTTAACTTGAATAAGTCACGAATGGTTGCAACCGGACGGTTGTTAACCAACTCAGCATATACTTTAAAGTCTTCATACTTACCAGAGCGAACAGCCGTATGTAATGAGTTAATCACATCTGGGTTGAACGCATGGTACTCTTTATCAAATACGAATTTAAGCAAACCACCCTGATCAATCGGTTTACGATTTGACCATGCTGTAGCAGCTAATTTTTTCTGGTCTTTTTCAAGGTCAGCAAATGTTGCACCCTGAATACGACTTGGAACACCTAAGAAACACTGATCTACTACTTCAGATGACAAACCAACTGCTTCAAAAAGCTGACCGCCACGATACGACGCAACTGTAGAGATACCCATTTTTGAAAGAACTTTTAATAGGCCTTTCTCAATCCCTTTACGGAAGTTTGCTTGCGCATGGATTGGATCACCTAAAAGCTCACCTTTAGCAATCAAATCATTAATCACGTCATATGCAAGGTACGGATAAATTGCAGTTGCACCAAAGCCAAGTAATACCGCAAATTGGTGTGGATCACGTGCAAAACCAGTTTCAACCATGATGTTAGCATCAGTACGTAAACCAGTTTTAATCAAGTAATGATGTACAGCACCAGTTGCAAGCGCAGCATTTGCTGGTAAGAAACCTTGGCGAATATTTTTATCAGTTAAAACAATTAAAGTTTTACCATCACGAACTGCTTGTGCCGCTTCTTCACAAATACGTGTAATCGCAGCTTGCAAACCTTCTTCTTCAGCATAGTTTAAATTGATGTCAACAGACTCATAGCCCGCACGATCAATACTACGGATTTGCTGTATTTTTGAGTTAGACAGAACAGGACTCGAAATAATGATTCGGTCTGCGTGCTCTGGACCTTGCTCAAATACATTCTGCTCACGACCTAAACAGGTTTCGAGCGACATTACAATCGATTCACGTAACGGATCAATTGGAGGGTTGGTCACTTGCGCAAATTGTTGACGGAAATAATCAGTCACATGGCGTACTTGACGAGACAATACAGCCATTGGCGTATCATCACCCATAGAACCCACAGCTTCCTGACCACTTTCAGCAATAGGACGCAATAACTGGTCGCGCTCTTCAAATGTCACCATAAACATTTTTTGAGCTGCTTTTAGCGCATCACCTGATAAACCTTGATCGACTAATTGTTCTTCAAGTTCAGGATTAGCTTTCAAGCGGATTGCATGATCACGTAACCATTCACGATACGGACGCATATTTTTAAGATGTGTATTTACATCTTTAGTATCAAGTACTTTGCCTGTTAATGTATCAACGACCAGAATTTGGCCCGGTCCAACACGACCTTTAGAAACCACATCTTCAGGTTCATAACCCCAAACACCAATTTCAGATGCTAAGGTAATGTAATCATTTTTGGTAACTACCCAACGTGCCGGACGTAAACCATTACGGTCAAGCATACAGATGGCATGACGACCATCTTGAATTACTAAGCCTGCTGGACCATCCCAAGCTTCCATATGCTTAGAGTTAAACTCATAGAATGCGCGTAAGTCTGCATCTAAAGTTTCAACGTTCTGCCAAGCTGGTGGCACCAACATACGTAATGCACGGAATAAATCCATACCACCACCAACCAAGATTTCAAGCATGTTATCTAAGCTTGAAGAGTCTGAACCTGTACGGTTCACGATTGGATTAAGATCAGTTAAGCCGGGCAATAATGGGTTTTCAAATTTAGGAGTACGTGCCAATGCCCAGTTACGGTTTGCTGTAATAGTGTTAATTTCACCATTATGCGCAAGGTAACGGAAAGGCTGAGCCAAAGGCCAACGTGGTAAAGTGTTGGTCGAGAAACGTTGGTGGAACACGACAATGTGTGACTTTAAACGTTCGTCTGCTAAGTCTGTATAGAACTCAGCAATCGCAGCCGGCATCATCAAGCCTTTATAGCTGATTACTGTTGAACAAAGCGTGTTCACATAAAATGACGAATCATTTAGTAATTGTTGTTCTGCACGGCGACGCGCCAAAAATAGTTTACGGTTAAACTCAACTTCTGTTACACCCATTGGACAGTTCACAATGACCTGTTCAAAAGCCGGTAAAGATTGAAGTGCAATTTCACCTAGTGCATCGTTATTTGTAGGGACAACACGCCAAGCCAGTACGCGTAAGCCATCAGCCTCAATTTCTTTAGTTAAAATATTTTTAGAGTGCTGCGCTAATGCCGGATCAACATTTAAAAATACAGTACCGACAGCAAAAACTTCGCTAAGTGTAATATCACTCAGTTTTTTTGCTTCATCACGAAAAAATTGCTTTGGCATCGCCAATAATAAGCCGCAACCATCTCCCGTCTTGCCATCTGCGGCAATACCACCACGGTGCGTCATGCAACTTAAACTGTGAATCGCGGTTTCTACAAGATGATGACTTGATTCACCCTTCATATGGGCAATCAGTCCAAAACCACAGTTATCCTTAAACTCATCAGGTTGATATAAACCTTGAGCGGGAGCTACAGTATTAGGCGATGGCATGTGCATAGCGTACCCTTCTTTCAATAAGGCTCTTTCGAGCGTCAAACAAACAACTTATTTCTGCGATATTGCCTATGGACGATAGTTAGCTCAATGTTTCGCAAAAAAAAATTTTGGGCTGATAAGCCAATATACGCTGTTCCATTTTTACGTACACTGGTTTTTGCTAGAAAAATGTTTTGACTTATTTCGCACTCTTTTAAAGCAGCTCGACCCCACGACTCTGCATAGACTTCACTCTTTAGAGCGCCAAAATAGTTAGCAGTACATTAATAAGCACAAGAATAAAGCAAAAAATATGCCAAGATAGTTTTTACAACTTAAGTGTTTATATTTCTTAAAAATAGATCGATTTTATTCTGGTTATCATTTTAATAAATGACCAAATATGCACCACACTTGATCAAAAATTATATATATCTTTTATTATTGCACTATATTTGTGCGAATTATTCTTACTATTAGTTCTCTCTTATGCCCTCATTTGTTGCATTTTTTGGAGGAGTCTCAGTTGCACGATTTTGTTGAGACTTTTTAGCAGCATCAGCAGCAGAATTAGACTGATGTACATCCACAACATTTCCTTCTGCATCTCGGCGAATAATAGTTGTCCGAGTTGTAGAGTTCGTTGCTGGAGCAGCCACTTTAGGTTGCACACTTATAGCACTATTTACACCTGTGCCCATGAGTAAAGACTCATCAATTTTTGGTAATGCAGCTGGACGTAAACGCACTTCATAAGTTTGACTAATCCCACCTTTCATTTCATCCGCACCCAAGTCATTGACGAGTGGCACATAAGTCGAAAATTGTTGAGGTTGTGGCTTAATCGATTCAGGTAAATCAAGATTCAGTTGTGTTAACTGCTGAATTGCATCTTCAGAACGTTTAAATACACCATATGTCAAAACATATTGTTCAGATTGCTTATCGCCACTTAATCGGAAGTAGATAAATTTATTTCGGTCTGAACGATTCTTTAAAAAGTTTTTAATAATATCTTCGTCAGATGCACGGAACAGCTCAAGCGTCCACTGTTTCTTGTTTTCGCTAATAAATTTTGTACCGCGGAACTCCGCCTCATGCTGACCAGATACAACAGTCCGAGTTGTTAAATCAAGAGGCCTAACTTCATCAGCTAAAGCCCCTAAGTTAGCCGTTGTTGCCACTTTTTCTGGCTGAATTTGCACTGGTGTGTCTGAATCGGCTGCTTTTTCAACTTCTACAAGCTTCTTACTATCAGTCATTACCCAGAAAAGAAAAGCCAGAAACAAGCAGACGATACCACCCACCAACCAGATATATTGTTGAACATTCTGCCAAAGTGTACGTGATACAGTCATGTGTTACCTTAATTTATTATCCGTGTTGATTTGCTAAAATAGCTTGTTTCATGAGTTCAACATCAAAGTCTTTAGTAATTACTGCTTGTCCAAGTTGCTTTAACAACACTAAACGTAATTGACCATTGAGGACTTTTTTATCATGTGCCATATATCCAAGGAATTCATCCAATGGAATTTTTGGACATGATATCGGCAAATTAGCGCGTTGAATAATTTTTTTTGTACGCTCTACCTCATCGCTCGAAATCCAGCCTAAACGCTGTGATAAATCAGCTGCCATGACCATGCCAGTAGCTACTGCTTCCCCATGCAACCAAGTACCATAACCAAGATAAGATTCAATCGCATGACCAAACGTATGACCTAGGTTGAGTAAAGCTCTCTCACCTTGCTCTTTTTCATCGTTTGCAACAATACGGGCTTTATGAGCGCATGAACGATAAACAGCTTCTGCTAAAAGATTAGCATCTCGTCCCACCAATCCATCCATATTTTGCTCTAACCAAACTAGAAAATCAGCATCACCTAACAAAGCATATTTAATAACTTCTGATAATCCAGCAGACAACTCTCGATCTGGTAAAGTGTTGAGTTGAGCCATATCAGCCAAAACAACTTGAGGTTGTTGAAATGCACCAAGCATATTTTTACCCAGTGGATGATTAATTCCTGTTTTACCACCTACACTTGAATCTACTTGTGAAAGAAGTGTGGTCGGAACCTGAACAAAATATACACCACGCTGGAAACATGCTGAGGCGAAGCCCGCCATATCACCAATAACACCACCACCTAAAGCTAAAACCGTACAGTCTCGGTTAAAACCAGCTTCAAGTAATGCATCAAAAATTAAATTTAAATGTTGAATGTCTTTATATTTTTCACCATCGGGCAAAATACAAGTAGCTATAGTTTTACCCAAACTTTTTAACGCTTCTTGATAGTGAGACAAATATAAAGGGGCGACAGTTTCGTTACTCACAATCATGACCTGTTGACCATGAATATAAGGCTCAAGCAACTGCTTAGGATCAAGTTGACTGCCAATAAAAATAGGGTAACGGCGTTCGCCTAATTCAACATGTAAAGTTTGCATGAGTTTATTAAACCACGAGTAAGTTTGGCTATTTTAGCGTGTTAGACAAAATAAGTTGCAAAATCTTTTGAGCAAGATCACGTGCAGCACCCTGATTGGTTTCAATCGTGTAATGAGCAACTTCACGATATAAAGGATCACGTGTTTTTAACAAATCTCGTAATTTTTGTTCAGGATTTTCAACTTGCAATAGAGGTCTGTTTTTATCGCGATAAGTGCGTTGTAATTGTAGTTCCACGGGAGTGTAAAGATAAACAACAATACCACGCTGCTTTAGAAACTCACGATTGGGAGCTTGAGTAATCGCACCACCGCCTGTTGCTAAAACCAAAGCCTTACGGGAAGTCAACTCATTCAACACGATAGTTTCACGAGCACGAAATCCGAATTCCCCTTCTTTTTCAAAAATCCAAGGAATAGTGGCGCCTGTTTTGCGTTCAATTTCATGATCACTATCTAAAAATTCACGCCCTAATATTTCGGCTAAATGACGTCCAACGGTTGTTTTTCCTGCCCCCATGGGCCCTACCAAATAAATATTTGGCAGGGTTTCAAACGCTTTGCTTGGCAAGGCGCCACCTATTTCAATTGCTTTCATTAAAAAATATATTAATGATTTCTCACCAAAGTGTCATTAACAATTCGTGGCGTAACGAAAATCAGTAACTCTTGTTTATCATCAGATTTCACATCTTTTCTGAATAAATGCCCAAGTACAGGAATATCACCGAAGAAAGGAACCTTAGTTTGAGAGTTAGATGTGGTCTGCTCAAATACCCCTCCTAAAATGACCGTCTCACCGTTATTAACCAATACATTAGTGTTAATCTGATTTTTATTTAAAATTAACTCACCATTAGGAGCTGCACCAGCAACGGAATCTTTTGAAATATCTAATTTCATTTGGATCTTACCGTCAGGTGTAATACTTGGTGTCACGTTTAAACTTAACAGCGCATCTTTAAATGATGTACTTGCTGTAGCACCCGCAGCAGAATTAGTCGTGGTTTGATAAGGGACCTGTTGACCTGTCGCAACTTTCGCGGGTTGTTTATCTGCTGTCATCACTTTAGGTGTAGAAATAACCTCACCATAGCCATCGGCTTGTAATGCGGAAAGTTCAAGATCAAGCATAAAATCAGACATACTAATCAAACCAAAGGCGATACTTCCAGCCGGATTAGTTACCCCTAAATCAACATTTAAGTTATCTGGGCGTTCAATCGTATATTTATAGCCGCCTGTAGTCTCATCTTTTTTAGGCTCTCGCAAATTCCACAGGGTTGTTTCACTACCGCCCACCAGCAAATTATTATTATTTGTAATCCCTTGCGACAATATCCCCCATTTAACACCAAGTTCTTTGGTAAACGATGTAGATGCTCTTACAATGCGTGCCTCAACCATGACCTGCTTAACTTGTACATCCAGTAAATCAATCATTTTACGAATTTGATCAATCGATTGGGCCGTATCATTAATAATTAAGGTATTGGTACGATCATCTTGAGTAATCGTTCCACGTGGACTCAGTAAACTTCCTACGTTATTTCCTAAACTATCAACACCCGTATTTAAGTTAGTAGAAGTTGATGTTCCACCACCAGAAGTCCGTTGTAAACCATTACTATTATTTGAGCCTTGAGTAATTAACCCCATAATATCCTGAGCTTGTGCATATTTAAGTTGAATATACTCAGTTTGCAATGGAGCCAGTTTGACACTCTGCGCGACAGCTTTTGCTTCTTCTTCTTCGGCCTTAATTAACTCTGTAACAGGAGCAATCCAAATGACATTACCATTTCTGCGTTTATCAAGATTTTTGGTCTTTAAAATAATATCAAGTGCCTGATCCCATGGAACATCTTTCAAGCGCAAAGTAATATTACCCTGAACACTATCGGCAGCCACCATATTAATGCCCGTAAAATCGGCAAGTAACTGTAGAACTCGACGAACTTCAATATCTTGGAAATCAAGAGAAAGCTTATTCCCAGAATAATTAGGTGTCTTATATAAAGAAGTTACATTTTTATCCTGAGGTCGCTTTAAGCTAATGGTGAGTTTATTCTCCGCCTGATAAGCCATATATTCATAGCTACCAGTAGATTGAATTGTAATAACACCATTGCCCTTTTCGTTATAAGATTCAATTGTAGAAACAGGGGTTGCAAAGTCATTTACGTTTAAGCGACGAGCTAAATGCGTCGGTATTTTAGAGCCTAACGTTCTGACTACAACTTTGCTGCCTTGTTGTTGAACATCAACAGGAGTATTACTTCCCAATAAATCGATAACAATTAGCCCTTCACCTTGACCACCACGCTGAAAACCAATATTTGAAACACCCTGAGGTTGAACCGTACTTGTTGGTAAAGGTTTAATAACTGCTTGAGCTGAATTAATCTTTAAAATAAAAGTATTGCCTTCAATACGTGTTGTAAACGCACCTGCCTCTTTTAAATTTACAGTTAAACGTGAGCGCTGATCGTCAGAACTTACATCAACCGAACTCGCTTCATTTGTACCAATCGCCACTTTTGACTGTGTTAAAGTCTGCTGAGCTTTATTAAAATCCAAAATCAAACGTGAAGGATTTTCAAGTTGGTATGCCTGTGGTTGCGGTGGCAAACCATTAAACATAACTCTAATTTCTGTACCCTGACCTGCAATTTGTGTCGGTACAATATTGGTCATGCTGACCTGTGCAGAGGCAACCTGCATAAGTGCAATGGCTACAGCCCCCATAGAAAACTGACGGAATACGTGATTCATTGTCTGACCATCCCCAATTAAATAATCTTTAAAAATACTTTTTCTTTGTTATTCCCTAAATTTTAGGGTGCGGGCCCAATTAACACTAAGGTTCTTGGTCTCTCCACATAGCCTTCGCGCCCATCAGGGACAATTTCCACCAGATCAATCTGAGTTGGACCAATATGGGTAATACGCCCTTGATTCATCCCGATATAGTTCCCCACCTGTACTCGCTCAATTTCCTGATCAGGTGATTGGATAAGAGCCAGCACTTGCCCACGGTTGTTACGGATGCTTCCTTTCATGTTTAAGGATTCTAATGCATAACTTTCTAGAGGCTGGGGTGCACGTGAGAAATTCGGATAGACTCGTTTTCCTGCCATAATTTTGAGTTCAGCAGCTAGTGAGCTTGGTAAAAATGGGCTCTTTAACTGATGAGCCGCATAATTAAACTGTGGTACAGGTGTAAAAACAGGTGCTGGATCTATCGGCTGTGGTGGCTGATTACGTATATTTGCCATTTGCTGATTTACAGCGTCGATTCTTGAGTCACATCCGACTAAAACTAAACACGCCAAAATAGAAAAAGAAATTTGCTTAAGCTTCATTGTAATGCTCCTATTTCGACTGTGTATTAGCAGTAGAGGAAACAGGTGCTACTGAAGCTGAAGCGTTGTTTTCCGGATGTTCAGTATTTTCTACGGCGCCCATATAACGATAAGTTTTTGCTTTAATAGAATAATTAAGTACAGGAATATCTGACTTACTATCTTTGTCAGGTGCAGCTTCTACAACAAAATCATGCATGGTCACAATACGTGGTAGTGCCGCAATACTACTGACAAAAGCACCAAAAGCGTGATAATCGCCGGTTGCTTCCATCGTAATAGGCTGTTCAATAAAGATTTCTTGCTTCACTTCATCTTCTAAACGGATATTTTTAAACTTCAGGCCAGAATTTACCCCAGTTAAGTTAATATCTTCAACCAAGCTTGGAATCTCAGTTTCTTTTGGCAATTGCTCTAACTGCTGATTAAAGTTTGCTTGCATATCTTGAAGTTGAAGCTGATATTGCTGCAAGTTACGTAATTTTGAATCTTTTTCCCGAAACTCATTCAACAAATTACTTTCTTGTGCCTGTGCATTATCAATTGCTTGTAGCTTTGGCTGAATAACAACAAAATATCCCAAAGCCAACACAGCAAAGAAAATAAAAATCCAACAAGTAATTTTCACAGATAATGGCCAGCTACCATAACTGTTCATATCTAGTGTATTAAATTGCTGAAGAAATTTTTCTAAAGTGATCTTTTTTTTCTTAGATGGCGCTTGCTCTAACGACAACTCATGAAGTTCATCCGGACTCATTTAGCCGCCCCCTTATCCGTACTTACAGACGTATTGGCAGTATCATCTGTTGTGGTCACCCCCGCTTCGCCCAAATCAACAGTCACAACAAAACTACCATAGCTATCTTCCACTCTAGGAAGCAGCGAACTCGCAGTCTTATCTTTTTTCTCTTCAGTCGCCAAGAAAGAGTTCATAAAAGCGTTGCGATACCATGATGATGCTTCGAGATTACGTAATAACTCCGCAACCGTATTTGGACTTTCAGCTTTACCTTCAATAGTAAATTTATCTCCAGTTCGGCTAAATTTAGTCAAATACATCGCTGGAGGAGTTACGCGTACCAATTCATCTACCAAACGCACGACAACAGGACGCTGGCTTTGCAATCCCTGAATGAGTTTCATACGTTCGATAATGGCATCACGCTGTTCTTGCAGACCATTTAAGGTCTTAAGCTGTTGATCTAAACTCTGGTTTGTACTGGTAATGAGTTGATTAGCTTGTTCTTGATCATTTAATTTTTGATTCAAATAAAACCACCCAGAAAATACAGTGGTAATCCCTAAAACAACGACCCCAAAACATAAAATAATAAATTGTTTTTTACGCTGCTCCCTAAGCCCATCACGCCAAGGGAGTAAATTAATTGTTGCCATTAATCAAAACTCCTTAAAGCCAAGCCACATGCCACCATTAATGATGAAGCATCATTTTCCATTTTTTGAACGTCGACTTGAGGAGAAAAACCCATTTGTAAAAACGGATTGGCAATGGTCACACGGTAACCAAGTTTTTGCTGCAACAATTTGGCAAGCCCAGGAATATTGGCATTCCCACCCGCTAGTAAAATATGGTCAATTTCATTGAATTGTGATGAAGAGAAGAAAAATTGTAGAGATCTGGCTGCTTGCTGTACTACCGCATCTAAAAATGGCTCTAAGACTTCGATGTCATAATCATCTGGTAAAGAGCGCTCTTTTTTAGCTCGTCCCGCTTCTTCTAAAGACAAACCATAACGGCTTTGAATTTCCAAAGTAAGCTGTTTGCCACCAAAGACTTGTTCACGGGTATAAATGATTTTGCCATTTTGCATAACCGATAATGTCGTCATGGTATGACCGATATCTAAAATACCAATGGTATTTGCCCCCATTGGTAAGCTATCAGCAAATACACTAAAAGCACGCTCGACAGCATAACTTTCTACATCAGCAAGCTTAGGCGTTAAGTCCACCAGTTCCAGTACTTCTACTCGTGTTTCAACATTTTCTGTTCTTGTTGCAACTAAAAGTACATTCACGCGGTTTGGATTAGGCAGTCGGTCTGGTAAAACCTCAAAATCAAGGCTCACTTCATCCAAAGGGAACGGTATATATTGCTCCGCATCTAATCGAATCTGAACTTCTCGTTCATCATCATTCATATCTGCATCCATTTCGATGGTTTTATGAATAACCGTCGATGTTGGAACAGCTATTGCAGCGTTACTGGTTTGGGGATTTGCTAAATTCATCGCCCGTTCCAAAGCTTCCGCAACCGCTTCTGGATTCAAGATATTTTTTTCAACTACACTGTTCTCGGGTAAAGGCATCAAAGCATAGCTTTCCACCCAATATTTACCGTTCTTAACAGAGAGCTCTAACAACTTAACAGAAGTCGAACTAATATCGACACCTATTAACCCCTTATTCGGTTTACGATATAACCTGAGCACACTATTGTCCTATTATTTTTTTATCCCCAAAAAAATTACAAACCAATAATCTAGGTCTTTATTTTTACACGGATACAATATCTCATCTAACAATCCGCATGTCTAAAGGCTATACTGACCATAATTAGTTTGTATTCGATCTTATTAAAGCTTACTTATCATGAAAAAGCTATCCAGTTTGGGCTTCGTGCGTCCAATTTTTTTGATCATTATTATTATCTTAGTCTCACTTCCGATGGGCTTTTATGGCATGTATCTCTATATTGCCCCATCGCTTCCAGAAATGAGTTCACTAAAAAAAGCTCCGCTTTTAAAACCACTACAGGTCTACACATCAGATAATCAACTGATTGCTGAGTATGGTGGTAAGCTTTCTATTCCAGTTGAATACAAACAAATCCCTCCTGCTTTTATTCATGCATTTTTAGCAGCAGAAGACTCATCTTTCTTTGAACATAGCGGGATCAGTTTTAAGGGTTTAGGGCGTGCTTTAAGTGAAAGTGTGACGGGTTCTGATGTGCAAACTGGTGGCTCAACCATTACCATGCAGGTTGCAAAGAACTATTATTTGAGCCCAGAAAGAACTTTAAAACGTAAAATCACCGAGATCTTTTTAGCTCGAAAAATTGAGCAAAATTTATCAAAAGAAGAAATTCTCAGTCTCTATGTGAATAAAATCTTCTTAGGAAAAAATTCCTATGGTATCGCAGCAGCAGCCAAAATTTATTATAACAAAAGTATTAATGAGCTAAGCATTGCTCAAATGGCAATGATCGCAGGTCTGCCAAAAGCGCCTTCTAAATACAACCCTGTGGTTAATCCTGAGCGTGCACTTGAAAGACGTAACTGGATTTTAGGTCGTATGTTACAGTTAGGTTATATCTCTCAAGCAGAATATCAAAAAGCTGTAGCTGAACCGATCAACCTCAATATGCCCAATCGGGATTTAAATAATATTCATCCATATGCAGGTGAAATGGTTCGTTCAGAGCTCGTAAAGCATTTTGGCGAACAAGCAATTGATTCTGGCTATAAAGTCTATACAACCATCAATGCTAAACGCCAAGCGATTGCAGAGAAATCTGTGCAAGATGGTCTTGAAGCTTATGACCGTCGTCATGGCTGGCGTGGTGCAGAAGCACACGACAAACCATTAAGTGAATTTAGAGCATATGCCAACACCTATCCAGCACAAGTTACCAAGGTAAATAGCAGCTCTTTTGAAGCATTAATGCAAGATGGCACAACCATTACTGTACAGTGGTCAGGTATGTCATGGGCCCGTCCCTATCGCAATGCGAATAGTGTAGGTGGTGCTCCTTCCCGTGCATCTCAAATTGTTCAAGTTAAAGATATTGTTCGCTTACGTCCAAATGAAGCAAAAACCGCTTGGTCTTTAGTTCAGGTTCCAAAAGTTCAAGGTCAACTCATTGCAATCAATCCTAACGACGGCTCAATTGAAGCAATTGTAGGTGGTTATAACTTCTATCAATCGAAATTCAACCGTGCTTTGCAAGGCTGGCGCCAACCGGGTTCAACAATTAAACCTTTTGTCTATGCATTGGCACTAGAGCGCGGTATGACGCCGTATAGTATGGTTAATGATAGTCCTATCACGATTGGTAAGTGGACACCGAGAAACTCAGACGGTCGTTATTTAGGGATGATTCCATTACGCCGTGCTTTGTATTTATCTCGTAATACCGTATCTGTACGTCTTTTACAGACAGTCGGGATTGAACGTACCCGTCAGTTATTCATGGATTTTGGTTTACAAGAAGATCAAATTCCACGTAACTACACCATTGCCTTAGGTACTCCTCAAGTCTTGCCAATTCAAATGGCAACTGGATATTCAACTTTTGCCAATGGCGGCTATCGCATTCAACCGCACTTTATTCAACGTATTGAAGATGCATACGGTAAAGTGATTTATGAAGCTAAGCCAGAATACGCATGTATTCCATGTATTAACGCACCTGACACAACTGATGACGAGCAGAAAGCTACGACAACAGATGATGAAGTGATTGAAGTTACGAATAAAAATGTAGAACAGAAAGAAAAAGCCGCTAAGCAGCTTAATCTTAAACAGACTGATAAGGCGAACAGTGAATATCGCCAAGCTCAACGTATTTTAAAATCAAGTTCTGCCTATGACATGGCTAATATTTTAAGAGACGTTATTGAACACGGTACAGGCCGTGCCGCGCTTAAAATTGGTCGTAATGACTTAGGCGGTAAAACCGGTACAACTAACGATGCGAAAGACGCATGGTTTGCTGGTTTCAACGGCAAGTTAGTTACTGTAACGTGGGTTGGATTTGACCAACCGACGACACTAGGTCGTCGTGAGTATGGTGGTATTGCTGCATTACCGATCTGGATTAACTTTATGGGTCAAGCATTGCAAGGTACACCATCAGCTTGGGTTCGTCTTGACAAAGATGCTCAAGCGCCTATTGCACGTGACAAAAATCAAGCAGTAGTAGAAGTTAGCGATAAAAAAACTTATCGCGCGGCTCCACCATTGGCTCGTCCGCTATATCGTCCAGCACCACCGCAACCGAAGCTCAACAATAACAATGACTTTGCCGATTTACCTGGTGAAGAAATTGTTATTCCATCAAAAGCTGCGCCTCCTGCCATGAAACCTTCACAGGGAGCGGCACCGAAGCGTGAGAAAGATGAACTAGAAAATCTGATTAATCAGATTGAGTAACAAAAAAGAAGCCATCATATGATGGCTTCTTTTTTACGCTATTAAAAATGGTCTGTTAGCTAGCTTCTTTATGACGTTTCTGAAAGACATAAATTTGAAAAGATGCCGTTACTTCTAATTGCGTCTGCTGCTCTAACTGCAAACGGCGCTCAAGAGAAGCTTTATAAGCATAAGGTGTCATAGCAATCAGATTCTTTAAAGCCTGTTGATCAAGCACAAAAGGAGCATCAATAATTTGCTCTTGCTTTAGCTCAAACAAATCTTGCAACTGCTCTACAAACTTTTCTGGTGTGTGAGGATTAACTTGTTCAAATAAAGCTTCACGCATTGCATATAAATGTTCAGAGGCAGGCGTGACAACAATTAAATAGCCATCATCTTTTAAAACACGCGCAATTTCTGCTTGTGGAATTGGGCTAAACAAACTGGTACATGCATCCATGCTTTGATCAAGCACAGGTAAAGTCGCACCAGTTCCAACGACCCAAGTCACTTCAGCATTGAGCTTTGCTGCACGCTGCACCGCATTTTTTGCAATATCAACACCAACACATTGCTCAACCACTTGCTGCATGGCACTTGTGTAATAGCCTTCACCACACCCAATATCAAGTACAGTTTTTACATCGAGTTTTTTTAATAAAGCGACTACAGCATGTTGTAAGGGTTGGTAATAACCACCTTGTAAAAAAGCTCGTCTCGCATCGACTGACTCTGGCGTGTCTCCTGGGTTTTTACTATGTTTATGTTGCACAACATGTAAATTGACATAACCTTGTTTAGCCACATCATAACTATGCCCCAGCTCACATCGCCAAGTTTTTTCATTTAAATCCAGAGACTGACGACACACAGGACACATCAATACGCTCATGTTTTTCTCTCAATAAAAAAGCCGGCAATGCCGGCTCTAGTTAAAACCTTTCTTAACGCAATTTTAAAGTCATTAGACCTAAAACTACTAATATAATTGTAATAATCCAAAAACGAATCACAACTTGGGTTTCTTTCCAGCCCTGCTTTTCATAGTGATGATGCAACGGCGCCATTAAGAATACGCGTTTATTACGCATCCGCAGCGAACCAATTTGCAAGAAGACAGATACTGCTTCCATAACAAACACACCACCCATAATCGCAAATACGATTTCTTGGCGTACCATGACAGCAATTGTTCCAAGCATCGCACCTAAAGCTAAAGCACCAACATCACCCATAAAGATTTGGGCAGGGTGCGCGTTATACCAAAGAAATGCCAAACCTGCGCCAATCATGGCAGAGCAGATCACAACAAGCTCAGAGGTATATTTCACATATGGAATATGTAAATAGTTAGCAAAGCGAATGTCACCAGACAAGTAAGCAAATACACCTAAGCCCGTAGCCACCATTACAACAGGCATGATCGCCAAACCATCTAAACCATCAGTTAAGTTAACTGCGTTAGAAGCACCATTAATCACCAGATAGGTAAATACAATAAATGCCAAGCCTAAAGGAACAATTGAGAGTGGAATTGAAAGATTCTTAAAGAAAGGAATCAATAAATCCAGCATATTTGCAGTATGTTCTGCATTGGACTGTTGAGTTGCGATTAAATATAACGCAATACCAGCACCAAGGGATGCAACAGAAGTCCAGAAAAACTTCTTACGTGCAGGTAAACCTGCATTGTCTTTATAGCGAATTTTAATCCAGTCGTCTGCCCAACCTACAGCACCGAACACAACCATTACACCAAGCACAATCCAGACATAAGGGTTAGATAAATCAGCCCAGAGTAAAGTACTAATCCCAATTGAAAGCAGAATTAAAATCCCGCCCATCGTTGGTGTACCCATCTTTTTAGCATGATTCTCAGGAGCAAATGAACTTACTGCCTGACCGTATTTTAACGCTTGTAATTTACGAATCATGATCGGTCCGAGAACCAAACCAATGGTCAGTGAAGTTAATACACTGAGTAAAGAACGTAATGTTAAATAACGAACGACCTGAAACGAACTGTGATAGCCCGCAAGTTGTTCAAACAACCATAACAGCATTTAAAGTTTCTCCATCAAATCAGCCATCAACGTTTCCATATGAGTAAAGCGAGAACCTTTAAACAGGAAACTCATGGACTGCGGTTGATGTGTTTGGATTAGATTGATTAGAAATGGAAGCGCCTCAGCTTGTGTCTGAAATGCTTTCACTTTATTGGAATGAGAGTCTGCACCCTCGAGAGCGGCTGAAGCAAACTGCCCAACTGCAATAATATGATCTATAGGAAGCTCGGCCAGATCACGACCTAAATCGTGGTGTTCTTGCCAGCTGCTATCTCCCAACTCACCAATATCACCCATAACCATCACTTTTATGCCTTGTTGCTGTAACAATACTTGTGCAGCAGCACGCATAGAATTCGGATTGGCGTTGTAAGTATCATCAATAAATAAGTAAGGAGATTTTTGAATAAAGTTAAGACGACCTTTAGCACCCTGAGCTTGCTCTAAGCCTTGAACAATATCTTCAAGTCCAATGCCAAGCGCAAAAGCAAAAGCTACAGCTGCGGTCGCATTTTGCACATTATGCTCACCGGCAAAAGGAAGCTTAACTGCACTGCTGCCTTGCGGTGTATGTAGCGTAAAATTTGTTGATTGAGGCAATAATTCCATATCTGTTGCATAAATATCGCCCCCTACGCCAAATGTAGAAATGCGATGTGCTTTTGCAGCCTCATGAATCTCAGCAGTAAAGTCATCTTGTTGTGGAACGATTGCAACGCCATTTGGTAAAATATGACGATAAATTTCTGATTTAGCGCGGCAAATACCTTCACGGCCACCAAATTCACCCAAATGGGCTGTCCCAATATTTAAAATGCCGGCAACATGCGGCTGAACCAACTTAGAAGTATAGTCAATTTCACCCTTATGACTTGCACCGAGTTCCATTACAGCAAATTGATGTTCTTTTCTGAGTTCAAGCAACATCATGGGTACACCGAGGTCATTATTTAAATTACCACGAGTGATTAATGTCGGAGCTAAGCGCGATAAGATACTTCCCAACATTTCTTTAGTTGTGGTTTTACCACTACTACCCGTTAAAGCAATTACTTTTAATTGTGAATTTTGCTCACGACGATAAGCTCCAAGTTGCCCCAGAGCCAAGCGAGTGTCGGCAACAACTAGTTGGGCAATATCTACATCTAGAGGGCGTTCAACAATTGCGATTTGACAACCATTCGTTGCAACCTGAGCTACAAAGTCGTGCGCATCAAAACGTTCACCCTTAAGTGCTAAAAAAACATCCCCAGTTTCCGCATGACGTGAGTCCGTCAAAATACGTTTAATGTCAGTTTGAGGGATCTGGTCTTTATGCCAGTAGCCCTGTGTTGCCTGTTGTAATTGCTGAGCTGTCCACGGTTCCAAAGGCACGGTACTGGTGGTTGAAGTATGCATAAAATGTCCTATTGTGCAGGGTAAGCAGCGTCTACAGTATGGTGTTGTGCAGCAATTGCAGATTGTACTTCGACAACATCATCAAACCAGTGGCGCACACCATTAATTTCTTGATAGTTTTCATGACCTTTACCAGCAATAACAACAATATCACCAGCCTGAGCTTGCTGTGCAACAAACTTAATTGCTTCACGGCGATCATGAATTTCCTGCATGCGATGTCCTGAAAAATCGATTCCTTGCTTCATATCAGCAAAAATTTGTTCAGGATCTTCGGTTCTTGGGTTATCCGAAGTCAAAATAATCGGATTTGCGCAGTCTAAAGCGGCTTGAGTCATCAGTGGACGTTTACCACGGTCACGATCCCCACCACATCCGAATACAGCCCAAAGTTGATTAGATACATGACGTTTTAGAGTTTTAAGTACCTGAATCAAAGCATCTGGCGTATGCGCATAATCCACAACAAATAAACGTTCACCATCACGAATGACCTGCATCCGTCCCGGCGCACCAATCAATTGAGGGACAAAAGCAACCAATGCTTCTAAATCAAAACCTGCTTGCTCAGCAGCAATAAGTGCTGCAATCAAGTTTTCGACATTGAAATGTCCCAATAATGGACTTTGAACAGCAAAAGAACCTTGCTGGCTGACTAAATTAAAAGTCGCCCCTGCCAAACTGTAACTTAGGTCACTAATATAATAATCTGCTGTATTCTGAGTAAGCGAATACGTCAGAATCTTTGGCTGAGCAGGATTTTGTTTTGCTGCATTGATCATTAGAGCAGCATATTCATCATCCAGATTAATAACAGCTACTTTCAAAGAATTAAAACGGAATAAAAGAGCCTTAGCTTCAGCATAAGCCTCTAAAGTGCCATGATAATCCAGATGATCACGGCTCAAATTGCTATAAACGGCAATTTCAATAGCACAACCATTTAAACGGCCCTGCTCTAAACCATGTGAGCTTGCTTCCAAAGATGCAAAAGTTGCACCTTGTTTAGCATAGTCATGTAACGCATTTTGTAGCTGTAAAGCATCAAGTGTGGTATGCGTTGATGGCGTTAAGTCAGGCAAAATACCATTACCTGTTGTGCCCATCACAGCACAGTGCTGTTGTTGTGAACTAATTAATTCAGCAACTAGACGTGAAATCGTCGTTTTACCGTTTGTGCCTGTTACTGCAACAATACGTGCTGGTGTAACAGGATCTATATGTTGCAAATAACGCTCTTGCCATTCACCCATGCGCTGACGTACATCAGGACATACCCACTCATTTTCTACACCTAATTCAGTCTCACTAATGATAGCAAGTGCACCATTAGCAAGGGCCGACTCAGCAAATATACGCGTTTTTTCAGGTTGACTATAACTGGTCAAAGCAATAAAGATTTGGCCTGACTCAACCTTACGGCTGTCCAAACTAAAGCCATGGAAAGACTGCTTAGACCACTGTGCATCAATCTCGACTGGATTAATTTCTTGAAAAGAAACAGACATGGCTTACCTGCGAATAGGGTTTACTGAAGTATCAAGGGGTTTATCAAGCGGCACATTCATTAAACGCAATGACTCTTGCATAATACGTGCAAAAACAGGAGCAGCCACCAAACCACCGTAATAACGGCCTTGTGGGTTTTCAACAACCACAATAACAGCTAAACGCGGGTCACTAATTGGTGCTACACCTGCAAATAAAGCACGGTATTCATTATTTGAATAACCTTTACGGTCTGCACGAAGTTTATGCGCCGTACCAGTTTTACCACCCACGCGATAACCCGGAATATTAGCTTGTTTTGCAGTACCACCAGGCATAGTCACCTGCTCTAGCATGAGCAAAACCTGATCGGCAATTTTTGGAGCAAGAACTTGCTCACCTTTAGGTGCCTGATCTAACTTATGTAGGCTTAAAGGCATTTTCTCGCCATGATTTGCAAGCATTGCATAGCCTTGCGCCAACTGGAGAATAGTCGCATTTAGACCATAACCATAAGCCATGGTTCCAATTTGAGAAGAGTTTAATTTACTTACCGGAAGCACTAAACCTGAGCTTTCCCCTGGAAATTTCACAGCCGAACGTTTACCAAAACCAGTACGATTAAAAAAGCTTGGCAGTGTTTCTTTTGGAAGTGACAATGCAATTTTTGCAGAACCTACGTTTGAAGACTTAATAATTACGCCACTTACAGTTAAAGCACCATAATTGTGGGTATCACGAATTGTATGCCAACCTAAACGCATTGAACCTGGAGAAGTATTGACAATGGTATTTGGCGTATATTGTCCAGTTTCCAATGCAGCAGAAACCGTAAATGGCTTCATGGTTGAACCCGGTTCGAACATATCAATCGCACCGCGGTTACGCATGGCATCTTTATTAGATAAACCGTTTTTGTCATTTGGGTTATATGACGGCCAACTGGTCATTGCCAGAATTTCACCAGTCTTAACATCTACAGCAATTGCGGTTGCCGAACGAGCATTATTTGCAACACCAGCAGCTGTTAATTCACGATACATAATGTACTGCAAACGTGAGTCAATACTTAAAGTGATGTTTTCGCCCGGTTCACCCTCGCGAATAACCTCTGAAACTTTTAAACGGTTCCCACGCTTATCACGAATAATTTTTTGTTCACCATCAACACCCGATAGCTGCTTATTCAGCTGCATTTCTAAGCCTTCAATACCTTGACCTTCACTGTTCGTTAAACCAATAATCTGGGCATTTGGCTGCGGCTGAGGGTAATAACGCTTATAGGTTTTCTCGGCATAGACCCCTTGGAAGTTACCCTTCGTAATGAGGTCTGCCTGTTGCGGTGGGATCTCTTTTTTCAAAACAAGATAACGAGAACGTGGTCGTGCATTCATCTGTTTTTTAAGATCGGCACGATCTAAACCAACCACATCCGCCAACTCATCAAGATTCAAGTTTTTATCTGGTAATTGTCTTTTTAATTTACGATTATTCGGATCTTTCTTTAATTCCGCTGTAATTTGGTCATATAAATGCTTAGTATCGAAATAATCACGTGGATCCATTACGATTTTCATGATCGGTGTACTAATTGCCAAAGGTACCCCATGGCGATCACTAATCACGCCACGCATCGCTTCCACACGCTCAGTACGCAAAATATTGGCATTGGCCTTGTTTTGTAAAAAATCCTTATTAATTATTTGTACATAAAATGCACGCGCAATTAATACAACAAAACAGAGTAGCACTACTGCCCAGAGCAGATAAAACCGCCACATATCAAAGGCAAGAGTTGGTTTTTCCGAAATAGACTGCTGTTTTTTCCGTGTTTGTTTTGTTCGCTTATCTACCATACAGCAAGGCCTTACTTATTTTGCTCTGAGGTCATTGGTAAAGAAATTACCACCGTTTCTGCAGCCGGTGGAGAAAACATCCGTAGCTGAGTTACAGCACGCGTACCAATCTGTGCCGTTGCACCAAAGGTTTGTTGCTCAATGAGCAAACGCCCCCATTCAGCATTGAGATCATCACGTTCACGCATATAAGAGCTAAGCTCTCTATAATCATGACGATATTCAAATACTTGAAATACCACCATCATGGCACTTATAAAAACAAGCGCCACCAATACTGTATACACAACAACTTTTTTCACCACGTTATTTTCTGTGGTTGCGATTTCATCACTGCTTTTCATTACGCGCCTTTTTCTTCCAAGCGTTCAGCAACCCGAAGCCATGCACTACGTGAACGAGGGTTCGCTTTTACTTCTTCTTCACTCGCACGAACCCGTGAAATTTTCTTTAATCTTCTTGTATCTACCCGCTGCTCAGGCATTCCCCAACCGAAATCTTCTGCTAACGTAGATTCTTTTTGAATAAACTGCTTGATCAGTCGGTCTTCAAGAGAATGGAAACTAATAACAGCCAAACGTCCTTCCGGTTTTAGTAAGTCTACAGCTTGCGGCAAAAACACTTCAATATCTTCTAGCTCTTTATTAATAGCAATGCGAATGGCCTGAAATGCACGTGTCGCTGGATGCTTATGTTTTTCCCATTTTGGATGAGCGGTTTTAACAACTTCCGCCAATTGAGCGGTCGTTTCTAGTTTTCCAGCGAGTTTAATGGCTTTAGCAATACGTCGACTATAACGCTCTTCACCATATTGATAAATAATATTTGCTAATTGTTCTTCTTCAATTTTAAGCAACCACTCAGCCGCAGTTAAACCCTTAGAATTATCCATTCGCATGTCCAATGGACCATCTTGCATGAAACTAAAACCACGCTCTGCCTGATCAAGTTGAGGAGATGACACCCCTAAGTCAGCCATAATTCCATCAACACTCACCACTCCAATTTCCTGCATCTTCTCTTTGATATCAGCAAAACTGGCATGAATGATGGTAAATCTTGAATCTTCTTGTGCCAAAGCAGCAGCGACTTCCAATGCTTGAGGGTCTTTATCAAATGCGTATACTCGTGCATTTTCATCAAGTTTAGAAAGCAATAAACGGGTATGCCCACCTCGTCCAAAGGTTGCATCGATATACACCCCAGTTGTGCGATCTGCCAATAAGCTCTCAATGGTCTCGGAAAGTAAGACAGAAATATGCGACATAGGTGTTAAATCATAGCGTGAAAATGTAACTGCACATTATCACCTTGTTTATGGGCAACGCCAAACGGCTTTTTGTAGGAAAATATTAATTTTTCATAGATAAAACCGTTTTGTTAGCACTTTTTAAGCAAAAAAAGAAAGCAAGCTCACTTTTTTAAGTTTGCTGGCTTTCTTTATGAATATTTAACTTCTAAGTTTTCTTTTTGGAATATTGTTTTTAGATCATTTTATTTACTGCTTGCCATCATAAATTTGATCAAAGACAGCTCCATTAGCAAAGTGAGTTTTCTGAGCTTTCGCCCAACCACCGAACACATCATTAATGGTAAATAATTTAATTTTTGGAAATTGGGCTGCATATTTTGCTGCCACTTGCGCATTGCGCGGTCGGAAATAATGTTTAGCCGCCAACTCTTGCCCTAACGGTGAATATAAAAAGTTCAAATAGCCTTTTGCTAAAGTTCGGTTGCCATCTTTATCTACGGTTTTATCTACAATTGCGACTGATGGCTCTGCCAAAATTGAAACTGAAGGGTAAACGATTTCATATTTATCTTTATCAGGTCCTTTAGTCGCCAATAAAGCTTCGTTTTCCCATGATAATAAAACATCACCAATGCCACGTTCGGCAAATGTTGTTAGCGAACCGCGTGCTCCTGAATCAAGTACTTTTACATTGTGATAAAGTTTTTTAACTAACTCACGAGCTTTGGCATCATTTCCGCCCGGTTGTTTTAAGGCATAACCCCATGCCGATAAATAAATCCAACGAGGAGCTCCCCCTGTTTTAGGATTGGGTGTAATAATCTCGACGCCCGGTTTGGTTAAATCATTCCAGTCACGTATATTTTTGGGATTACCTTTCCGCACTAGGAACACAACAGTAGACGTATAAGGCGCAGAATTATTTGGAAATTCTTTTTGCCAATTTGGCTGAATAAAACCAGCTTTCACAATCTCATCAATATCATTAGCTAACGCTAACGTTACAACATCGGCTTCTAGACCCGTGGCTACTGCCCGAGCTTGTTTACCAGAGCCGCCATGTGACTGTTTAAACTCAACATCCTGCCCTGTGCGCTGTTTCCAGAACTTACCGAAAGCCTGATTATATTCTTGATAAAATTCTCGGGTCGGATCATAAGAAACGTTTAAAAAAGAAGTAGCAGCCTGAGCTGCTGTTACCGCCATTCCTAAGTACACAGCTACAGCCATTATTAATATTTTTTTCATTTACAAAATCCATCATTGGTTTTAGTTTTACTATATTTTTAATTTTATAATTTACAATCAATTACTTATATTAATATATTTTTTATTAATCTCTTTAAAATATATAGATAAGGATGTCTAAGTTATTTCATTTTTGAAATTTTTTGTAATTATTCTTACAACATAATGAGGGCCTTCACTTTATCTACACATTAATTTGTTAAATAATAAAGCGCAAAGGATACATATGGCCTACATTTGGGCCGACTAGATTTAAATATAGATAATTTTTGTAAAAAGTGTGACACAGTTCCACTTTTTTATTAAGATTTATGTTTAAATCGTAGCATTACCGTAATTTTACATTTCGTTAAACTCAAAAAATAGATGAAATGTAATGAACAGAGGGGATGATTAATAATGAAAATTCATTATGGAAAAGCGTTAAGCTTAAGTTTGGTGCTGAGTTTGGCATCACAGTTTTCTGCAGCAGCGGCACTTAAAGATACTCCAAATAAAATTGGGGCAGATAAGCAGACTTCACTTATTGAAAAAGCTTTAGATCAGCAAAAACGTAATCCTATCGTGTTACCTTCTACAAATGATGAGCTTAAAGTACTCAATTCAATTCGGGTTACCCCAACTCAAAACTTTCTTGCGGCTCAACACGAACGTTTTTCACGTTTTGTTCAGGCAATCTTCCAGCCGCATGCATCTTAAATTCTGAAACACCCCTCACCGTTTCAGCTTTAGCCCAGTCTGATGTTAAATAAAACGTCAGAATACTGGGCTTTTTCGTTATAATAGTTTCAATTTTTATTTTGACCCATTAGCTATGAAAGTTCGTACTCGTATTGCACCTTCCCCTACAGGTTTTCCTCATGTCGGCACCGCCTACATCGCCTTATTTAATATGTGTTTTGCGAAACAACATGGCGGAGAATTTATTTTAAGGATTGAAGATACAGATCAGCTTCGCTCTACTCCTGAGTCTGAAAAAATGATTTTGGATTCATTGCGTTGGTTAGGTCTAAATTGGTCGGAAGGTCCAGATGTGGGTGGTCCTCATGCACCGTATCGCCAATCTGAACGTATGGGAATTTATAAGCAATACGCATTAGAACTTGTTGAAAAAGGTCATGCTTTTTATTGTTTCGCTACAGCAGAAGAACTAGACCAGATGCGTGCTGAACAACAAGCACGTGGTGAAACACCAAAATATGATGGTCGTGGGTTAAAACTTTCTCAAGAAGAAGTGACACGTCGCTTAGAATCGGGTGAACCTCATGTCATCCGTATGAAAGTACCTGAAGAAGGTATTTGTAAATTTAATGACTTATTACGCGGGGAAGTTGAAATTCCTTGGGCTCAAGTCGACATGCAAGTTCTTCTTAAAAATGATGGATTACCAACTTATCATTTGGCCAATGTTGTCGATGACCATTTAATGGAAGTCACTCATGTATTACGCGGTGAAGAATGGCTTCCATCTGCACCAAAACATCAGTTGCTTTACCAATATTTTGGTTGGGAAATGCCAACACTCTGCCATATGCCATTGTTACGTAATCCAGATAAATCAAAATTATCTAAACGTAAGAATCCGACATCAATCAACTACTACCGTGATATCGGTGTATTACCAGAAGCCTTGTTAAACTATTTAGGCCGTATGGGTTGGTCAATGCCGGACGAAAAAGAAGTGTTCACACTACAAGACATGATGGATAACTTTGATATTCAACGTGTTTCACTTGGCGGTCCGATTTTTGATGTTGAAAAATTAAACTGGCTTAACGGTCAATGGATCAAAGGTTTAACTCCCGGCCAATTGTTAGACCGTTTACTCACATGGAAGAGTGATCGAAGCACTTTAGAAGATATTGCGGCTGCCATTCAACCGCGTATTAACTTACTTTCAGAAGCTGTAAATTGGGCTGGTTTCTATTTTAATCATATGCCACAAATTACCGCGGAAATGTTTGAAAGTAAAAAATTAACTCAAGAGCAAGTTCGCCAAAGTTTACAATTTGCAATTTGGCGTCTTGAAGGCCAGTTCACTTGGAATAATGACACTGTTAGCCAAACCCTAATGGATCTTGCGAACCAGATGGACATTAAATTACGTGATTTTATGCCAGCATTCTTTATCGCAATTGCGGGTTCAACCAGCTCAACACCAGTAATGCAGTCGATGGTCACTCTTGGACCTGATTTAACTTTCGCTCGTTTACGACGCGCTTTAGAAATTGTGGGTGGACCAAGCAAAAAAGAAGTTAAAAATTGGGAAAAACTCAATGAGAGCTTAAAATTGCCGAAAAATGAAGCAACTAGCGAAGCTTAATTCATTTTTTTGTTGACGTGTGAGCGCATTCACCCTAGTATTGCGCTCACACAAACTGGGGTCATAGCTCAGTTGGTAGAGCGCTACAATGGCATTGTAGAGGTCAGCGGTTCGATCCCGCTTGACTCCACCACGCTCCTTTGTGTTTGCCTCATCAAGTCCCTATCGTCTAGAGGCCTAGGACATCGCCCTTTCACGGCGGTAACCGGGGTTCGAATCCCCGTAGGGACGCCAAATTCTGCTTTAAAAATTATTAAAAGACTCTATCGTCACCTTACTGTTTATTCTTTATCTCTTTCTAGATTGCACATTTGTCTATTTTATCTAAAATAGCGTCTTTCTTAATTCTCTCAATGTGTAATATGCAGCCATCTGACAATCAACTAGATGCTCATCAGCATCAGAACAGTACTGCACCTTTAAAAAGAGCCATGAGTACTCGCCATCTTGTTATGCTATCACTAGGCGGGGCAATCGGAACTGGTTTATTTTTAGGTTCAGGGGAAGTCATTTCACAAACTGGGGCTATTGGCGCAATTATTGCCTACATTCTTGGTGGCGCGATCGCTTACATGGTCATGCTCTGCCTAGGAGAACTTGCCGTACACATGCCTGTTTCAGGCTCTTTCGGTGCCTACGCCAAAAAATATATTAGTCCTAGTACAGGCTACATGATTTCTTGGATGTACTGGTTGACATGGACTGCAACGCTTGGAACTGAATTTACAGCTGCGGCATTACTCATGCAGGAATGGTTCCCTCATATTTCAATGTGGATCTGGACAATTGTTTTTGCAATCACTATTTTTGGTTTAAATATTAGTTCAACTCGCATTTTTGCTGAGTCTGAATTTTGGCTAGCGCTTATTAAAGTTATTACCGTTATTGCTTTTATTGTGCTGGGCCTATTAGCAATTTTTGGTTTAATTCCTTTTGATGGTAGCCAAACTGCACCGCTATTTAGCAATCTTACAGCTCAAGGCTGGTTCCCACATGGTTTAATTCCTATTTTTACCACCATGCTAATTGTTAACTTTGCTTTCTCAGGCACTGAATTAATTGGTGTTGCAGCAGGTGAAACCAAAGATCCCGCTCAAAATGTACCCAAAGCAATTAATGCTGCAATTTGGCGTCTTCTTATTTTCTTTGTAGGGACCATTATTGTTATTAGTGCTTTACTTCCTTTCCAGCTTGCGGGCTTAGGTAGTGAAGGCGTTAGTAGCAGTCCATTCGTTACAGTATTTAATTATATTGGTATTCCATATGCGGATGACATTATTAGGTTTGTAATTATTACAGCTCTGCTTTCGGCAGCAAACTCAGGACTTTACGCCGCTTCACGTATGATGTGGTCACTGTCGGAACAAAAATTACTACCTAGCGTATTTGCTACACTCTCAAAAAGTGGAACACCTATTGTTGCCCTAGTTGTAACAATGTTTGGAGCAATTCCAGGCTTGTTATCAGAGCAATTTGCACCAGAGACTATTTTTAAAAATCTGCTTGGCGTTGCAGCATTTACTATGGTTATTGTCTGGATGAGCATTTGTTTAAGTCAATTTAATTTCCGTCGCCAATGGTACAAATCTGGCCATACAGTTAAAGACTTACAATATGCTGCTCCATTATTTCCTATCGTCCCGATTTTAGGTTTTATTTTCTGCTTTATTACCTGTTTAAGTATGGCAGCAGACCCTGAAATGCGTGCTGGTTTCGTAGGCTGCCTTATTTTTACAGCTTTATGTTATGTCAGCTATTTTATTTTTTACCGCAATAAAGTCTAAACCACTCTTATTCAATGAAAGTGTAGCAAAAAGCTACACTTTTTTTTGTCTACACACTAGTTTTATATAACATACCGTTGTAGATTAAAATTTATATTAAAAACAATTGCTTGTATAGAATGAAAATTATATTTATCCATGGGATGAATCAACAGAATTACACATCACACCGCTTAAAAGAGCATTGGTTAAGAGTGTTTAAACTCGGCCTAAAACAGATGCCTTGTAAAGTTAATGTACGCGATCTTCATATTCATATGCCATTTTATGGCGATTTGATGAATAAATATCAATTAAGTAATCAATTAGATCTTACAACCTTGTTACCTAAAACATTTTTAAATAATTATTTACCTATTCATTTACATGAGAATAATCCCCCAACCAAAGAACACACTCCATTTATTCCTTTATTGTCGCCATCAGCGGATCAAGCTGAAAAAAGCTTTTCAGAACGACTCTATCTCACCTCTCAGCTAGTAAAGGATCGAGTACTTAAAGAATTGGTTGTTCTTTTAAACAACTTTCCAAAATTGCATGAGAGTTTGATACAGCAGTTTCTGATTGAAACTTATATGTACTTATCTAATCCTGAATTTATGCAAGAAGTAAATCAACGAATTTTAAAGAAAATACGAGAAGAGGAAGATTATATTGTCGTTGCGCACTCCCTCGGTTCAGTCATTGCTTATCGGCTACTTTCAGACCCTTCTTATCAATTTTCAGTTAAACGATTTATAACTTTAGCATCCCCTTTATCTTTTCGCGTCATTCAAAGTAAGCTCCCGAGTCCAATTGTCAGACCACCCCATATTGACGGTGAATGGTTTAATTTCTACTCTCAAGATGATTTTTTGACTGCATTTCCATTATGCGAACCACCATTTAACTTTGATCCACCTATTATTAATCAGAAAATTTTTACCTTTGCCAACCAGCCACATGAGATTTTAGGATATTTACAACACCCCTCTGTTATAAAGGCAATTATTGAACCTTTTCAGAAAAATGATGTCTAAATGTATATATTTTCTACAATTTGGGTTATTTTTAATCGCTTGATCGCTTTTTTTAATATTTCTTCAGAAAACTATTTGACAGTTTTATTAAATCGACCTAATATACGCCCACCTCTGAAACGTCCCTATCGTCTAGAGGCCTAGGACATCGCCCTTTCACGGCGGTAACCGGGGTTCGAATCCCCGTAGGGACGCCAGTAATTTTTTCAGATGTAATGCCTCACATATGTCCCTATCGTCTAGAGGCCTAGGACATCGCCCTTTCACGGCGGTAACCGGGGTTCGAATCCCCGTAGGGACGCCAAATTCTAAAAAGCCACTGCATAATGTCAGTGGCTTTTTTTCTTGCCTAAAAAATGAAAAGCCAATCAATGACTAGCTTTTTCTATGCTCTGTTAGCTCGCAATTCCCACTTGCACTTCAAGGCGACCCGACTGTACTCGTAGTCCTCTAATTTCAAATTGATCTACCAATTGCTGGACCAGCTCTCGGCTTTCTCTCAAAATATTCAAACCCGGTAAAATACTGAAATCAGTCAAACTCAGAAGCTTTTCAACCATCCATGAACGGTTATTAATAAAGTCAATAAATCCTGCTTGCTCTAGGTCAATAAACCACATACGGTGACCATCGCGCTGGATACCAGGAATATCGCCAATCAAATGATTAATAAGTGATGGAATCGGTAACATATTCACGACTTCAAAACCAACTCGACCAATACGGCGCACAGCCCAATTTGATAATGTTCCTCCATGCCGAATCTGGACATCGAGACTTTCATCCATTTGACGTAGGCGCAAAAACTTTTCCTGCCCAATACGACATTCCAATACCTTAAAATCTAAACTTAAACGATACATGAAGCGATGGTAATGCCCATCGATCTCGACTTGAAAACTGTCATTACCACACTTGATTTTAATATCATCAATTTCAGAGCGGTCTATGCGCTTACGAATTTGATTGTTTAATAGCATTTCCGGTAAATACAGCGTTAAGGTGCTCTTCCCCAAAAATGTACGTGCCATGATCAACGCGACTTGACGTGCAGTTTCACTGGTTTCAGACACCATATCTCGTACAGTGCCTGCCGCCAGATTTGTCATTCCGACAACTCCACGTCTGGTGTGAGTGGTCACTTGGTCGAGCGCATCTAATGCAGCATCCGCGACCCCTGCAATATTACGTGTCGTATCACTAGCGAACCCGACCGCATCTTGGGCATGTTGCAATGTCTTATGCAGTAATCGACGAGATAATGACTGTTTTGCGGTATCTGGGGTGACTACAACTGATGCTGTCGTTGTAGGCTTCGACTCATTGTCATCTTGTTGACCCAAGTCCCTATCTCCTTTTTATATTTATTCCACGTCCTATTTACGAGTATTTAAGCTCATTTATAGTGCTAATTACACTTCATTTTTCTGTAGATTAGCACGCTCTACACTATTATTTTAATTTTTATGTGTACGTATAAATCATCTGCTTTTTCTATTTCATTGTTTATTCAAAATTAATTGTTTGCTCATTCAAAGTACTTCATCGATATCTTACAAATTTTTTTCTTTTTCGACATTTCCGTTAGAATAGATTCAAACTGAATGTGGAGTTCCTATGCAATACCGTTGCCCTCAATGTCAAAGTGTTAAAATTATGCCTGTAAGCCAAGGAATAAACAGCGTAAAACCAGCAGTTCCTAAAAGCCTTGTTATCTTAATTCCTGCAATTTTCATACTTTTACTCTTGGTTGTTATTAGCATTTTTATGTGGATTTTTGGCAATGGTGCAGGCAGCTCTCTTCAAATTGCAACAGTCGTTGTTTTTGTTGTGGCTGTAGGGGCAGGTTTTATGTTCTGGCGTGATTTGCCAGACTTTAAACTGTCTATGCAAGCATTTATGCAGTCACAAAAACATTGGAAATGCCGTGACTGCAATAATGAGTGGGAAATCTAATGTATTATTCACATCAGTTTAATGCTGATGTGAATGTTTTTCCTCAGCATGTTCATGTGGAGCATGCTGGGCAGTGTGTTGACAATTAATTTCTGCATCATCTTCAATTTGCAAAGTAACCTCAGCAATCCCATGTTCGTGAGAAAGCATTTCAACTGCATCTTGATACAACTTGGTACGGTCCGCTTGAGGCGCAAATAAGTGCACCGTTAAATGAATATTTTTAGACGTAATTGCCCATACTTTAAGTTGGTGAATGCTCTCCACACCTTTTAAAGAAAGCAGATCTGTACGCAACTTCTCAATATCCACTTCTTCTGGTACCCCTTCGAGCAAAATATTAATGCTCTGTTTAAGCAAAATCCATGTACGCGGTAACACCCAAAAACCAATGAGTACAGCAATAAGCGTGTCAATCCAATACCAGTTGGTGAAGTAGATAACAATTGCACCAATAATAACGCCAACCGAACCTAGTGCATCGCTTAGAACTTCTAAATAGGCACCTTTAACATTTAAGCTAGAGTTGGCATTCGACATTAGAATTTTCATTGAGATGAGATTAATCATCAAACCAATGGTCGCCACAATGAGCATACCCACGCTCTGAATCTCAGGTGGTTTAGAAAAGCGGATATAGGCCTCATATAAAATATAAACCGCCACCACAAAAAGCATGAGCGCATTAAATAAAGCAGCCAGAATTTCAAAGCGCTGATAGCCAAAAGTACGTTTATTATCGGCTGGACGTTTTGAAATTTGAATGGCAACTAAAGCAATTGCCAAAGCAGCTGCATCTGTAAACATATGCGCAGCGTCAGAGAGCAATGCCAAACTTTGTGTGATTAAGCCTGCAATGACCTCAACAATTAAAAACGTTGTAGTAAGAGCTAAAGCAATCGTTAGTTTCTTAGCGTTACCTTCAGTCACTACGGCATGACTATGATCGTGTTGTCCACCCATGTTGCGGACTCCTTATTATTTATCTTTATGGTGAGGTAAAAGTAACAATGAATGCATCATTACTTTTACCTCTTTCAAACACTTTTTTGACTCAGATTCTGTAATCAAAAAAGATATCTCAAATCGATGACATTATGAATGCTCAGCACTTTTCGCCTTGCTTTCATTCATCCATCGATAAATGACTGGTAATAAAACCAAAGTTAATATCGTAGATGAAATAATGCCACCAATGACAACCGTTGCCAAAGGTCGCTGAACTTCTGCACCAGTTCCAGTTGCCAAAGCCATTGGAATAAAACCGAGTGAAGCAACACAAGCCGTCATTAGAACGGGTCTTAAGCGTAAGATCGCCCCATTCCAAGTTGCAGTTTGAATATCAAATTGCTCTCTAAGCTCTTTAATAAAGCTCAGCATCACCAGACCATTTAGAACAGCAACACCCGACAAGGCAATAAACCCGACACCCGCCGACATTGAAAGTGGAATATCTCTCAGCCAAAGTGCAATAAGCCCACCCGACAAAGCAAACGGAACACCGCTAAATACCAATAAGCTTTCTTTAATATTATGGAATACGGCCATGAGTAATATGAAAATCATAGCAAGCGCTAATGGAACAACTATTTTCATTCGTGCGGCAGCAGAGGCTAGATTTTCAAACTGACCGCCATATTCCAACCAGTAACCCGCTGGCAACTGTTCTTTTGCGAGCGTTGTTCTTAACTCTTGAACAAATGAACCTAAATCACGCCCTTCTACGTTAGCGGTAATAATGACACGCCGCTTACCATTTTCACGTCCTACCTGATTTAAGCCTGAGGTACGTTCAACTTTAGCGACATCTTGAAGCTGGATTAGACCGCCATTTGGTAGCTGAATCGGAAGTTGGGCTAAGTTTTGAATGGTCCTTTGCTGATCCTCTAAGCGAATTTCAAAATCGAATCGTCGATCACCCTGTAAAATCTGACCTACATTTTGCCCACCAACACTTGCCGCAACAATATCTTGAATGGCTTTAGCAGATAACCCGTATTGCGCAGCCAAAGGACGGTTAATTTCGATACTTAGCACAGGCAAACCACTCGTTTGTTCTACCTTAACCGCTGTAGCACCAGAAATCGTCTGTATCTTTTGGGCCAATGTCTGAGCCTGCTCATTAAGCACTTGCATATCATCGCCAAAAATTTTGACGCCAATATCACTACGAATGCCCGAAATCAGTTCATTAAAACGTAGTTCAATTGGTTGAGAAAATTCGCTGTTATTGCCCGGTAATGTCGCCAAGAAAGCTTGCATACGCGAACGCAGCTCATCTAGCGTCTCTTTAGAGTTTGGCCATTGATCATGAGGTTTAAGCAAAATGACCGCATCAGAGATGTTAGGTGGCATCACGTCAGTTGCGACCTCAGCCGTTCCTGTTCGTGCAAAAACAGCCTTTACCTCTGGAAAATTCTTCAAAATGAGCTTTTCAGTATTTTCTTGCATTCGCAGTGATTGCTCGAGTCCGGTACTAGGTGAACGCATTTGCTGTAAGGCGAAATCACCTTCACTGAGTTGCGGAGCAAATTCACTGCCCATTTGGGTCGCTAACACGCCTGTAAGTACTAAAATACTTAATGCAAAGCTCAGAACAACGATCTTAAGTTGATAAGCCAGATCAAGAATATCTCGATATTTCTGCTTTAAAGCTTGCATCCAACGTGTTTCTTTTTCTTTCACTTCACCCGTAACAAAAAGAGCAACTGCCGCAGGTACAAATGACACAGAAAGAATCATGGCACCCAATAACGCCATGACCACAGTCATTGCCATTGGATGGAACATTTTCGCTTCAACGCCAGATAAGGCAAAAATAGGTAAATAGACCACTAAAATAATCATTTGCCCGAAAATAAGCGGTCGACGGGCTTGTTTCGCTGCAAGAAAAACTTCTTTGAATCGCTCAGTTCGCTTAAGAGGTCGATGTAAAGCATGCTGTGCTTCTGCTAGACGCCGAATACAGTTCTCTACAATAACAACTGCCCCATCTACAATAATCCCGAAATCAAGCGCTCCTAGGCTCATCAAGTTAGCACTAATGTTTTGCTCAGCCATACCAGCAAGGGTAAATAACATTGAAAGGGGAATAACACAGGCAGTAATTAAAGCGGCTCGGAAATTTCCTAGAAAAATAAATAAAATCACAATAACCAGAATTGCCCCTTCTACAAGGTTCTTCTGTACTGTGGCAATTGCTTTATTCACTAGAATCGTTCGATCGTAAACCGTTTCTATTTCTACCCCTTTGGGTAAAGTAGATTGAATTTCCTTAACTTTGCTATCAACTGCCTGAGCAACTGTACGGCTGTTTTCTCCCATCATCATCATGGCAATGCCAAGAACAGTTTCTTCACCATTGTAAGTTGCAGCACCTGTTCTTAAATCATGTCCAATAGAGACATTCGCCACATCTGCCACACGAATTGGTAAACCATTTTTGGTGCTTACAGGAATGTTTTGAATATCCTCAACACTACTTAACATGCCTGGCACACGAACAGTAAGTTGCTCACCGTTCTCTTCAATAAATCCCGCACCACGGTTTTCATTGTTTTCTTGCAAAGCAGTCTGAAATTCATTGATTGAAATCTGAAGTTGCTGCAAACGTTTTAAATCAGGCGACACAATATAGGTTTTATTGTAGCCACCAATACTGTTAATTTCGGCTACGCCTTTTACACGCTGCAATTGAGGACGCACAATCCAGTCCTGAATTTCACGTAAGTCCATAGCTGTATAGGCAGTGCCATCGGCTTTTTTAGCACCAGCTTTTGCTTTTACAACCCATTGGTAAATTTCACCCAGTCCAGTTGAAACAGGAGACATGACTGGATCAACCGTTTCTGGTAGCTGTCCATCTGCCTCTTGTAAACGCTGGTTAATCAGTTGTCTTGCCCAATAAATATCAGTTCCGTCTTTAAAAATAATGGTGACTTGAGAAAGTCCATAACGGGAAATGGAGCGAGTCTGTTCCAGATTAGGAATTCCGGCCATCGCATTTTCAATCGGATAGGTAATCCGCTGTTCAACCTCTAAAGCGGTATATCCATTCGCTTGTGTATTAATCTGGACCTGCGTATTGGTAATGTCTGGAACGGCATCAATAGGAAGCTTCTGATAACTCCATATTCCCACTCCAATCCATGTCAGTACAAAGAGCATGACCCAAATAGCATTTTGAATAGCAAACTGAATAACTCTGTCAAATAGTCCTTCGGGTTTGGGCAGTTCGGGTTTATTAATGTCCATGCTCCGCCTCTCCTTTTTCCAGTTCGGATTTCAGCAAGAAGCTGCCTTCTGCAACATAGCGCTGGCTTGGATTAATACCTTTTACAACCTCGACCCATTGACCATCTTTAGAAGGTTGTCCCAACTGCACTGTGACCGGTTCAAACTCAAAGCCTGTTTTGACCATTTTTGGCGTAAAGATAACGTCTTTACCTTCAACTTGCTGGATCGCTTGTGCTTTTACACGTATCACTTTTTGCGTTGAGCCTGAATTTAGCTCAACGTTCACCATAAGGTTTGGACGTAATTCGCTGTTATTAGCCAAAACTTTCGCACGAACTTGCAAACGCCCCGTTTGAGCATCAGCCTCTGTTGTTAAGCTTTGAACCTGTGCAGTAAATACATTCCCAGTTTGCAAAGATTTAAATTCAATCTGCTGGTTAGGCTGTACATTCACATTACCAGTGCTCGGTAAGATGAACTCCAGCCACAACTGATCAAGCTGATTAATAATAAAAAGCTGATCTGCTAGCTGTACGTTTTCACCCACCACAATATCTTTATTACTGACCATGCCAGCAATTGGAGCTGTTAAGGTGTAGCGTCCCCCTGAGACCGAACCTGCGCCAAATGCACTCAAGCGTGAACGAGCTGCTTTAACTTGAATTTGGGCTTGCTGATAAGCGTTATAAGCTCGTTGATAATCTTGTTTGGCAGAGATTCCTTGTGACCATAAACTGCGTTCACGTTCATAGTCCTGACGCGCTAAATCAAGATTAGACTGTGCAATTTGCAAATTAGCTTGTTGATCGACTAAATCTGGCACCAATAGGCTTGCAAGGGCCTGACCTTTTTTAACTTGTTGTCCAAGCTCTACATACACTGCTTCTACATGGCCACTAAAACTTGGCGAAACATGAGCTTGACGGTCTGTGTTGACAACCAGTTTTGCTGGATAAGTTTGAAGTTGAGCAACTTCGCCCACTTCGGCTTGTTCAATTTTTAAATTTTGTTCCTGCATTTGCTGAGCAGTGATTAGTAGCGGTTTTTCACCCTCGTCATGATGTCCTTCACCCTCTTCTTCTGCATGCCCATGACCTTCTGAGGCTTCAGAAGAAGCAGATTTATTTTTTGAATTTAAAACGAGTAGACCAATTAATATTGCAGTGATTGCTACAATCACTCCCACCCAAAGCCACTGAGAATTTTTCTTTAAATTTACCGACATTTTTATTCTCCTGTCTGAGTTGGGAATGTTTGACTTTGTTGCCAAGCACGTTGATTCAATTGCATTAAGGCATCTTTGACCATGATTTGCTCTGGCTCCAACCCTAGACGCAAACTTTGAATTTCAATTGAATTTTGCCAAGCCTGTTTTAATAGCTCGACTTTACGTAACCGAACATCTTGCAATTGCATGGTGGCTTGCTGAACATCGGTTACGGCGAATTTACCCAAACGGAAACCTTGTAATGTTTTTTGCTGAACTTGAATGGCAAGAGGAACTTGTTGATCACTCAATTGTTTAAACTGCATTTGCAAGCCTTTCAATTCAGACATTAGGGCTTCAATATCAATCTGATTTTGCTTTTGATAAAAGCTTTGCTGGCGTTGAGATAACTCTTGCTTGGCTTGAGCAATCTTGATTCCATACTGCTGTCGGTTAAAAAGATTTAAAGGAATTGCGACGCCTAAACGAATTTGGTTATCGGTACTTTGTTCAGGTGATCGAGTGTTATTCACACCTAAAGTTACCGTAGGTAATGGTTTAGCTTTTGCTTTAAGTTGTTGAATGTTGGCTTGCTGAGCAAGGGAATCTAATTGGAAGGAACGCTCTAACAAATTATTTTGTGAATCTTGACTTGGTTCTATATTCGCTGCCAGTGCCCATAACTGGTTTGGGCGTTGGAGTAGTTGAAATTGACTTGAACCACCACCCCACAAGTTCACCAGTTGTTGCTTCGCAACATTTAGTTTTAAACTGACTTGTTGATATAAACGCTGATTTTCCAAGTGATTCATACGTACTCGGTCTACATCAACCTGAGCAATACTGCCTGCCTGATAACGTTTTTGAGATGCAAGTAAATTTTCTTGGCTGACGGATAGCTGCTCTGCAATAAGAGACTTTTCAAGCTCAAGTAATGCAACTTGTGACCAGAAATATTTAACAATTAAATCAAGCTCAGCCTTATAACGCTGTTCCGCCAAATCAATTTTTGATATTTCCACTTTTGCCAAGTTTTGCGCAGCCTTACGCTGCCCAAAGATATCCAAAGGCTGAGAGATTCCAATTGCGAGTTCTTTTTCTTGATCACTCTGAAAACCTGTTTGCTCAATGGAAAGACTTGGGTTAGCCCATAAACGACTTTGCTTTAAATTAGCCTCAGCCATTTGCTGCTGTGCTTGCCAAACACCTTGCTGACTTTGATATTTTTGTACCTGCTCTAAAGCTTGCTCAAAAGTAAAGGCGGCTTTTTGAATATAACGTTCTTGTTGAATATCAGACTGAGCCATCGTTACTTGCCCAGCCAATAGCATGGCAATAGATAGGCTTGAGATGGTTAAAACTTTTTTTAACGTTATCTTAACGTTACTCTCTAAGTGATAAATAGAACTCACTCGATTTGAAAAAATAGAAGACATGTTTTTGCCCCGCAATAAATAAGAGATGCGGTGGGCTTATTTTGGCTACCCCACCTATAGCGGGGTTAAAACAGGAGGAGGATTTAAAGCAGTAAGATGTGGCGACTGGTAAGAATTAGACCAGTAATAAATTGGCGTTAATACTTGTATATGTACAACAGGCACCTCGGCTTGTTTTGCAATTTCAGTCATTACTATATGAAAACATGAAGGTAAATGATCATGATGATCTTGCAAGTTCAAAGGAGCCTTATGAGAATTTTCTACTATACTCGTCTGTTCAGTATGAGCTTGATGTGAAGATTGATATACATTCAAAGCCGCATGATGTCCGAAATGATGCAATGCTTTTTCCTGATTTTCATGCATGCAAAATGCCGCTGCCACATTCCATAAACTCTGAAATATGAGCAAACAAAACAAGACTGACATAAAAATCGCAGAACGTGGCAACAGCACACCATTAAGCTAAAAGTTGAACCAAGCCACTATAACAGGCACGAGCTATGTAATAAAATTACAAAAGGCTGATTCGTCAATTCTTCCATTTTTTTAATTTAGAACCCATCACACCTTATTTGGGACAAAAATAATTTCTTCTTGAGTAACGATTATGTATAAACTTTTTTCTGCTTCTATATTAACCATTTGCCTTGGCTTAACGGGCTGTGCCACTTCAATACTATCATCGGCTTTACCTGATGAAACAACTCAAGTTCAAACAAATACTTTAAAAAAAGATCAAATTATTGCGCTAGGTCAGGCAGTTAAAAATCAGCAAGAACAAGGACTCGTATTTATAGGTCAAGACTATAATTATTTAATGACAGATGGTAGTTCAAACCTTCTAAATATTATCAAAAGCATTCCAGCAGAACAAAGAACAATAAAAACACCATCACCTCTTGTACTTGAGATGGATGATTCCACCCATTTCCATGGAGAAATAACGATTCGTTATAATATCCCTATGTCTAAAATAGATGAAAAACAAAAAGAACTTTTAAAGACGTTAGGTTTTAAAAATCAATTCATGGCTATGGAAAATCAACAACAAGTTTTTTATCCTTTCACCATAATCCGCTTTAAAGGACAGATTTATCAAAAAGCAGATAATCAAAAGATTCAACAACAAATCCCAACCCCTTACTCAATTGAATTACAAGAAAAAATTGAAACCACCACAAAGCACCCATTTAAACGTGTTACTCGTAAAGTTTTATATCCATTAGCAATGACCTTTGATGTCATTGTTATTGCACCATCTTTAATATGGTCAGATTTACATGGTGATTTTAATAAATAAACTCTATAAAGATATAAAACAAAAAACCAGCCCTGAGGCTGGTTTTTTAAATTAACAGAGATTAACCGCTAATTTTTTTGTATTTCGTACGTTTTTGAGCAGCGTCATCACCTAAACGTGACTGGCGATATGCTTCGTATTCTGCATAGTTACCTGCATAGAATTCTGGCTGCTCATTTTCAAATGACAAGATATGTGTCGCAATACGGTCAAGGAACCAACGGTCATGCGATACCACCATTACCGTACCTGGGAATACAAGAATTGCATCCTCAAGCGCACGTAAAGTTTCAATATCCAAGTCGTTTGATGGCTCATCCAGTAAGATAACGTTTGCACCTAACTGTAAGATCTTCGCCAGTTGTAAACGGTTACGCTCACCACCAGACAATTCGCCTACACGTTTTTGCTGATCTTGACCTTTAAAGTTAAAACGGCCGATATAAGCACGTGACGCGATTTCGTAATCACCGATTTTTAAGATATCTAAACCGCCAGAAACTTCTTCCCAAACAGTTTTATTATTATCTAAAGTGTCACGGATCTGACCAACATAAGCAACTTTAACTGACTCACCTAAGGTCACAGTACCTGTATCAGGTTGCTGTTCGCCGGTCATCATACGGAATAAAGTCGTTTTACCGGCACCGTTCGGACCAACGATACCAACAATCGCTGTTGGCGGTACAGTAAAGCTTAAGTTTTGGTACAGTAAGCGGCCGTCAAATGATTTACTGATGCCTTCCACTTCCACAACTTTGTTACCCAAACGTGGACCAGGTGGAATATAGATTTCAGACGTTTCATTACGTTGCTGGAATTCTTTAGAGTTAAGCTCTTCAAAACGTTCCATACGCGCTTTGTTTTTCTTTTGCTGACCTTTAGCATTTGAACGAACCCATTCAAGTTCTTTTTTCAATGCTTTAGCAAAAGATTCTTCTTGTTTATTTTCCTGCTCTAAACGAGCATTCTTTTGTTCTAACCAAGAAGAATAGTTCCCTTGATAAGGAATACCCATACCACGGTCAAGTTCAAGAATCCACTCAGCCACGTTATCCAAGAAATAACGATCATGCGTAATCGCAACGATAGTGCCAGGGAAATCTTTCAAGAAACGTTCTAACCAAGTTACAGATTCTGCATCCAAATGGTTCGTCGGTTCGTCCAGAAGTAACATATCTGGTTTCGAGAGCAATAAACGGCAAAGTGCAACACGACGGCGCTCACCACCAGAAAGTAATGATACGTCTGCATCCCAAGCTGGAAGATTCAATGCATCCGCAGCAATTTCAAGCTGGTTGTTTAGGTTATGTGCATCCCAAGCATGAATAATTGACTCTAATTTTTCCTGCTCTTTTGCAAGTGCATCAAAATCTGCATCAGGCTCAGCATATTCAGCAAAAACTTGATCAAGACGAGCTAAAGCATCCAAAGCCTCACGCACGCCATCTTCAACGTTACCACGAACGTCTTTAGTTGGATCAAGCGGTGGTTCTTGCTCTAAATAGCCGATTTTAATTCCAGGTTGTGCACGAGCCTCACCAGAGAAATCTTTATCTACGCCCGCCATAATACGAAGCAAGGTAGATTTACCTGCACCGTTCAAACCGAGCACACCAATTTTGGCACCCGGGAAAAATGATAAAGAGATGTCTTTTAAGATTTCGCGCTTTGGCGGAACCATCTTAGACACTCGGTTCATCGTATAAATATATTGGGCCACGCAGGACTCCTCAATTGAAAAACCAGTACATCGCAATAAGCGATAAATAATCGCGCGTATTATACGCTGAAAACCTCTTTGACTTGAAGTTATGATTTCCATCGTACGGATTTATCAAACAATTTTCTTTTTCAATAAGTTGCAAAATGTTTATGTATAAGATTTATACAGCATTTCAGCGTATATTTTTCTATCTTTATTCCTAAAAAAGCAAAACAAACCAGAATTTCAGCAATTTTTTCTATTCGTTTTAGGCTAGACTCGCTCAATATTTAACTCACGAAGATGAAGTAATCATGACTTATAAAGATGAAACCTTAGCAATTCATGCTGGCTATTCACCCGAAGCAACCACAAAAGCTGTTGCAGTCCCTATTTACCAAACCACTTCTTATGCATTTGATAATACCCAGCACGGCGCTGACCTCTTCGATTTAAAAGTTCAGGGTAATATTTATACCCGTATTATGAACCCGACCACTGCGGTACTTGAGCAACGTCTTGCAGCACTAGAAGGCGGAATTGGCGCTTTAGCTTTAGCATCTGGCATGGCAGCAATCACCTATGCTATTCAGACGATTACTGAAGCGGGAGACAATATTGCTTCTGTCTCAACCTTATATGGTGGAACCTATAACTTATTTGCTCACACCTTACCGAAACAAGGAATTGAAGTCCGCTTTTTTGATTACCAGAAACCCGAAAGCTTGCGTAACTTAATTGATAATAAAACCAAGCTTGTTTTTGTTGAGTCAATTGGAAATCCACTTGGGAATATCATTGATTTAGAGGCCATTGCGAAAATTGCCCATGAATATGGGGTTCCTGTGATTGTAGACAATACCGTTGCGACCCCTGCCTTATTAAAACCTTTTGAATATGGTGCTGATATTGTCATTCACTCTCTCACCAAATATATCGGTGGTCATGGCAATAGTATTGGCGGCGCGATTGTAGATAGCGGTAAATTTCCTTGGGGTAAATATCCGGAACGCTTTAAAGTTTTGAACACACCAGACCCGAGTTATCACGGGGTTAATTATGTCGAAGCTTTAGGTGAAGCTGCATATATTGCCCGTGCACGCGTCGTTCCATTGCGCAATACAGGCGCAGCAATTAGCCCATTAAGTGTATTTTTAATTTTACAAGGTTTAGAAACGCTAAACCTTCGGATGGAACGCCATACTGAAAATGCTCAAAAAATTGCGGAATATCTAAAAAATCATCCTAAAGTAAAATGGGTGAATTATGCAGGCCTCAAAGATCACCCACAGCACCAACTGGCTCAGAAGTATGTAAAAGGTAAACCTTCTGCAATTTTATCTTTTGGCGTGCAAGATGGTCTCGAAGGCGGTACTCGTTTTATCGATGCCCTACAACTGTTTACTCGTCTCGTAAATATTGGCGATGCAAAAAGTTTAGCTTGCCACCCTGCTACAACAACTCATCGCCAGCTCAACGAACAAGAACTTAAAGCTGCTGGTGTAAGTGAAGATATGGTTCGTCTTTCAATTGGGATTGAGCATATAGATGACTTAATCGCCGATTTAGAACAAGCGCTTTCAGCTGTGTAATTTTTAAACTACTCAACAAGCCTCTGGAAATAGAGGCTTTTTTCTTTTTTACGCACTATACCACTACAATCAATTAATGGATTAAGATACTATTTTAGAGTTTTTACTCTAAATAAATTGTTAAATTTCATATATTTACAGACTAGACAATTTTTAAACATCTATTAAGATATGAGCAATATTTATGAGTTCATCTGGATGAACCTACGGTTGTAAAAAATAAAAATTACATACCGGAATAAATAGTCCCTGCCCCTACTTAGGTAAAATGCTGTGAATAAAAAATTAGAAGCTCTGTTCCAGGAAAAGGTACAAGATAAAGTCATTTTAGTGACAGGCGCCTCAAGCGGAATCGGTTTAACCATTTCAAACAAACTTGCTGATGCGGGTGCTCATGTCTTATTAGTTGCACGTACTGAAGAAACTTTGGAAGAAGTGAAAGCAGATATCGAAAGTCGTGGTGGTAAAGCATCAATTTTCCCATGTGATCTCAACGATATGGATATGATTGATCAAGTGTCTAAAGAAATTTTAGCAACGGTTGATCACATTGATATTTTAATTAATAACGCAGGTCGTTCTATTCGCCGTGCCGTACATGAGTCTTATGACCGTTTCCATGACTTTGAACGCACGATGCAGTTAAATTATTTTGGCGCAGTGCGCTTAGTTCTCAATATTTTGCCTCACATGATTCAACGTCAAGATGGGCAAATTATTAATATTAGCTCGATTGGTGTGTTAGCAAATGCGACTCGCTTCTCTGCCTATGTCGCATCTAAAGCTGCTCTTGATGCATTTAGCCGCTGTCTATCGGCCGAAGTTCATGCACATAAAATCGCAATTACTTCAATTTATATGCCATTGGTTCGTACCCCAATGATTGCGCCAACCAAAATTTATAAATATGTACCAACACTTTCACCTGAGCAGGCTGCTGACTTAATTGCTTATGCAATTGTGAAACGTCCAAAGCGTATGGCAACCAACTTGGGCCGTTTAGCTTCAATGACTTATTCTGTCGCACCAAGCATCAACAATATGTTTATGTCGATTGGCTTTCGCTTATTCCCAAGTTCGGATGCAGCAAAAGGTCAAGAAACCGAGAAATTGAACTGGGCACAAAAAGCATATGCACGAATTTTCCCAGGTGAACACTGGTAATTTCTGGCTAAAAATATAGTTTAGAATTTAAAAAGCGCCTCACTTAAGGCGCTTTTTTTTAACTGAAAATACTATCCATCAAGAAACTGAACATGTCCTGTTTTTACATCATAAATTGCGCCTACAATTGTAATCTCACCTCGCTCAACCATATCTTTTAAAACGCTACTATGGTTAATGATGTATTGAATGTTGTAGTGAACATTCATGGCAGTCACCTGATTGATAAAGGCTTTACTTAGATCACGTGGCTGCATAATGTCATATACACTATCAACCGAATGCATTAAAGGCCCAAGCACATATTGAATATGTGGCATTTCCTTCACGTCAGCCACTTGCTTATGTTCTAGGCGTAATTGACATGCGCTCGTCACTGCACCGCAATCGGTATGCCCTAAAACGACAATTACTTTAGAGCCCTTAGCCTGACAAGCAAACTCAAGCGAACCTAATACTTTTTGACCTGCAATATTACCTGCAATTCGTAAGCTAAACAGATCACCAATACCCACATCAAAAATCATTTCTGTAGGTGCACGTGAGTCCATACAACCAAGGACTGCTGCGATCGGGTGTTGTCCTTCATCTGCGGTAACTCGAATTTGACGATAAATATCGCGTTGCAGGCGTTCGTTTCTTACAAAACGTTCATTACCCTCTTTAAGCAAATTCACGACTTGCTGTGGACTCAATTTTTGTTGTAAATCTCTTGTACTAATATCAATATCAAGTACTGCATCGTCCACATCTTGATAGTGTTGCTTAAACCCAACAAGTTTAAGGTTTACCTGACGTTTAATGGCAGTTTCATTTTGATAATCTTGAATAACTTGGTAGATGTCAGGATCAATCGAATCACATTGAGTTGCATCAATAATGAGTTGTTGATGTTTATGTACATGTTCTAATGCAGAAATAAGTGCAGAACGATTAAGAAAGGTGACTTGTGACGGAAGTTCAATACGAGTAACTACGCCGTGCAAGCGCTTTTCTCTATAAACACGAATTCCCTTATTAAAATTGCCATAAAGAATAAAAGCACTACTGGTGAACAGACCAATTAAAATTCCCATTAAAAGATCGGTCTGCAAAATTGCAACTAAGGTAATAATAAAAGGTAAAAACTGTTTCCAACCCTTTTGATAAAGCTGTTTAAATAGTTTTGGATGAGTAAGCTTAAACCCTGTCACGATTAAGATCGCAGCCAATACTGACAAAGGAATCATGTTCATTAATGGCACGAAGAACAAAACCGCCAATAGCAATAATACGCCATGAATAATGGTAGAGCATTTACTACGCGCGCCTGTATTTGCATTCACTGAACTACGCACAATCACTGAGGTTACAGGCATTCCACCAATTAAGCCTGAAATAATATTACCTGTGCCTTGTGCCCAGAGTTCACGATTAGGGGGAGAAGAGCGTTTTTGAGGATCGATTTTATCTGCCGCTTCCAGATTCAATAATGTTTCTAAAGAGGCCACGACAGCAAGCGTAATTGCTCCTGTATAAATCATAGGCTCAGCTAAATAGCTAAAATCAGGGAAAATCAATACTTTTTCGGGTGCTTGCAATATATTCGGCAATTGAATGAGGTTATCAACTTGCACTGCCCATGGAGAGCCAATACTCACCAAAATAAAATTTAAAACCGCTGCCAACACAACTGCAATCAGAGCAGAAGGTAAAGCTAGTTTTTTGAGTGGACTGCTATCCCACGCTAAAATTAAGAATAAACTGAGTAAACCAATGAGTGCAGCGCCTCCATCAAAACGCTGAAGAAATGCGTCTGGCGTTGAAGTCCAAACCTGTTTCCATGAAAAATCAGAAAGCCCAAACAGATAAGGTAATTGTGTCGCAATCAGGATGACACCAATGGCCGCCAGTAATCCCAAAATGACATTATTTGGAATAAAGTTTGCAAAAAAACCTAATTTGAATAATCCAAAGAGAATTTGTAGAACACCAGCAAAAATAATACATAATAAAAAGGCGGCATAATTGCCGCCTAATTGTTCTAACTGTACAAGAATTACAGCAGTTAGTCCCGCTGCTGGTCCGGCTACACTGATGTGGGAGCCACTCAGTAAGCCAACAATAATACCGCCAACAATACCAGCAATAATGCCAGAGATAATGGGAGCTCCTGAGGCTAAAGCGATACCCAAACACAGCGGTAATGCTACAAGGAATACGACAACTCCGGACAGGAGATCTTTTAAATGAAATCTATTTTTCAGGTTTAAAACCGACATAAAACAACCATTTATAATATAAAGAAATAAGCAAAGTTGTACTATTACAGCCTGAAAGTGATTAATTGCTTCAAGGCTGGGTTGATGATGTCGGACAACTGAATCTCATTAAAGTTGAGTTATGCTATAACGTTGTATAGTTGATTGTAGATTTAACAACGTTTTTGTTGATCTTAAGATTCACCTCATCTTTACGACTGCGATTTTTTTCTTATCTGCTTTTATATAATTGTTAAAAATAATTTTTAACCCATAAAAAAAGCCTCCGATTGGAGGCCTTTTTATCAATTAAAAACTCTTATTTAGAGCCTTTAATCCCTGCTTGTAGTAACAATGCGCCTAAACCGCCAATCTTTTGTTCTTGTGGTTTATCTTGCTTGCTGCGCTGAGGACGTTCAGCTTGATCTTTACGCGGTTGAGGACGTTTACCTTGAGGTTTACGCTCAAAACGTTGTTCTGTATTTTGCTCGCGGCGTGGTGGACGCTGAGCTTTTACAGGTGCAGAACCTTCAGCACGCATACTTAAGTTCACGCGGTTACGTTCAACATCAACCTGCATAACACGCACTTGTACGATCTGGCCCGGTTTTACAACTTTATGTGGATCAGATACGAATTCATTTGCTAATTCAGAAATATGAACTAAACCATCCTGATGCACACCGATATCAACAAAGGCACCAAAGTTTGTGACATTAGTGATCACACCTTCAAGTTGCATGCCTTCTGTCAATTGACCAACTTCAGTAATATCTTCACGGAATTTAGCAGTACGGAACTCTGGACGTGGGTCACGACCCGGTTTTTCAAGTTCAGCTAAAACGTCTTGAATTGTTGGTAAACCAAATTTGTCATCAACAAATTCATCAGCTTTTACTTGACGAATGATTTCAGTATTACCGATGATGTCTTTAACAGTTGTTGCTTTTGCTGCAACAATTTTCTCAACAAGACCATAACTTTCTGGGTGAACAGAAGACGCATCCAAAGGTTCAGAACCATTTTGAATACGTAAGAAACCAGCCGCTTGTTCAAAAGTACGCTCGCCTAAACGTGGTACGCTTTTCAACGCTTGACGGTTATCAAAACGGCCATGCTCTTTGCGGTATTCAACAATCTGTTGAGCAATTGCTTTGTTTAAACCAGCAATATAAGCCAAGATTGCTGGTGAAGCGGTATTTACATCAACGCCTACAGCATTCACACAGTCTTCTACTACTGCATCAAGTGTTTTTGCCAAACCAGTCTGGTTCACATCGTGTTGATATTGACCCACACCAATTGATTTCGGATCAATCTTAACAAGTTCTGCAAGTGGATCTTGTAAACGGCGAGCAATAGAAACTGCTCCACGAATTGAAACGTCAAGCTCTGGGAGTTCTGCTGAAGCAAGTTCACTTGCAGAGTAAACAGATGCACCCGCTTCACTTACAGTGATTCGTGTTAAATTCAGATCAGTATTCGCAGCCATCATTTCAGCTACAACAGCTTCTGTTTCACGGCTAGCTGTACCATTACCAATTGCAATGAGCTCTACATTATATTCACGACATAGGCGTGCAAGTTCAGCAATTGAGCCTTCTTTATCTTCTTTTGGAGCAAATGGATAAATCGTGCTGTGAGCAAGTACGTCACCTGCATCGCTGATCACTGCAAGTTTCACACCTGTACGAATACCAGGGTCAACACCTAAAGTAGTACGACTACCTGCTGGCGCTGACAATAATAAATGACGAAGATTTTCAGCAAATACCTGCATTGCTTCTGCTTCGGCAGTAAGACGTTTCTCTGTCAGCAATGAATGCTCAATTTGAGGACGAATCTTGCCTAACCAGAATAATTTTGCAGTTTGCTTTAAGAAGTCCTGACGTGCTTGAGGCTGAATTTGCTCAAGGTTGTATTCAGTTTCAATACGCGCCAATGGTGCATCATCTTCACCATCTACTTTCAAACCCAATACGTTTTCTTGACGACCACGTAACATCGCCAATAAACGATGAGAAGGTAATTTGTTTAGACCTTCAGAGAATTCAAAGTAATCACGGAATTTTTTACCAACTTCTTTCTTTTCTTCAGATGCAACATTACTTTTTAAAACCGCAGTTTTTGCAAAAGTTGTTTTTAATTCTGTAGTAAGTGAAATATTTTGTGCCCAGTCATCAATCAGAATATGCTGAATCGCATCTAACTGACTTTCAACATCTGGATAGTCTTCATGACTGAATCCAGCCAATGCTTCTGTCGGGTCAACTTGTTCTGCAATAATTTTTTCAGCAATTGGTCCTAAACCTGCTTCTTTTGCTTTAAAAGATTTACTTGTACGCTTAGGGCGATACGGTGCATAAAGTTCTTCTAAAGCATTTTTTGTTTCGGCTGCATTCACCCGCGCCAACAAGTCATCATTCAATTTATTTTGTTCTTGCAATGACTGAATGACTTTTTCACGGCGCTCATATAAATCACGTAAATACGCTAAACGAGTATCTAATTGGCGTAACTGCGTATCATCTAAACCTTGTGTTACTTCTTTACGGTAACGGGCAATAAATGGAACACTGGCACCCTCATCAATTAAGCGGATGGCAGCTTCTACTTGGTTTGGACGTACGGCAAGCTCACTTGCCAACTGCTGAACTAAGTCAGTCATCGTGTTTGATCCCACAAGGATAAAGTTTAAAAGCAATGATTATAAAGACCAAGCCCATAAAATCCACACTTGTTTGCGTATTCAAAACGTTTTTTTTTATTGACTCTGGATATTTATGCTTTTTAGAGCGACTAGAGCACATAAAAACAGGTATTTAAGTCTAAAAATTTTAAAGCTGCCTTCTGCCGTTAGTCTTTATAAAATTACAAACGCGTAACTTATGTCATGAAGGTGTAAAAATTTTATTATAATTTATGAGAAAATGATCATATTGATACACTCCTGAAAAGTTAAAAAGATAGAGTTGCAACAATATTTTATTCGTCTCATCTTTTATCAAACCCAGCTACTTGCCTACTACAACAATTAAAAGCGCTATAACAACCGAGTTCATCTACCTAAAATAAACTATTTGAAACAATTAGTTATTAACATTTAATGTTTAAAAAATTATCAAATATTTAAGTATTTGTTTTTTTAGATCAGTCTTTGCTAAATTATGGGCTTAAGATGTTGTTTTTTGGTTTCAAACCACCTTGAAAATTGTAATTTTGAGCAAATTGATACATAGTCTTAACGAGAACATCAGCATTATACTGAGGGCTTGCTGGCAATAAGCCTCACCGACCCAATAATATATAAATTATGACTTTAAAAGGGAGTACATCATGAGTTTAGTTGTACCTGCTGAACATCCTGAAACCGTACACAACGAAACGGATCGTGTCGAACGTATTTTAGTGGTCGATGACGATGTGCGTTTACGTACCCTCTTGCAACGTTTTTTGGAAGATAAAGGCTTTGTTGTAAAAACTGCCCACGATGCTTCGCAAATGGACCGTTTATTACAGCGTGAGTTATTTTCACTTATCGTACTCGACTTTATGTTGCCAGTTGAAGATGGCTTAAGTATTTGCCGTCGTTTACGCCAATCAAATATTGATACGCCTATTATCATGTTAACAGCACGTGGTAGCGATTCAGACCGTATTGCAGGTCTTGAAGCTGGTGCAGATGATTACTTGCCAAAACCATTTAATCCAAATGAACTTTTAGCTCGTATTCGTGCTGTATTGCGTCGCCAAGTTCGTGAAGTTCCGGGTGCTCCAAGCCAACAAGTTGAAGTTGTGAGCTTTGGTCCATGGTCTTTAGACTTGTCTACCCGCACACTGACACGTGAAGGTCAAATCGTTACCTTAACGACTGGCGAATTTGCAGTATTAAAAGCATTGGTACAACACCCACGTGAACCATTAACGCGCGACAAACTTATGAATTTGGCTCGTGGCCGTGAATGGGGTGCAATGGAACGTTCAATTGACGTTCAAGTATCTCGCTTACGTCGTTTAATTGAAGATAATCCTGCACGTGCACGTTATATCCAAACGGTATGGGGCGTGGGTTATGTATTTGTTCCAGATGGTGCGGAATAAGATTGAGATAAGATAGAGTGAGTTTAGAACCAATCGCGCCACAAAACTTTACTGACTACACCACCTACTCTGAACGGAAACGAACTCGGTGGGAACGTTTTCTCGACAAAATTAAGCCACGTTCTGCTGCCATGCGTACCACTATTTTGGTACTGCTGGTGGTGTTTTTTAGCTTATTTATGTCGTTATGGTTCTTTTGGCGCACTCTTTATTTACCTGAAATTCAACAACACGCTCGTTATCTTGCAGTTGAACTTGAGCTCGTCAACAATCCAGATATACGGATTTTTCATCGCGAAAATGAAGTTGATGTTGATGCGTGGTTACGTAATCGTGTTGGTATTGAATATGTTACCAACCCTAAAGAATATCCAAGTGTCCGCGAGAAAGTTATTGCCGAGTTTTTTACCAATCAGATCGAACAAAAACTGGCAAATGAGATTGGGGCTAAGGATGTTACGGTTTACTTCCAGTTTAAACCTAGTCCACGTATCTGGATTCAAACACCTGAAATGCACGGGAATTGGGTCCGTGAGCCTTTAAAAACCTATGCCAATTATAGCCCTGAGCTATTAATCGGTTGGATCGTTGGTGTTCCATTACTTTCAGCTATTATTATTCTGATTTTAGTTAGGCAGATGAACCGTCCTTTACGTCGTTTGCAAAATGCTGCCAATGAATATAGTAAAGCTGGAACAGCACCTTACTTAGATACCAATCACGGTCCCTTAGAAATTCGTCAGGTGAACCAAGCCTTTAACCGCATGGTTTATACGCTTGACCAAACCGAGCGTGAACGACGTATTATGTTGGCTGGAATCTCGCATGATTTAAGAACTCCTCTAACACGCATCCGATTAACAGCAGAAATGTTACCCGATGAGTTTTTACGTGAAGGTCTGGTCTATGACGTAGATGATATGGACGCAATTCTTAATCAGTTCATATCTTATATGCGTGATGGCTCAGATGAAGAGTTGAAAGACACCAATATCAATATGCTTTTGCAAGAACTTGTTGTTCAGTTCAAACCTTTAAACATTCAATTCGAGATGCAGGATGTCCCGATTATTCCTGCACGCAGCCTTTCTCTAAAACGGCTGATTGCCAATCTAATTAACAATGCAAAGCGCTATGGCGCTGAACCAATAGAACTCAGTGCAAAACTTGAAAATGAACATATTTTAATTACGGTTGCCGATCATGGTGAAGGTATTCCAGCAGATCAAGTTGAAGAGTTAATGCAACCGTTTGTTCGCGGAGATTCAGCAAGAACAATTCAAGGTAGTGGACTTGGACTGGCCATTGTCAAACGTATTGTCGATATTCACCACGGTGAAATTCATATTCATAACCGTGAACAAGGTGGTTTAGAAGTTATTATTACTTTACCCATCCCAAAACCAGTCACTGAAGAAACTAGTTCAATCAATCCATTAGAAAAAATAAAACAAACTTTGAGTGAGCGCTTTTAATTTAACCAGTTAGTGATTAAAAGCCTCATTTCAAAGTTAAATAAAATAATTAAAAATCAATAAAATAAAAACCATAAATATAATTTATACCACCATTTATTTACAAAATTAGACCTTAGCCTAACACCTATGCACTTTTCAATTTTTCATAGCTAAAATCCCGTATGTTTTGACAATTCTGAGGATGTCCAATGTCTTTAAGTCGTATTCGCCTAGCTTCTCTTCATGACAAGGTCATCAGTGCTGAACGAGCTGCGCAATTCATCGAAGATGGAATGACCGTAGGTATGAGTGGTTTTACTCGTGCTGGTGAAGCCAAAGCTGTTCCACAAGCACTTGTAGAACTTGCCAAGAAAAACCCGTTAAAAATCACGTTAATTACGGGTGCCAGCTTAGGTAACGACTTAGACAAACAACTCACGGAAGCAGGTGTTTTATCTCGTCGTATGCCATTCCAAGTGGACAACACTTTACGTCGTGCCATTAACAACGGCGAAGTTATGTTTATTGACCAACATTTGTCTGAAACTGTTGAACAAATGCGTAACCAACAGCTTAAACGTCCAGATGTTGCAGTGATTGAAGCAATTGCAATTACTGAAGATGGCGGCATTATTCCAACAACTTCTGTAGGCAACTCTGCAAGTTTTGCTATTTTTGCCGAGAAAGTTATTGTTGAAATCAACACATCTTTAAGCGAAAGTTTTGAAGGTTTGCACGATATCTACATTCCAACTTATCGCCCAACACGTACGCCAATTCCATTAACAAAAGTGGATGAACGTATTGGTACAACAGCAATCCAAATTGATCCGGCAAAGATTGTTGGTATTGTATTTAACGATACTCATGACTCACCATCAACAGTAACTCCGCCAGATGATGAAACTCAAGGCATTGCAAACCACCTGATCGCGTTCTTTAATAAAGAAGTTGCAGAAGGTCGCTTACCGAAAAGCCTTGGCCCATTACAAGCAGGTATCGGCTCTATTGCCAATGCCGTATTAACTGGCTTAAAAGATTCTGACTTTGAAGACCTCATCATGTACTCAGAAGTATTACAAGACTGTACTTTTGAACTCATTGATGCAGGTAAAATGAAATTTGCTTCTGGTAGTTCAATTACGCTTTCTGCAAAATGCGGCGAGAAAGTTTTTGGCAATATTGAAGCTTACAAAGACAAATTAGTACTTCGTCCACAAGAAATTTCTAACCACCCTGAACTGGTTCGCCGTTTAGGTATTATCGGCATTAACACTGCCCTTGAGTTTGATATTTACGGTAACGTGAACTCGACTCACGTGTGTGGTACGAAAATGATGAACGGTATTGGTGGTTCAGGTGACTTCGCTCGTAACGCTCACTTGGCGATCTTTGTGACTAAATCAATTGCTAAAGGCGGCGATATCTCTTCTATCGTGCCAATGGTGAGCCACGTTGACCACAGTGAACATGACGTTGATATTTTAGTGACAGAACAAGGTTTAGCGGACTTACGTGGTTTAGCACCTCGTGAACGTGCTCGCGTTGTTATCGACAACTGTGTACACCCACTTTACCGTGATGCATTAAATGATTACTTTGATCGTGCATGTGCTAAAGGTGGACATACTCCTCATTTACTTCGTGAAGCATTGTCTTGGCATGCAAACTTTGAAGAGACAGGCCAAATGCTTCAAGCAACACCAATTGCAAAATCAGCTTAAATAACTGATTGAATTCAAGCACTCCTACGGGGGTGCTTTTTTATTTGTTTAAATTATTAATAAATACTGCTCAAGCTCGAATTTTTATTTTATCTTTTCAGCACATCAAAACAAAAAGTAGAAATCCATATGTTTATTATTCGTCAATTTGCAAATGCGGATCTGGAAGATGTCGTCATTTTATGGGAAAGCTGCGGCCTGGCTCGTCCTTGGAATAATCCTGAAACCGATATTTTCAGAAAACTCTCACAACAAGATGATTTATTTTTGGTTGCTATTAAAGATGAGCAACTCATTGGCACGCTAATGGGCGGCTACGACGGCCATAGAGGCTGGATTAATTATTTGGCTGTTCACCCCCACCAACAACGCTTAGGAATAGCCACAGCGCTTGTTCAGCAGCTTGAAAAGCGACTAATTGCTCGAGGTTGCCCAAAACTTCAATTATTGGTGCGTAAAGATAACCTCAATGTACTGAATTTTTATGAACAGCTCGGCTATGACGAAGTAGAAGCAGTGTGCTTAGGAAAACGCTTAATTAGCGATAGTTCACATGATTAGAACCTTATTTATTATCACTTTAGCATGACAAGAAAAATAATCTGAGCTTGGGGATAAATGGCTATGCTTGTGGATAAATCTCATTTTACCCACAAGTAAGAAAATGAATTGTTTAAATAAAATCATAAGCGCGAAAAAAACCTCATACGTTATGTATGAGGTTTTTTTGGAATATGGTGGCGAGACCCAGGATCGAACTGGGGACACACGGATTTTCAATCCGTTGCTCTACCTACTGAGCTATCACGCCGATGGCCTGTATTAAGCCGTATCTCAGAAGAATAGTCAACTATTATCCTGAGTTTATGATTTAAATGAGTATTTTTTATACTCAAAAAAAATCCCTGATGGGATCAGGGATTGAAAACACATATAGTGGTGGCGAGACCCAGGATCGAACTGGGGACACACGGATTTTCAATCCGTTGCTCTACCTACTGAGCTATCACGCCGAAGTGGGCGTATTAAACAATGTTTATATGATCACGTCAAGCCACTTCCGTATTTTTTGTAACAAGTGATTATTTTTAAATCACTCCTACCTATTTAGCATGGATATTTAGCTATGTAATTTACCAATATGGGCCAAACAACGATGAATAGCCCCACAACCCGGCTCAAAAATCTTTACACCTTTTGACTCTTCTATACGGCAAGCTTCTTCAACCAAGCGCTCTGCTACCCCACGACCCCGGTTAGCAGGATGCACCACAATATATTCAAGTACTTTGCTTTCACCTTGTCCTGAAGACCAGATTGCCCCTATAATTTTGGTGTTAAATTCAGCAGTGTATAGCGTGGTATACTGTTGTAAATCTTGTTCAAGTTGTTCAATCGCATCGTGCCCGTCGCCAAACTCCGGACTTGTATCATACAGTCGCTCAAGCTGATCGCGGATCTCTGAATTATCTAGAGAACTATAAGCGTGTACGGTAATAGGCATTGATTAACCCTCCTGAGCAAACTATGATGCTGTCACGAATTCGTCACAGCGAAATTGTCGTTAACATCCAATCATTTTTGACGTTTTTTTGAGGAACGTGTCCATGACGCAACGTATCAGTGAAGTGGTTAGAAATACCAATGAAACCAAAATTCGAGTTCGTTTAAATCTCGATGGTACTGGTCAAGGCACACTAAACACCGGAGTTCCATTTTTAGACCATATGATTGATCAAATCAAGCGACATGGCTTATTTGATATCGATATTCATTGTGACGGAGACCTCGATATTGATGATCACCACACCGTAGAAGACTGTGGTATCACGCTTGGACAAGCTTTTGCACAAGCTTTAGGCGATAAAAAAGGCTTAAAACGCTATGGTCATTTTTATGCACCATTAGACGAAGCCTTATCTCGAGTTGTTGTAGATTTATCTGGTCGCCCGGGTTTATTCATGGACATTCCCTTTACACGTGCGCGTATCGGTACATTTGATGTCGATTTATTTTCCGAGTTTTTCCAAGGTTTCGTAAACCATGCGCTTATGACCTTACACATCGATAATTTGAAAGGTAAAAATAGCCATCATCAAATTGAAAGTGTGTTCAAAGCGCTAGCTCGTGCTTTACGTATGGCATGTGAAGTTGATCCACGTGCAGAAAACACGATTGCATCGACAAAAGGTAGCCTCTAATGACACGTATCGCGTTACTTGATTATGGCATGGGCAATCTACACTCAGCAGCTAAAGCACTTGAGTATGTGGGCGCTACAGTCGATGTGACCAATGATCCAAAATTAATTGCAAAAGCCGACAAAATTGTTTTTCCAGGTGTTGGCGCAATGCGCGACTGTATGCAAGGTATGCGTGAAGCGGGCATTGATGAAGTAGTACGTCAAGCTGCTTTTAATAAACCAGTTCTTGCGATTTGTGTTGGCATGCAAGCCTTACTACAAAGCTCAGAAGAAAATGGCGGTGTAGATGCCCTAGGTATTTTTGATGGCGTAGTAAAACACTTCCCTCAAATGGAAGGCTTAAAAGTGCCGCATATGGGTTGGAATCAGGTTCAGCAACTGGACCCAAGCCACCCAATGTGGAACAACATTGAGCAAGATGCACGTTTTTACTTTGTACATAGCTACTATGTCGAACCTAAAGATGAAAGCGTTGTGGCTGCGACCTGTGACTATGGTGTGAACTTCTGCACAGCAATTCACAAAGAGAATTTATTTGCGACTCAATTCCACCCAGAGAAAAGCCACACTGCTGGTTTGCAGTTACTTAAAAACTTTGTGGAATGGAATATTTAATTTCATTTAAAACTAAAATAGATCAGGTCGTGATGGCCTGATCTATTTTTTTATTTATAATAACAATCTAGTCATTTATAAAATGATTTTTTATTCAACAAAATATTGAAGATTCAAACTTTTATATAAAACCAAATGATCAGGAAAATAAAATGAATTCACCTTTTGAAAATCAACCGCTTCAACAAGATTCACCCTTTAAAGCAAGTGGTCGTTTTGGACGACTCTCTTATGCTGCATGGACCCTCTTATTTACACTCGTAATTGTGATCGCAGTTCTTATTGTCGCTTTCACTTTTGGGCTAACAAATAGTGAAGATCTATCCGGTCTTTCCACCGCAGGAATGATTGTTATAGGTATTGTTTATATTGCCTGTATCTATGTCAGCTTTGTATTTACTATTCGCCGCCTACATGACCGCAATAATACGGGATGGCTGTCATTACTGATGCTTATCCCTGCTGTAAACTTTATTTTTATGATTTATCTATTTGCAGCAAAAGGTACAGAGGGCACTAATGATTATGGTCCACAGCGCCCAACTCTTGGCTGGGAGCGTGTTTTAGGCTGGATCTATATTGTCCTGATTCCACTTGCTTTTGTTTTTGCAATTATTGCGACAATTATGGCTCCAACCTATGAAGGTTATGTTGAGAAAAGCGAAAGCGTTGTCATTGGTACGCCGTCTCAGTCTCAATAGTTTTTTAAAGACACTCATAAAGCCTAGTCCTCTAGGCTTTATTCATATATAAAGCTAATAAGCTCAATTTGTATGCTGTTAAATATGTCCGAAGCCTCTCCCCTCCTTGATAAAGCCTCTATTCAGCAGCTTCCTCCTTTCGAAAATCTTAACCACAAAAATATAGTGGTGATTGAAAATATCGAGCAATGTAAAAATATTGAAAATGAATTAAAAGCAGCCCATTTTCTAGGATTTGATTCCGAATCAAAACCCACGTTTCGGGTGGGCGAAGTCTCAACTGGTCCACATCTTATTCAGTTAGCGACTGAACAAAAAGCATATCTGTTTCATGTAAATTCATTCACTTTAAAATTCTTACAGCCCATTTTATCTAACCCAAAACAAATTAAAGTCGGTTTTGGCCTAAAAAATGATAAGTATATTTTTCATAAAAAAGGCATTGAACTCGAAGGTTGTGTCGACCTCGCCAAAGGCTTTAGCCACTTTGGTTTTACACAGCAAATGGGGGTGCAAAAAGCGGTTGCGCTATTATTTAGGCAATATCTAGCAAAGTCGAAAAAAGTTGGAACTTCAAATTGGGCACGAAAGCCGCTTAGCTCTCAGCAAATCAGCTACGCCGCCGCCGATGCATATGCTGCTTTATTAGTATTTCTAGAGCTCAGAAAACAAAAACTATTACCCGCTCACATTTCTCAAACTATTCAAACCGCACTTCAAGCGTAAAGTTATAAAAGTCTTTTCTAAGGCTTAGCGATTGATCAATACTTTGCTAAGATGTGCAAAATTTCATAATCATGATGAAGCAAGGAGCGGAAGCATGCTAATCATTCCTGCAATTGACCTGAAAGATGGTAAATGTGTGCGTTTAAAACAAGGGCGTATGGAAGACGATACTGTTTTCTCTGATGATCCGGTTGCAACTGCCCAACATTGGGTAAATGAAGGCGCACGTCGTTTGCATTTGGTCGATTTGAATGGCGCTTTCGCAGGCACTCCAATTCATAAACCTATTGTTGAAGCAATTGCTAAAGCTCAGCCAGAATTACCAATTCAAATTGGTGGTGGTATTCGCTCATTAGAAACAATTGAACATTATTTAGAAGCTGGCGTGACTTTTGTCATTATCGGTACTAAAGCAGTTCAAGAGCCTGAATTTGTAGAAGAAGCTTGTAAACGCTTTGCAGGCCACATCATTGTGGGTATTGATGCCATGAATGGCATGGTTGCAACTGACGGTTGGGCCAATGTAACTGACGTTAAAGCAACTGATTTAGCAAAACGTTTTGCTGATGCTGGCGTATCTAGCATTGTTTACACAGACATTGCTCGTGACGGCATGATGCAAGGTGTAAATGTTGAGCAAACTGTAAACTTAGCTCAATACTCAGGTTTACCAGTAATTGCATCTGGTGGCGTAACTAACCTTGATGACGTTCGCAACCTAATAGGCCAACCAGGCATTTTAGGTGCGATTACAGGCCGCGCAATTTATGAAGGTTCACTGAATCTTCGTGAAGCTCAGCTTTTGTTAGATGAAAATCGTCTTTAATTTTTAAGATGAAAAAAAGAGCCGCTTTAGGCTCTTTTTTTATAATCTTTAGCTTAATAACTTTTCTAAATCGATAACCTCATCTGCAAGTTCCATTGCATAGGGTGAATGCGTAATCATAATTACGGATGGAACGACTTGCTGAATATATTCAAGTATATTTTTTGCAGTATCTACATCTAAAGCTGCAGTCGGTTCGTCTAGAATGATGAGCTGAGGGCGAGCTAAAAGGCCTCGAAGGATGCAAATTCTTTGCTTTTCTCCTCCTGAAAAATTCTTATAGATTTCAGTTAAATCATCATCAAGTGTCAGCTGATGCTTTTTCAAAATATGTAACAGGTTAAATTGATCAAGCATCTGAAGTAAGTAAGAATCCTCATATATATGTTGAGAGTTATAAACTAAATTATCTCTAAGAGAATAAGGAAAAATAACTGGTTGCTGTGCAACGTAGACAACCTCATCAAAAATATGCTTAGAAAAATTTTGACTAATATCAATATTCTTATACAAAAGCTGCCCTGATTGAATCTGATAGACGCCCATTAAATAATTCATGAGAGAAGTCTTTCCCAAGCCAGTTTGCCCAATCACTACATACGTTTTATTGGCTAATATTTTTAAATTAAAATGATCTACGGCTCTTTTCCCAAGTGAAAATTTAGCATTTATAAATTGAAAGAGAATATTGGAATCTTGAACGATAGAATGCGTATAATTTTCTTTATTAAGATTAAAGTATTTTCGATATTTTGCTAAGGCGACAAAGTTGCCATTTAAACGCATCAAGCTTTGGGAAACCGCCAGAAATGGATTGGTGAGTTGAATAATATAGGTACTTATCAATACAAAAGCACCCGCTGTAAGCTGCTTTTCCGTTGAAAGAAATACTGTAAATAACATAAAAACGAGTAAAAATAGAAAGATCAGGAACAATTGAGAAATCATCAATAGCCCTATTTTTTTGTTCCTATCTTTAGCTGTTGTAATGTATAAATTTAGTGTTTCATTAAACTTTGACAACTGAAACGGAACTGCATTTTTTACTTTAATTTCATAGGAGTTGGATATTTGATGTATCAAATGACTATTCACCAGATTATCTTGTTCATACATGGCATTAAATAGTGAACTACTTGTTTTATTTATATGAAAGGAAACTAAAAAAATAACGATAGCGACCAATAAAAAACTGATACTAAAAATTAAGCTAATGGTCGTAAATAAAACTGCAAAAATCATCACTAATTGAAAAATAATTGGTCCCAAATGAAGAAGCAATGTTAAATTAATCTCACTAAAAGCAGAACTTCCTCTTGCAAGATCACTGATTACTGTTCCAGCCTCAATTTGATCTTGTTCATTTTTTTTAAGATTTAAATAATTTTTTAAGCCCGCAAAGATTAATGCACCTTTGAAATCAACCATCAAGTAAGCACTAAAAATATTTTTAGTCCAATTACATAACTCATTCGCTAACCATGCTGCAGCATATGCAAGTACGATTAGATATAAAAAATTAAATGGGAGCTGAATATCTAGTGAAAAATTATATTCCTGTGCAGAATAATCAATAATAATTTTTAACAAGTATGGCAATAATGTCGTAAAGAATGCTGCAAACATCACTAATAAAAACATGAGAAACATACTAACCTTCTGTTTCTTATAATTTTCTTTAGAAACTTGCCATAAAAATTTATAGTTTTGAATATCTTGCGAACTTAATAAAAACTTCATTTCTGTATCTTTTTTCTATTAAAATGGGTTAAAAATAATTTCATTACATAAGAAATATCATAGCTTGCCTTCTTTATTCATATTCGTGTTTTTTGTTTAAATAACACTGATAGCTATTTAAAATAGCCTATCTTACATTGCATAGTTCTTGATGGCCGATGTAACTGTTAAAGACTCTTTTTATTAAAAAATTAAGAGTTAAGCAATCAATACACCACATTACGAATAAACTTAAGGACTTGATTACCACTATTGATATAGGTGTAAGTCACTGAACTAGCAAAACTAAAAGATGAACCAGCAGCAATGATTTTTGTACTGTCGGTAAATTGTATGGTCAGCTCACCTTCTAATACGTAAATAAGTTCTTGCCACCCTTCTGCATCAGCTTCGGCAATATAAGATTCCCCCACCGCCAATGACCATGTCCAAAGCTCAACTTGAGACCGAGATGGAACTGAAGCCAGTAAAGTTGCTTTGCTTTCTTCTTTGTCTCCCTGCCAAGCAAGTACATTCACTAAAGCTTGTTCTTTGAGCTCTGGTGCACTCACAATCGTTCTAAAATCTACGCCCAACACTACCGCAATCGCATCGAGTTTAGCCAAGCTAATATTGACCAGCCCTGTTTCCAAAGCTGCGATTGTTCGTCTGCTTACACCCGCTTGATCGGCCAAGTCCTGTTGGCTTAATCCCTGCTCATCTCGTAATGAACGAATGTTTGTGCCGACATGCTGTAAAACGGTGCTGGACTGGATCATAAAATAAGTAACAAAGAAAATATGAGCAATATATTGCACAAAACATAGGAATACTGCAATATGTGCAGTATATTGCACAATTCCTCCTGATCAGATATGCCATCAATTTCTCTGAGTTCAAGCAAAGCCCCCCATTTAGCTCTTATCCTCATTACAATTATTTGGGGCGGAACATTCCTTACCGTGCAATATGCACTGAATTTTTCTTCACCTATGTTTTTTGTGGGCTGCCGCTTTGCAGTAGCTGCCTTAACGTTACTGCTTATTTCATTAAAAAGTATGAAAGGCGTAACATTAAAAGATTTAGGTGCCGGTAGCGCGATTGGTCTTGTGATTGCGGCAGGTTATGGAACTCAAACGATTGGCCTGCAAACCATTCCAAGTAGTGAATCAGCGTTTTTAACGTCACTTTATGTGCCGCTTGTCCCTCTTTTAATGTGGCTTATCTTTAGAAAAACTCCACATATTATGACTTGGGTTGGAGCAGCTCTAGCTTTTGCTGGTCTTGTTTTGTTGACAGGTAATGGTTTTAAGCAAATTTCATTAAGTTTTGGGCAGCTTTTAACAGTGCTTGGTGCATTTGCGATTGCTTTAGAGATTATTTTTATTAGCTACTTTGCTGGAAAAGTAAATTTACGCCGTGTCACAATCATTCAACTCGGCGTCGCCTCTCTACTTTCTTTTGCCATTATGCCTGTGGTCGGTGAACATTCGATTCCAGCATTTTCATGGTCTCTGGTACTGATTGCCGTTGCATTAGGCTTAGCCAGCGCACTCATTCAATTTGTGATGAACTGGGCTCAACGCGTAGTTGATCCTTCACGTGCTGCAATTATTTATGCAGGAGAACCTGTTTGGGCGGGCATTATTGGTCGAATTGCTGGTGAGCGTTTACCAGTCATAGCCCTATTGGGTGGTGCTTTAGTTGTATTAGGTGTTTTAGTGAGTGAGTTAAAAATTAAGTTGCCGACCAAAAAAGTCGAAAGAATTCAAGAATAAAAAAGAGAGCGAAATGCTCTCTTTTTTATCTATTAAGGTTGATACATCGGACGGTTATCATTTAAAGCAATCAAGCCGCGAATTGCACGATATACAATCCAGATCCACGCAGCGCCAATTACACCTACACAGAATACGGTCGATGAGACTGCAACCCCTGCAAACAGATCGGTATTTTCACCAGTAAAGAACAAGAAAATAAACGGCAGAAACGCAATAATATTCCAAACGAGATACCACCAGAATGTTCTGATTTGCCATGTAAAGTGGCTCGCAAAAATTGTACCTTGTACATCAGAGCGTTTTACGTAGTTAATAATTAGAGCAATAACCGCAAGTAAGCCACCAGTAAAAATAGCAACAATATAAAGTACATATAAAACAAGTGTTAAAATACGATTTGAATCTTGGTCGATAGAACTATTCATTTTTATACCTCTCAAGTTTAATAAAACAATTTACTTTTATGAGCCCCGCAATACGTTTAAGGGAGAAATTAGCCATAAAATCAAAAGTAAATGAAGGAATATGGTACAAAAATAAATCTTACGAAAGGGTTGTTTTTGTGTTTTATGTCTCAGTTTTTGTTGTGCCCACCATGCAGCAGGCCAGCCCCCTAAAAAACTGACAATATGCAATGTTTGTTCAGGCACACGGCGATTACCCAATTGTGCAGCTTCCTTATCTTGTGAATAGAGCCAATAACCCAGCACATTCATCATTAAAACAAACAATAGGGTATAAGCTGGCAAAGTATGGATAAAGCTCATAATGCCCATTAAAATAAAATAAACGACGATCCCCATTTGCATGGCAGACCAGGGTTTAGCTTGAAAAGAAGATTCTGTTTTTACAGGTTTTGACGTTTTACGAGTTTGAGATGCTTTTAGGTAGGTCACCTGCTGGGCACGAAAGCGACCTCGTTCATCGAGAATAACCAGATATTCCAGTGCACAGCCAATAATTGGCCGAGGTCCGGGGCGCGCAAAATCTTTAATATGCAAAAAGACTCGCTCTTTTTCAGCATCATCTGGCTGAATAAAGCCATAACCTTTTTCGTCGAACCATTCGACTAATCGCCCCTGATCTCGCATCTCTATTCCTTTTATGCTTTTACATGACTTAAACGGTCTTGCATCATTGCTCGCATTTCTAGCGGGTCTTTTTGCAAAATGTCGTCGCCTGTACGTCCTTCTTCTTTATTTTTTTGAGCAACTTGCAAACGCATCGACCAAAAACGGCACGCCGCCATTGCCAAGAATACATCTAAACATTCAAGTTCATCTGAAGTAAGCGCACGAACTTTTTGATATGCATCTAAGTAAGCTTCTACTTTTTCTAAATTTAAATGTGCCTCTGGATATTCGGTACAAAAATCATTAATGGTAATCGCAATATCAAACAGCAACTCATCTTGGTTTAGCTCGTAAAAATCTAGAATACCTTGTAATTGTTCGCCTTCAAACAAAGTATTGTCGCGGAACAAATCTGAATGAATAAAACCTGTTGGTCGATTTGAATATTGTGCTGTTTTCGCATTAAAAGCTTGATAGACCTGTTCAAGTAAAGTTTGGTCCTCTGGAGTCATGCTTGGTTTAAGCTGCTCGGCCACGCTCGTCCAATATTGGTGATCACGTCTATATTCACGCTCAAGCGGAAAATCTTGCAAAGCAACATGCAGCTTTGCCTGTGCGTCTGCAATAGCAGCAACCTGTGCAACTGTAGTTTGCATGGGATGGTGACCCATTAAACGTGGTGCAATCTGTGCAGGCTTTTCTGCAATCACATGAACCGCTTGTCCGCTATGTTTTAACGGCACAGCCACTGGTACATCATGCGTTCCCAATTGTTCAAGAATTGGAATGAGTTCGCCTGCCCCTTGCGCATCTAACTCTTCAAATACAGTGAGTACATATTGCTTACGGTTTACATCAACCAAAAAATAATTGGTGTTTTGAATACCTCCCTGAATTGGGTTCAGCTCCAACACCTCTAATCCATAAGGTGCAGCAAAGGCGCGAACTTCATCTAAACTCAAAGTGGTATAAACCGACATGGAAAACCTGCAAAAAACATCTGTGAAGTTTGATAGAATACCTCTTCCCTCCATGAAGGTGTAGCGCCTGTGTAGGAACTTTCACCAACGGCGATTATTTTTGGAAAAAGCTATGCTTGCTAAACGTATTATTCCTTGCCTAGACGTTGATAACGGACGCGTAGTTAAAGGCGTTCAATTCCTCGATATTCGTGATGCTGGCGACCCTGTTGAAGTGGCACGTCGTTATAACGAACAAGGTGCAGACGAAATTACCTTTTTAGATATTACCGCTACACATCATGGACGTGATACTACTTACCGTACTGTTGAACGTATGGCAGAGACTGTATTTGTGCCATTAACTGTTGGTGGTGGTGTACGTAAAGTTGAAGATATTCGTGCGTTATTAAATGCAGGGGCAGATAAAGTGAGTATTAACTCAGCTGCCGTATTTAACCCAGAATTTGTTCAAGAAGCTTCACAGCACTTTGGCGCGCAATGTATTGTGGTTGCAATTGATGCTAAAAAAACTGGTGATAACAAATGGGAAATCTTTACCCATGGTGGACGTAAACCAACGGGTATTGATGCGATTGAATGGGCTGTAAAAATGGCTGACTATGGTGCGGGTGAGTTACTCATTACCAGTATGGATGCCGACGGTACTAAAGCGGGTTACGATATTGCTTTAATGCGCGCTATTAATGACCGCGTTACCATTCCAACGATTGCATCTGGCGGTGTAGGTAACTTACAACACCTTGCAGATGGTATTTTACAAGGTGGTGCCGATGCAGTATTGGCAGCAAGTATTTTCCACTTTGGCCAATATACCATTCCAGAAGCTAAACAATATTTGGCTGAACAAGGCATTGAAATGCGCTTATAAGCATATTGATATTTAAAGGGGCGATATGCCCCTTTTTTTATGCAGCACCGTCTACAACATTCACATCACCGATGAGTTTAGGTTTTTCTTTTTTCTCGACCCATTTTGCAGGAAATATTTTTTCTATTGCTTGAGACAATGGTTGAGCGAGCGCTGCTGGTAACCTTATGCCCAAAGGATTTTGTTCTTTTAAATCTGCCGAAGAAACAACGCGGGTTCCCATGACATAATCAAACCAAGGCTTGGTCACACACCAGTTGGCATCTTGATTAGAGTTCATGTGGTGGTCGTAATGCCACGGAATTTTACGCTTCGCCCATTCAGGCTCCAGATGTGCACGGCGATGAATATAATAATAATTACCGGCACTGTACCAAGCTGCAAGTGCCATACCTTTTGAAAATGGATAGAAAATTGCGCTTGAAACAGTTGCCACCACCGCTAGTGAAATTAACTCATTTTTAGTCCGCCAGTTTCCAACACCTTCCACATAACAATCATCATGAAATTGCTGTTTGCGTACTTCACGATGATGTGCCCAATGCGACTCCATACTTTTTGGCACAGGGCTATATCTCGGTTGTCCAGCACGATGTACCCCATGCAAAATATATTTATGAGCGACCCATTCAAATGCGTTAGCCACCGCAATTCCAGCAATAAACCCTTTTAACATCGCCTAACTCCTTTTTCTTTTTATTCAGAATATAAAATTCGATATGCTATGTATTGACCAGAATTTATGGTTTGATTGACAAATCACGACAAGAAAGAGGTGGTCAGGGATGCCACAACTAAAAAATTACACAGGTTCTGTCTATGGAGGATTGGGACACCTGTTAAAAGCTTATTGTGTGGCCAATCAGTTAGCAGTTCCTGAGCAATTAGAAAAAATTCAAAATCTGGAACGCTTTGACTATGTGGTTTGGCGTGATTTATTAGAAGTCATTTATCAGCTAGATCCGAAGCCCGCATTAGGCCTCGAAATTGCAAAATATGTACAGCCTAAACACTTAGGGATTATTGCCTACCTTGCTTTATCTTGTGACAACTTAGGTGAAGCATTAACTCGTTATTATGATTTTCATCGCCTGATCTATGACGGTAGCCCTTTAGCTATTGAACTACATGGGCAATATGCTTCTATTCGTTGGGAAGCAACCGAGCTTCATCCGACCCAGTTGACCGATGAAATTGCGATTGCCTTAGTCGTCCAATTTTTACGGCTTTTCATGTCACATCAAGATGTACATTTACATGAGGTGCATTTTTTAAATTCTGCACCTAAAAATATGATGGTCTATGAAAAATATTTTCAATGTCGGGTTAAGTTTAATCAACCACGTACCGAACTGTTAATTCCTCTTACTGAAATTAAAAAGCCCTTAAGTAGCGCAGACCATACATTACAACAGTTACTTGTTCAGCAAGCACAAGCACTATTAGACAAATTACCCAGTTCGACTCAAATAGATCAACGTCTTCAATATGCCATTTTAACGGGCCTACAAAAAAACCAATATCAAATCGAATCAATCGCAAATTCTTTAAGCCTATCTATTAGACAGCTACAACGACATTTGCAGCAGCAAAACACCACCTTTCAGGAGCGAGTACAACAAGTGAGATTTATGTTGGCGACTGAATATTTAAAAGATCCGCATTTAAGCTTACAAGAGATTGCTCTTTTGCTTTGTTATTCAGAGCAAAGTGCTTTTCAAAGAGCTTTCAAACATTGGACAGGTCAAACACCCCAACAATGGCGAGATTATTTTTTGAACAATAATTAACCTACCAAAACTTACAATTCTTTTCTTGATTAAAACAACACTGAAAACAAAAATTTCATATAGTCACATGCTTCAAATTTGTGTGACGTAATTCACATTAATTAAAATAGACGAATAGATGAGTAATCATAATGAATAAATATTTTGCTGAGTTTCTAGGTACATTTTGGCTTGTCTTTGGTGGTTGTGGTAGCGCAGTGTTAGCCGCAGCTTTCCCCGAACTTGGTATTGGCTTTGCAGGTGTAGCCCTTGCCTTCGGTTTAACCGTACTGACAGGTGCTTATGCTCTAGGGCATATCTCAGGTGGACATTTTAATCCCGCGGTAAGTGTTGGCCTTTGGGTCGGCGGCCGCTTCGATGTTAAAGATTTAATTCCATATATTGTTGCACAAGTGGTTGGTGCGACCGCTGCTGCATTTGTTCTTTACATTATTGCTCAAGGTCAAGCTGGCTTTAGCGGCGTTGGTGGTTTTGCTTCAAATGGTTTTGGTGATTTATCACCAAATAAATTTGGCTTAGGTTCTGCTTTCTTAATTGAAGTGGTACTTACTGCTTTCTTCTTAATCATTATTTTAGGTGCAACTGACCGTCGAGCGCCTGCTGGCTTCGCTCCTATCGCAATTGGTTTAGGCTTAACGCTTATTCACTTAATCAGTATTCCAGTAACCAACACTTCGGTGAACCCTGCACGTAGTACAGGCGTTGCATTCTTTGCTGAAACTGCGGCTTTAAGTCAATTATGGTTGTTCTGGGTGGCTCCAATTTTAGGTGCTGTGATTGGGGCGATTATTTATAAAGTGGTTGCTGGGGATAAGGATTAACTTTTCTTAGACTCAATCTACTATCGCGGTGGGTGACATGGATGTCACCTGTTGAGCAGGGGTACATGGATGTACCCTCTGATCAACAAAGCCTTTTGTTTACTTTTGGGCTTTCAAAAGTAAGAAATGTCTATACAAACTCAATAAGACCTAACGTGGTATTAAAGACTGTATGGCAGCACGGCCATGCTAAATATAAGACATAGAATGCATAAATTATAAAAACGGATTATTAATTTCTTGTTCAGCTGGACGTTCAATTTTCTCAGGCAATTCTTCTTTTTCCAAAGCCGCAACTACATCGTTTAAAAAGCTCTGTAATGCCTTCGCTTGTTCTAAACCGACTTTGTCTTTAGTAATTTGCAAGTTGCCATAAATGCTGACGCAATCGACATCATTTTCTAATGTTAAATCTTCAATTGAAGAAGACTCTGTACCCTTTTCAAATGGCTTAAACATAGGTGTTGTCTCGTTGTTATATGTTCACAGTGTAATACGACCAATTTAAAAAAAATCAATCAAAATTAAAAGTGCTGATAAAATTAAGAATGCTCCCATCAAGATATTAAAATATTTCAAACGGTTGCCATGATTCAGTACCACCGAAAATTTATCGCCACATAGTCCCCAAAAGAACAAACATGCATAACAAGTGAAGAAATAAATAATGATAAAGATGGGCAACGACTGTGGGTTTTCAATGCTTGTAAACATGGTAATGCCAGACACGCACGCTAGCCAAGCCTTGGGGTTAAGCCACTGTAACAAGAAGCCATCTTTAAAATTGGGGATAATAATATGCTCTACAGGAGCATTTGAAATGGAAATGTTGGCAGCAGAAAGAATAATTTTTATACCGATATAACAAACAAATAAGATGCCACAAATCGCAAGAATTTTTAATACCACAGGAAATTGAGTTAATAAACTCTGAAGCCCAAATGCCATAAAAATCAAAAGTAAGGTAAAGCCAATGGTCGCGCCTGAAATGTAAGGAAGCGACCTTTTTAAACCATGATTTAAACTGGTTGATAAAATTACGGTATTTACGGGACCGGGGGTAATAGACATTGCAAATGAAAAAAGAAACATCGAAGCAAACATTGTTATTGTCCTTATTAAAATAGAATCCATAGACAGATCTGTCTATGGATTCTATTTTAAACAATTACTGTGTTGCAATAACAATCAAAAAAGCTGCTTACTTCAAGATTTGCAAGAAATAGTTCACCAAGGCTTCAACCAATTGTTTCACAATCGCTTGGCGTGTTTCTTCATCAATGCTTGGAACTTTTGCTTCCATTGGTTCTGACGAGCCACTTTTTTGCTTTTTAAACTGATCTTGTAAAGCTTTAATTTGATCAGCGTTTAAGTCCTGTTCACATTGGCTCTCACCATCCCAATGTAAATAGTCTAACTTCTGATTTGGCTTAACCGATGTGACCGTTAAAGGTAGACGATAGACATTACGCTTTTGCTGCTCAGTTAACTGCGGGAACAGGTTAACGCCTAATCGTTCTTCAAGGTAGCAAACACTCACCACTCTCACTTGCAGAGAATTATTGTTGGGTGCGTAGTAAGCCCCAATAGCACCTGTTTTTGGTATATATACCGCTTTATAAACGGCGGTTGGAACAATTACACCCTTTCCAATAGTTTTAAGACGTTTACCCTCAAAAACAGGGCCTGTAACCACATATACATCTTGTTTCTGCTTAGTGGCAAGGGCACGTGTGGCTTCTTCAAGTTTACGCCAGACTTCCTGATTATTTTTAGGGGCTTGCGGCACCATGTTACTCAACGAGAAGCTATCAGACTGTGAGTTTTTATTTGGCATATCGCCATTCGGTGCCATATGACCACGGTCATAACCTGAGCCACGATAGTCACTTAACAGTGAACGGTGCTTTAGATCAATACGGGTTTCTTCATGAAAACTATCTTCACGCTTAATTTTGACACTTAAACGTTCCGGACTTAGATGTTCAGCCGACCATAACGGCGTTTTAGAAATGCCTGAATACAAGACATTAAAGCCATTAAAGCACAGCGGATAACTGTCTTTTTTTAAGCTTTCTTTATTTAAAGCGGGTGGTACTTCACGATAAAACTGATTAAGACAAGTTGAATTGGTACTTAAAGGCGAAAACCACTGCGAAATTTTTTCACTACCAAAAGCAATTGCAAAGCTTCCGGCCGCAATACAAGCAAGAATAATCTTGCCGAAATGTCCACTTATAGAAAATTGGTTTGTACCCTTACTACGTTTTTTAGTTGCCATGTTTATATCAATACCACTGTCCACCCGCAGCTTAACAATCCTGCTTTTTTAAGTATATCTCTTATCTTTCAAATGGTTAAAACATAGTCATATTTTTTGTAACTCTACTCCACTATACGTAACAATTTGTTGGGCTTCTTAGAGGCTTTGGCTATTGAATTACGTCAATTGCGTATCTTTCATTGAAAAGCACTGATTGCTTATGACATGGTTAGCTCCACAAATTTGGATAAAAATATAAACGGAGTCCACTTAATGATCCATTCAAAGATTATTGGTATTGGCGTAATCACGGGATTATGTAGTATGGCCGCTTTGGCTGAACCAGCAGTCCAGCCAGGAGATACTTTAGAAAGTTTGTCTAAAGTAAAAGTTACAACAACTGTAAATGGCCAACCCGGCTCTATTAGTGACTTAGTTAATAGCGGACAAGTACAGCAAGTTTCTGCTGCACCAACAAATGCAGCGCCTACAGGTGCTCCTATTCCGGCAGATGTTCCACCAGCGCCTCCAGCAGGCGGTGAAATGGCACCTCCGGCTGCACCAATGGATGCTCCTGCACCAAATCAAGCGTCTCCAGCGCCACAAGACCAAAATATGACACCACCTCCGGCGGATCCAACTCAGTCGGCAGACCCAATGGCAAAAGATGGTCCTTTGCCAGCAGATGCACCTGTTCAAGCTCAATAAACAGAGCCATAAAAAAACCAAGACATGTGTCTTGGTTTTTTTATTTCATGAATTTTTATATTTCGATTTGACTACCTAACTCAACCACACGGTTGGTTGGAATTTGGTAGAAGTCACTCACTGGACTGGTATTGCGCTGCATAGAGATAAACAGTTTCTCTCTCCATGGAGACATACCATCACCCACTGTATGCACAATACGGTCTCTTGAAATAAAGAAACTCATTTGCATCATATCAAATTCAAAATCTAACTCTTTATAAGCTTGTTCCAAAGCATTTGGAATATTCGGTTGATCCTTAAAACCATAGTAAACAAAGATGCGATAGAAATGATCATCAAGTTTCTCTATTTTTAAGCGGTCAGCCTCAGCTACATAAGGAATATCTTGCGTATATACCGTGAGCATCACATTACGATTATGCAGCACTTTATTATGTTTAATATTATGCAACATTGCATGTGGAACTATATTTGGAGTACCTGTTAAAAAGATTGCTTCACCGGGAACAAAATGTGTCTCTTTACTCATCCCAATGCTTTTTATGAATAACTCGATCGGTAATGCATTGGTTTCCATACGGTTATATACGATTTCACGCCCACGTTTCCATGTCATCAAAATCGTATAAACCACGACACCAATTAAAATTGGCACCCATCCACCAGCTAAAATTTTAAGCGATGTTGATGCAACAAAAACTAAATCAAGGAATAAGAATGGAATAGTAAATAATGCGACTTTCCACCACGCCCAACGCCAAACCCCATAGGCCAATGTTGAGATTAAAATCGTACCGCATAACATGGTCATGGTAACCGCGACACCATATGCACTAGCAAGCTCTGCACTACTTTCAAAAAGTAAAATCAGAATCACGACAGAAATAAATAATACCCAATTAATAAAAGGTAAATAAATCTGCCCTTGCTCTACGTCTGATGTATGGTGAACTGTCAATCGAGGTAAATAACGCAATTGAATTGCCTGATTAGCAACTGAAAATACACCTGTAATCACGGCTTGTGAGGCAATCACTGCCGCGGCTGTGGCTAATCCAATCATTGGGAACAAAGCCCATTCTGGAACTAAGATATAGAATGGATTTTCAATCGCTTGAGGATTACGCAATAACAATGCGCCTTGACCCGCATAATTCAACAATAGACATGGCAATACAATAATGAACCATGCCAATTTAATTGGCATACGTCCAAAGTGCCCCATATCAGCATATAGCGCCTCACCACCTGTCATCGTCAGTACAACAGCACCCATGGTGATAAATGCAATGGCTGGTTGTTCAAATACGAAATTCAGTGCCCAGTAAGGATTAATCATCATCAATACATATGGCGTTTGGATAATACTCCACAGACCAATCAAGCCGATAGAAATAAACCAAAGTAAGGTAATTGGACCAAAGAATTTCCCCATTGTCGCTGTACCATGTCGCTGTACCATAAACAGTGCGGTTAAAATTCCTAATGCAATTGGAACCAGCCATTGATCTAAAGCAGGTGTAATTAAACTCAAACCTTCAATCGCAGAGAGTACAGAAATTGCAGGTGTAATGATTCCATCGCCAAAAAATAAGGATGCGCCAATAAAACCAAGGGCAATGAGATAGATCTTATTTTTATCTGAAAAGACCGAAGAGCGAAGATTTAACGCCAACAGCGATATGATCCCCCCTTCACCATTGTTATCGGCACGCATAATTACGGAAACATATTTATAGCTGATACTTAAATTCATACACCAAAAAATCAGTGACAATATACCTAAAACAGATGCTTCGCTAATTGGCATATGCCCCGTTCTGAAACACTCACGTATGGCATACAATGGACTTGTTCCAATGTCTCCAAAGACCACCCCTAAGGCTGCCAGTGTCATCACTGGCAATGCAGCTTTTTTTGCAGTGCTTTGCATATGTTGTCTTCAAAATAGAACGATATATGCCGCAATATTATCATTAGCTAGAAAGTTTTTCTGCAAATCTGTTTGACTACAACTTGGCATATTGCTTTTTTTTAGTTACTATCGCACACCTTGGTGAGGTGTCCGAGTGGCTTAAGGAGCACGCCTGGAAAGTGTGTATACGTTTGCGCGTATCGAGGGTTCGAATCCCTCTCTCACCGCCAGAATTGAAAAAAGGCCTAAATCGTTTAGATTTGGGTCTTTTTTATTGCACGCTTTTTATTGAATCTAAATAAAATCACTCTAATCAACTATAAGTAATTTCGCACCATTCAGGCTAAAAGACTGATGTGGCTCTGAATTATCTCCTACTTGATAACTCATGCCTGAAGTTAAAGTAAATATTCGTCCGTCTTTCAATCTACTTTCCAACGCACCTTCTAGGCAAAATAATATGTGCCCTTTTTCACACCAATGGTCCGCTAAGTAATTTGCTGAGTACTCCACAAGTCTTACCCTAATTTTATTTGTTTCTTCACCAAAAAATTGAGTTTTCCAGTAAGCTTTTCCAGTTTCACCGCTATATTCAGTGACTTCAATTTCTTCCCAGTTTGTAATTTGAAATGGAAAAGGCGCGATATTCATAATTTTTCCAAAGACGTATTATTGTATTTTCAACTTATAGACAAATTTGATTTTTGCAAATGATTTATCAAAAATTATAAAGATGGGATAAATATTTTCTACTTTGAAAAGACCCAAACCCTTACGCTTAGGCCTTCCTACCTTAAAAATTACTCAGACAACGCTAACAACTTCTGAACATACTGAATCGCATTATTATCTATGTCTTGGTGAGTCGGAATAACGTCGTCTTCTGACGGGTTTGTGTCTAAACCATAAAATGCATGAAGTGGTTGGTAAACTGCTCCTACATATAAAGCAGTGAGTTCAAATGGGGTAAAAATCTTCTCCAAAGAAATTTGATACTCTCCATTTTCTGAATAAACTTGTTCTTGGCCACCAGCAGACAAAGCCAACATAAACTTTTTATTTTTGAGCTTGTCGCCTTCTGAACCGTAAGCCCATCCATACGCCAAAACATCATCAAGCCATTGTTTCAAAAGCGGCGGACAGTTAAACCAATACACTGGAAATTGGAAGACTAAATTTTCATGTTCTTCTACAAGCGCTTGTTCTGTTGCGACATCAATCACCCCGTCTGGATAAGCTTGATAAATTTGGTGAACCGTAAATTGATCAGGATGTTTTTCTAATTCCTCGATCCATCTTTTATTTACAACAGACTGGTCTATGTGAGGATGGGTAACAATGACTAATGTCTTTTTCATTATGAAAACACGCTTATCGAAATGTAGATAAATCGATTATAGAAGTATGCTTTCCTAAATATAAGTACGGTAATTTATGTTATATACTATACTAAAAGATAGTATGGATTTTAAAAATGGATGACTGCATTCCAACATATACACCATTAGAAGACACGGGTTTTGGCTACACCCTTTCTTTGATTAATGGCAAATATAAGATGATTATTATGTATTGGCTTTATGGAAAAACCGTCATGCGTTTTAATGAACTGCAACGCTGCATTGGCAATATTTCGTTTAGAACACTTAGCAATACACTTAAAGAATTGGAAAGAGATGGACTGATTCATCGTAAGGAATACCCTCAAATTCCACCAAAAGTTGAGTATCGGCTTTCAGAAAGAGGACAGTCTTTAATTCCTTTGTTAGATATGATGTGTGCTTGGGGCGAGCACAATAAGCCGTCTTAGTTTTATAGACTTGAAGTGATACTAAATATGAGAAATGAATTAAGAGAAATTTTTATTAAGGGATGCGACGATAAAATTGAAAAAAAGGGAGACAATGTCGGTCTATCTTTTTACGCTTTTTTTAAAAATAAGAATGATAACCCTGAGCTACTTATGGAAGCAGCCCATTGGTGGATTATGTTGCATAAGCTAGATCACTTCGAGAAGGCAGTTAAAATTAAACAGTTGGTTTTGAGTGAGCAGTAAAATTAGAGTTATTCGAAAAGGCTTAAATTTAAGCCTTTTCATTATTTTAAAATTAGAAATTAATTATTTAACATATGGCCAAACATCAGGATCTGTATATTCTTCATCGATATGATAGCCTTCAGCCTTAGCTTTTATCTCTTCCTTTTCCCTATATTTTTTATTTTCAGTTAATCTCTTTTTAAACGCTTGCTCGAATTCACTAGGTGTCATTTTATCAGAGTCAGTAATTGAATCTCTTTCGTTGTAGCGAACACTCTGGGAGCTAAATCTAAGCATATATTGTTCTTCATTCTGCTCATTCTTAGCTGTTCTTTTTAAACTTATATCTAAAATAACCCCATTAGCGTACAATCTATAACCCAATGATTTTGTAGGGCTATTGTTTATTATATTTTTCCACTCTTCAAAACTAAAAATATAACTTGGATCAATGACATCACGACTTTTCGATAGATGTTTAATATTATCTTCTTTAGCGATACGCGGAGCATCGGTGAAGAAATAGTTTTTCCAGCCAGCCTGATTAATACGTTTCATTAAAGCTACATAGCTTTGATATATCTGCTCTGGGGTAGCGAACTCTTCTTTTGTTAGTCCGGCATCAATATCTAAAACTTGAATCCCTTCATTTTTATCGTATTGAGTACCTAATACAGAAAAAACATGCTCGATTAATAAACTATTAGCACCATTCTCTATTTTTAATTTTCCTAAATGAAGAAGTGAAAATTGAAGTTCTCTAAAGCTAACGCCAGCTGGGTGATTGTCGACATCGCCATCACTATACTTTAAAAAATCTTGAATACCTTGTTCACCCATATGCAAAGTGTAGGCCTGCTGATTCAGACTCAAATTCTCATTATGTTCTGATGTTGGCTGACAAGCAGACAGTAATAATCCAGAAATAAAAACAATTGAAAAAATAAATATTAATTTGCGCTTCATTAGAATTTTGCATCTACTCTAAAATACATTAGAAATTTCATATTTCTAATTCTAAATCTTTCGAATATTTGAACAGCTGTTCCAAAGTGACTGTTGCCCCACCACATACAATAACTAAAACATTATCAATTGGAGAAAAGGATAATTTTTTATTGTATAAGGCTGATAAAGTCGCACCGCAAGCTGGCTCAACTAATGTTCTATGATCATCTAAAAAATTAAAACAAGCTGCTAGAGCTTCTTCATCAGAAACAGTCAAACTAATAACCTGTTCAGCCTGCGAAACTCTAAAAGCATTTTCACATACTTGTTTAGCAGCGAGTGTTGTGGCAATTCCAGTTACTTCATCCAACTTCGCATGCTGACCAGTCTTTATAGAAGTATTTAGAGAAGCTGTTCCCTCTGTTTCTACAGCATAGATAGGAATATTAAGTAAATTCTTTATTAAACCTTGGCTAACTCCTGAAAGTAGACTTCCACCGCCAACAGATAAAATAACTGCATCTGGTCTTACCCCATCTGAAATTACTTCATCAATAATATGAGCAACACCGTCCCATAAATATTGGTCATCAAAAGGATGAATGTATACAGCTTCCGAATTTACATAAGTTAGAGCGAGATCATTGGCTTCAACCCAAGATTTCCCATGAACAATGACTTCTGCATTTTCTTGCTGCATGAGATTTATGGCTTGTGATGAAGTTGTTTCAGGAACAACAACCGTTACAGGAATACTTAATTTATTTCCCATGTAAGCAGCTGAAATCCCAGCATTACCCCCAGAAGAACTAATAAATTTTTTTGCACCTCTTTTTGCATATTGCTGACAAGCATTACCAATACTTCTTTGCTTAAAAGAACCTGTTGGCTGTGAAGATTCCATTTTTAGCCATACATTACAATTATTTAGTTCACTTAATTTATTTGATTTAATACAAGGAGTTTTTGTGTTCATATTTAATAAATTTTATTGAAAAATAGGAATTAATATCCTTTGTGTTTTACCATTTATTCTACTCTTAAGCAAAAACGAGTTTCGCCGTCTTTAATTTAGAAACATTCTTTTCTCCAAAAGCCCAACTCCCGTCAGGCCTTTCCCCCTATCAAACCCGACTTAAAAAGTATTCAAGTAATACATCCCTTTCATCGGTGTTATTGGTTCCCAAAAGCTGAACCATGGCCCCATCAATCACAAACAAAAACATGTGCGCATCTTCAACTGTAGAGGCAGGCTTTACGGTTAAAAGCAGTTTATGAATTTCTTTAATGAACCAGTTTCGGTAGTCAATCACGAGTTTATATGCTGCTGGATAAATCTTTTCAATTTCAAAAATAGCTTTAAATGGCAACCGATAAAAGCCATCTAAGTTTACATGTAAGAGATAAATTTTCTTGAGTTTATCGAATGCCATGAGTTCACGGTACGAATGAATAATTGAAAACACCTCATGTTTTAAGGCATCTATTTGAAAAGTTAAGCTCATCTGAATGAGCCTTTCTTTTGAGTGAAAATAGTTATAAAAAGTGGCTTTGGGGATTTTGGCTTCCTCAATAATCCGATCTATCCCGATGTAAAACCCATTTTGATTAAATAAATCTTTTGCTGCGTGGAGCACGCTTAATGCTCTAAATGAAGCTTCTAAATTTGGCATTTTTATACCGTTTAAAATAATTTTTTGTTGTATGTAAAAGAGATAGAAATGCCGTCACTCTTAAATTGAGCGCTAAAAACAGGCATGCAAAAGCGGCACAAAAATGGTGTGCTCGCCTATCTCAGGTTTTATTGTTGCTATGATTTTTTAGTCGTAATGACCTATGGCTTAAGACCTAAAGTCGGTTAAACCTTTTTAAAGACCAGTTGGGTATAGAGGTAAAGATTTTGGCAAAGGTTGCCAATGAGAGAGATGAAATAGTACGCATAACGGCGGACTCCTTTTGATTTAGAAGAGTCTTACCAATTACTGTCAAATAATGGTGGCAAGACTAGAAGGGTTGACAGACTGGTACAAAAGGAAACCAGCGCACGCAAGCGTGCCCCTCCTAGCCTCACCATAAAGGCGTGACTTAAGAGAACGCACAAAACGAATAATACGTTGTTGTGCGCCTTTTGTTCCAGCTCTGTCAAAAGCTAACTGGCAATGTAGGCCAGCACGCAAAGGATAATCCGCACGTTTTTGAGTGTCAATGTAAGGTTGAATAGAAATTAGTTAAATAATTATTGTTGTTTATTCAATTAGATATTTAAGCTAAAAAGATCTTCAACTTAAATTTAAAAATATCATGATAATAATAAAAATGGTGGCAGAACGAAAAGAGGTTAGCAGACTGGGTACAGCACCAGCACACTTGAAAGTGTCCCCTTATCGTTCTACCCTAAAGTAGTTTGCAGGCAAAGAATAATTCTCAAGATTTTAAGTGTCAATGTTCATATATTATTAATTTATAAAATATTTTATTTCCATTGGCTCGTTTTTTCATTGTTAATTTATCATTCATTTTCAAAACTGCTTAAATGAATCGATTGATCACGCTATAAATAAAAGCTACAGTAAATAAAGTTTGAATTTTATAACTTTAAATAAATTGATAACGCATGCAGGCAAAGACATGGAAACCATACATGATTTTTATCGCCGCTTTTCTTTAACCAGAGATAGCGATTACTCGGTTCCATCGACTTCGTTTGGACATTTTAACGTGTTCCAACGCGATGCCTGCTCGTTTCTCACGCCTTATAGCCGCCGCGATTATTATAAAATTTCACTGGTTTTAGGCACAGGCGACCTTCACTACGCCAACCGCTGGATACGGGTAGACCGCCCTGCTTTACTGTTTTCAAATCCAATGGTTCCCTACGCATGGGAAATTAATTCGCCCGAACAGGCAGGCTGGTTTTGCCTATTTACCGAAGAGTTTGTAAACCAAGAATCAAGACAAAGCTTTTTAAAAGACTCACCGCTGTTTAAAGTCGACGGCGACCCACTATATTTTTTAAACGACCAACAGGTTGATGAAATTTCATTTATTTTCAAAAAGATGATGACTGAAATAAATTCAGACTATATTCACAAATACAACGTTTTAAGAAACTATTTGCACCTGATTGTGCATGAAGCCATGAAAATGCAACCGACCCAACAGTTTGAAAAACATAGCAATGCTGCGGTTCGCATTTGCCATTTGTTCTTTGAATTATTAGAGCGTCAGTTCCCAATCGACTCGCCACATTTTCAGCTTAAACTCAAAACGGCAAATGACTATGCCTATGGTTTATCGGTGCATGTAAACCATTTAAACCGAGCCGTAAAAGAAGCCACAGGCAAAACCACCTCTGAGCATATTAGCTCGCGCATTACGCAAGAAGCCAAAGCGTTGTTGCAGCACACCAGTTGGAATATTTCTGAAATTGCCTATAGCTTAGGCTTTGAATATTCAGCGTATTTCACCAATTTCTTTAAGAAAAATACGGGCTTTTCACCTAAAAAGTTCCGCGAAGACTGTGTGGCCTAAAAGCACATTGTTTGAATTTTATAATTATTGGTTTGAATGTTATACGTCAGTTTGAGCCAAAGCATTTTATAGTTTTTCTACTCAAGTGATTTTGCAAAAAAGAGTGTGAAAAATGAAATATAGAACTTTAGGACAAACAGGCGAAAAAGTATCAGCACTTGGTTTAGGTTGCATGGGAATGAGCTTTGCCTATGGTGCCTCAGACGACACACAAAGCATTGCCACTCTAGAAAAGGCCTTAGACCTCGGCATTAACTTTTGGGACACCGCCGACATGTACGGCAACGGCGCAAATGAAGTTTTACTCTCAAAAGTTTTAGAAAAACACCGCGACAAAGTATTTTTAGCAACAAAATTTGGCTTCCGCTACAAAGAAGACAACCTCAACCCACAAAACTCTTTAGAGTCTTATATCGACGGTTCTCCAGAGTGGATTAAAGTTGCGGTCGAAAACAGTTTAAAACGCCTAAATACAGACGTAATTGATCTGTATTATGCGCACCGCATAGACCCAAATATTCCAGTTGAAGACACCATTGGCGCAATGGCTGACTTAGTCCAACAAGGTAAAGTTCGCTACTTAGGCCTAAGTGAAGCTTCGGCTGAAACCATTCGTAAAGCGCATGCGATTCACCCGATTGCAGCGGTTCAACATGAATATTCGCTCCTCACCCGTGAGTTTGAGCAAACCCATTTGCAAACCATTCGCGAGTTAGGCATTAGCCTTGTGCCGTATTCACCGCTATCACGTGGTTTAATTACCAACACGCTTGATGTCGGCAACCTAGAAGAAAACGATTTCCGTCGCCAGTTACCACGCTACCAAGGCGATAACTGGAAAAATAACCAAAGTTTGGCGCAAGCATTTAGCGAATTTGCTCAAAGTAAAAACGCGACTGCGGCTCAACTGGCTTTGGCTTGGATTTTGGCGCAAGGTGAAGACATTATTCCAATTCCGGGTACGCGTAAAATCGAGCGACTTGTGGAAAATGCTGGCGCTGTAGACCTTGATTTAACAGCGGTAGATTTGGCAGAAATTGACGCGATTATTGCGAGATACCCAAACATGGGCGCACGCTATAACGCTGAGCAACTTGCTGCGGTGAATCATTAAAATATGAGCTGTAAAAAAGTCCGACTTAGTGTCGGACTTTTTTATTTAGTCTTTGCTATAACTGCCCTGCTGGCGTCCATCGTTCCAAGTTACGTCTAACGATTTTTCAGAAATCGTCAGGCTTTCAGGAAATATACTTAAATTCTTTTTAAATTTAGAGTCTGGTTTTAAACCAATACAGTTGCCATTTTTCCACCATGTGCCTTCTGCATATTGGTCTAAAGCGCCATAAGCTAGCATCCATTTAAACTTACCGTCTGGCTGAAGTAAAAGTTCCGAACCGACTTCCATCACACCATTTAAATAATAGTGTCCGCCCCAAGCCTGATCGGCTTGCTGAAATTTCGCCTCTTTACATACGCTCGTTGGCTCTGCATAAATTTGAGAAGAAATCGCAATCGTAGAAAGTAATAGCAACCGTGCAAATATATTCATTATTTAATTCCCTATATTTTTAGTGTTATTTTCCAGACTCAACTTTTAAATAAGTTCCGTCTGCATAGACGTTGTGTCCAAAGCCACAACCCGAGTTACCCTCATTTTGCTTGACCTGAATATAATTTCCTAATTTCGCATTGGTTTTAAAATCAAGCTGAATGCGGCAGTCTTGATCTTTATAGACTATTTGCTTTTTATTGCTCGGCATTGTGGTGCCAAACTCACCCATGTTCGGGCCGTAAATTAAACTTCTAAGGCCCATATATAAACCAGCATAGCTGATTGCATATTGCCCCTTCTCACGGCTTACCGTGATGTGGTCCCACTCACCAAAACCTGAGTAACGCACATATTCACCCGACAAATCATTTGATGCTTTAGGTGCAGGTAATTGCTTAAGGTTAAATTGGCTCGATTTTGATTTGTCATCGAGCATAAACCACGATCTTGCCCAAAGTGGCTGACCCAGTTTTGCATAGGCTAAACCCACGTTATTATTGGCAACTTCAACATCACGGTCAGTAAATTTAATGGTGGTTTCATCTGCATTGGCTTTACAAAATGCAGTCCAAGAGGCTTGATTCTGGAAATTTTCTAGGGCTTTTTTATATTGTTTTTGGTCGTAGTTTTTCTTACCTAAGCTCGCGTATTGCTTCACTTTATTACAGCTTTGCTGTAGCTCTTGTGCAAAAGAAAATTCTGCATGAGTAACCGACAAAGCCGAAAGTGTCAGAACCGCGCAACCTGAAATAACAGATTTAATCATTTTTAAAATTCTTTAATAATTAACTAATTATATAATATGAGCTAGTTCGACAAATCACAATTCTCTGCAACAAAAGTCCATTACAATGCTGGTTAGCTTAGGTTCTTTTATCATGTCATATAAAAAGGCCTGAACGTTTAAGTCCAAGCCTTTTGATTTTTAAACTCTAACCACAAACAAACTGGGTTTACAGATACTCAGCTAAGAAGACTCCGTTAGACTCAAACTAGAATGATGATTTTGACAAATTGCGCTTTGCAAAATTTTCATACTATTTTTAATCGCATCTTCGACCTGTATTTGGCTCTCTCCCATGAAATGAATTTTTGCAGGAATATTTTCATAACTAAAATTGTTATGGTCGCCGCTTTCTTGAATTAACTGATATGTAATCGTTTCATTCTCTAATTCTTTAATGCCATTAAATAAAAAGCCAGAACTATACGGATTCGGCATCATCAGAAAACCAGTGATTTTCGTATTTACTGGCTCTAGCGGAATATTCATTGCCGCCTTAATCCACATTTCATATAAATCGACTGACTCATTACGTAATGTAATGAACGGAATTTCCCCTCCACCGACTCGCCCACCGACTTCTAAAAAGACCAGCTCACCTTTAGATTCAATAAATTCGAGATGAATCGCCTGATCTTTTAATTTTAAAAATTTACATACGTTTAAAGTAAATCTTTCTACTTTTTGAATAAACTCAGAATTATCAATCGTGACTGAACCTAATGGCGCACCGTTTCTGAAGTCTAAACAGGTATTAATATATTTTGAGACTTTAAAGTAAGGCATTTTATTGTCAGAAATAATCGCATCGACGTGATAGATATCTCCCTCAATGAATTCCTCTACTTCATAGCCCTCATAGGAAGACAAATGCGGGATATCTTGCAATTCACTGATTTTAATTACGCCTTCAGAAGCTGCACCTACTTGAGGCTTTAAAATAATCGCTGAGCCACTTTCTAGCAGAAATTTCTCAATGTCTTGCTGTGAAGACACTTCCGCATATTTAGGGTAACGGACAGTAGAATGAGCTAAAGCATCCTTCATTTTTTTCTTGTTACGGCACAACAAATTGTCTTCAACTGTTGCACCCACAATATTCAATTCAGTTCGAATGCGAGCCGCAGCATCGAGGTCATATTCCGAGATGGCAATAACATAATCTATTGGCTTTTTTTCATAGATTTTTACGGCTTCTTTTAATACATCCTCTTCATTTAATTGTTCTAAACCCGCTATGTAGCAACAGTTTGAAGAGGTGATATAGCGCATGGTGTCTACTAATGAAATATAAGAGACATGCACGGCATCGTGATCTATATATTTATTAAAGTCAGACAATTCATCGTCATATCTATTGATGATTAATACATGTTTCATATGACTTTCACCTGCTCATGTATATGTGTGACTAAACTACGGATCTTATCTTCACTTTCAGAACGGAGAATGATGTAGCCTAATCGCGAGGTCCAATCATGGTTACACGCCAGTTCATCGTCTGCTTCGTAGTAGAAGTGATGGTGTACACATTCAGGCGCTTCTAACAGTTGCTCTAGCCCACTAAAACCTTTAAAAAGACGGTGGTTTCCTTGCGGAATAAAGGCAATTGCAGAGACCATATTTTTCTCTATTGAAGGTGAATATGGCAGGTCAAGATATTCACTCAGTACCGCTTGTGCGAGATCAAAATTAGTCGCCAGTTTAATTAACTCAACAATATTGTCACCCGGTAAACGTGCAGCTAACTCAATTGCGATTGCTTTCCCCTGAGGTGTTACTCTCAGTTCTAGGTGAAAAGGTCCGATGTTTAATTCTAAGGTTTGAATGACTTTTGCGGCATAATCAAAAACGTGTTCAGAAAATTGACCGTCATATTGATTACCCACAATATGCCCAATTTCGACAAAGTAAGGTTCTGGGCCTAATAGCTTCTCTGTCAGTGAAGCGAAGGTTATTTTTCCATCTGTATGAACAATTCCTTCAACACTGTATTCCTTCCCTACAATGTATTCTTCAACAATTAAATCACCACTTGCATAGAAGCCAATATCATTCGGTTTAGATTTCCAGATCGCTTCAACTGTTCGTAAAAGCTCCTCAAAATCTGCAACTTTTTTAACAGACATACTGCCCGCCATATCAACCGGCTTCACTACAGCAGGAAACTTAAAATCTTGAGGTAAGCAGATCTCTTTACCCTGTGAAATCAAGGCATATTTAATATCGCTTAAGCCTGACTTGGTTAGCTTGTCACGAAATTTGAATTTATTTCGAACCGTTTGAGCTGTCGTATATTCAAGAGAGTTTTTGGCAAATGAATTGCCTAGTTGTGCTGCCATAGGTACAGCATATTCAACCCCCGGTAATATCGCTCTTACTGTCTTTAACTCATTAATTTTAGAGAGCTGGCTATGAAAATCACTGGTATCTATTTTTATTATCTCTTTTGCTTTTTGTCGCATTGTTCCATCAATGCTGCACTCTCCTTCGTTAGTAGAAAAAACATATAAATCTATACCTAATTCTTGAGCGGCATTTAAATAAGTGATGCCCGAAGAAATAGGTTCTATAACTACTACAGTCATTGTTACAGTCTCCGTTAGGGACCAAAACTTTCCAACTCACACAGAGGCTGATTTAAAATTTTATTAATTATTGGGGTAGAACCGACACCCACTGTTAACTCGTGAGAGTCCAAATAATTTGAAAAATCAAATCCATTATTCGTCCACGTACAAAACGGGATATTTATAATATTGACCTCAGCTTCAACCTGCTCTCGAAAAACATTGACGCAATGTTGATGATAATGACTTAAAACTGACCGATTAATCGCATAGATATTCACTTTAGAAATAGGATTTTTTCGGATGAGATCCAATCCCCGAGTAAGTGCAGCACCCATACCACTTCCACCGCTTACAATATTAAGCGTAGATATGGCCTTCTCGTATTCAGGTTCTATATGATTATTCAGGTTGTATTCTAATTGGTCACCAATCGCTAGCTTTTGAAATAAGTTAGAAAATATTCCATTTGGTCTTAATTTTATGTGCAAAACAAAAAAATCATAATTTTTCACACCCAGTGAAACCACAGAGTAACTTCGAATTAAAGATTCTGATGGGTGTTTGATATTTACAATTGCTTTAGAACTAAAGAAGGTCCTTTTAATTTTAAATGTGAGCTCAACAATATTTTCAGAAAGAAAATTTCGAGTTATTAATTGAGCCACACTAAAATTATTAACCGATGGTGCGATTTCAACATCGCTCTGAGCATAGCTAATACAAGGCAAGAACTCTTTATCTATGGCAACTTGGTTTCCCGATTCATATACGACTCCACCTTTTAGCTTACATCGACAAACTCGGCACACACCTTTTAAACAGCCTTTCATCACTGTGCTATCAGGCACTGCATTGATAAGAGGCTGCTCAGAATCAGCAATGAAAATATGCTCTTTAATGCGAACATTCACCATTGGCATATTCTAATTCCATTGCTATGAAAGGGTTTCAGCACGCACAGCCTGAAAATACTCTCCCACCATCGGAACAAAGCTATTGATATGCTTAATTGCAAGATCAAAGTCTTCTTGTGTTTTAATTACAGAAGAAAGCATATCTGTCATCATGCCGCTATGGTCTTCAGCTTCATCAAATGCAACATGCGAAGCTGCACCCGATACAGCCTGATTCCCCATATGAACACCCGCTTTTTGCGTAATAAAATTATTAAATTTGTCGCCATAATATTCGAGGAACCAGTCCCAAACGACTGCTGGCAATGCACCAAATTTCTCTACACAAAAGTTTAAATACCCCATCAGTTTCCATGTTTCAGGAAATGCATTTTTTGAAATAATCTGATCTGAAGAATATCCATATTTAGTCAAGTCTTGACCAAACATTTCATCGTGTCCAAATTCATCATATAAATAATATGAAAGCTGTTTTGCAGCAGAGATATTATTGATTGCAGCAACGCGTACAGCATTTGCATCTAACTCATTATTCATATGAATGCGAATAACGCACTCTAAAATATGTCGTTTATAATATTTTTCATCGAACCAGTCTTCATTATGAAATTTATGCATAATTTCATCTTTTTTAAACTCGCTATGCATAGCATGATCAACCGCACTTTCTAATTTTTTCAGACTTTCCTGTGAAAAAAACACGTTTTATCTCCGTTATATTTAAATTATTATCCAAGTATTAAATACTTATTTAGCTAGAATTAAGATTGTTATTAATTAAACTTAAAACAAGCAAATATTATGTTTAAATATATTTTATAAAATGTCAACAAAATATTATTTTTTAGAATTTCTAACTAAAATAAGTATTATTAATCAAAAATAAAAGCAATAATTTTAATTAACAATTAAGCAACAATATTGTTTAAACAAAAAAATTAATTCCAATTAATATTCACCACCAACAAAATTTAAATAACTTACACTTCATGGAAAAGAAGGAATTTAACAGGGCTATATTATTACAAAAAATAATGTAGAATCCTTTGGCTAAATATATGGAAGTATTATAAAAGTGAATAATTTAATTATCGGAACCCTATTTGCGCTCTGTGCAGCTGCACTCAATGCCTCTATTGGTGTGATTAGTAAATTACTCATGCATAGTGGTTTAAACCCACAAGATATTGCCTTTTTAAAAACCATTATTGCCTTTTTCTTTTTAAGTGTTTTTTTATTTAAAGTCCCTGTCCGCCAAAAGATTGCATACATTAGTAGCACTCCGAGCAAGCTCAGTGTTTTTGCTCAAATTGCGATATGTGCTTTTTTAGGGATTTTCTCTCTATTCTTTTTCGAGACCATTGCCTACAACCACGGCGCTGCGGCCAATGTGGTCGTGGTATTAATGGCTTCAGCAGCTATTTCAGCTTTATTTTTTGGCAGATTAGTTTTAAAAGAAAGTATTTATATTCATTCAATTATTGGAACATTATTAGCTGTAACGGGTATTAGTGTAATTTCATGGAAAGGTGAAAATAGTTTATTAATGCTTCTCAATGCTTCTATTGCAGGTATTGGATATGGTTTATTTTCAGTATTAATTAAAAAATTCAGATTAAATGGTGGTTTATTTCTAACTAAGTACTTATTACTTTTTGGTAGTGTTTATCTTGCTGTTCCCTTTCTAATCAACTTTCATAGCATAAACTTTAACACTGATATTATTTTAGGTTTGGTTGGCTTAGCAGTCTTGCCTACAATTCTTGGCTTTTTCTGTACCACCAAAGCTTTGTCTTACATGAGTGCGGCAAAAGTACAAGTGACTGAGCTTTCTGAGCCAATTTTTGCGGCACTCATGGCTTGGGTCTTCATTCATGAGCAACCGACTTTATCTTTTTTATATGGCGCGATTTTCATTATTTCAGGCATCTTTTTAATGAATAGAGCGTCTAAATCATAATTTGACTAATTTCATTTATATTGCTCTGCATGATGGCAAGCCACTTGCACCACACTGGCAAAATTAATCGCCATTTGTGAAGGGGCATGTTTTTTATATGCAAGCGCTAAACCCACTGTAGGTACTGGCGCTTGCAACGACCGATAAGCCACACCCTGTATTTGCAATTGTTTGGTCGACTCTGGAACCAAAGACACCCCCAAGTTTGCAGACACTAACGATAAAATTGACACAATTTGCGGCGCATTTTGTCCAATTTTAGGTTCAAAGCCACAGTTTTGGCATGCTTGTCTGATCGCATCAAAAAGTCCTGCACTAATTGAAGGTGGAGAGACAATAAAATCAAGCTCTCGTAAGGAAGCTAAATCAATTTCTTTTGATGACTCGTCTAGTTTAAAAGACTCTGAAGGCAAGGCTGCAATTAAAGGTTCAGCCAATAACTCTTGAACGATTAAGCTCTCTGGAATATGACGTGGAGGCCGAATAATCACGACATCTAAACGATCTTCAAGCAGTAAATCGATAAGCAGCAAAGTGTTAGCTTCTTCAAGCTTTAAATTCACTTTAGGATATTGCTGCTGAAAATAGCGAACGCATTTAGGAATTAGAGGATTCAACATTGAAGTACCTGTAAAACCTAATCGCAATTGGCCAACTTCGCCATTTGCCACTTGTTTGACCAAGTTCGCTGCATCTTCTACACGCTGCTGTACTGGCTGAATGGCATTTAAAAAGGCAAGCCCAGCTTCAGTCAGTTCCACCCCATGCGGAGAACGAATAAATAAATCTGCACCTAACTCTTCTTCTAAGTCTCGTATTTGCATGCTTAAAGGTGGCTGGCTCATGTTTAAGCGATGCGCCGCTCTGGTAAAGTTTTTTTCTTCTGCTACTGCTAAAAAGTAGCGTATATGTCTGAGTTCCATCGCTATATATAAAACATATCATGACCTATTGTTAAATATATTAGAAAAATACCATCTAAATTGCTAATTTTAATTTATCGAATTTTCTCGATGAAGCACGCCGAAAGGTGCTGCACCTCTTTTCTGTCATGGTTATGATATGAGCTCTTCATCTACACCCAGTACCTTAAGCACTGAAGCAACTTCTGTTCTTTCCCGCGAGTGGATTCACAAAGGTACTAAAGCCTATAAGCACGCTGGTTTCGCTTTATTCTTGGTAGGCTTTGCTAGTTTTTCTCTGATTTATTGCGTACAGCCGCTTCTGCCAGCGTTTAGCCAAAGCTTCCAGATTAGCCCTGCAAGCAGCTCTTTAGCCTTGTCTTTAACGACCGCCTTTTTAGCGATTTCAATTGTACTATCGAGCGCTTTTTCACAAGCGATTGGCCGTCGTGGTGTGATCTTCAGCTCAATGCTGTGTGCAGCGATTCTTAATGTTGTGGCGATGTTTACACCTAACTGGCACAGTTTACTCATAGTGCGAGCACTAGAGGGTCTGTTACTCGGTGGAGTACCTGCCGTCACCATGGCTTGGATTGCCGAAGAAATCGCACCTGAATACCTTGGTAAAACCATGGGTTTATATATTGCAGGTACGGCTTTTGGTGGAATGATGGGCCGTGTTGGCATGGGCGTTTTGATTGAATATTTTTCTTGGCGCACTGCTTTAGGCTTACTTGGGGCAATCTGTTTTATTTGCTCGATTGCTTTTTTGAATTTACTTCCTGCTTCCCGTAATTTCGTCCAGAAAAAAGGTTTGAATTTAGATTTTCACATACAAATGTGGCGTACCCATTTAAGTAATTTCAAATTGCTACGTCTGTTTGCCATTGGATTCTTGCTCACCAGTGTGTTTGTCACTTTGTTTAACTACGCCACTTTCCGTTTAAGTGGAGCACCTTATTCACTCAGTCAAACGCAAATTAGCCTTATTTTCTTGTCGTATAGCTTTGGTATGGTGTCTTCCTCATTAGCAGGTGGCCTAGCCGATCGCTTCGGCAAAAAAACCATGATGATGAGCGGCTTTGCCTTAATGGTTGTGGGCAGTCTCATGACGCTGCTCACCTCTCTTTTCGGCATTATTATCGGTATTGCATTTATTACAACGGGTTTCTTCATTACCCACTCACTCACAAGCAGCTCAGTAGGTGCTGAAAGCAAACAAGCTAAAGCCCACGCCAGTTCACTGTACTTACTTTTTTACTATATGGGTTCGAGCATTGTTGGCTCGGCAGGTGGTTGGTTCTGGTTACACGGCGGATGGAGCGCCATAGTCAGTTTAACCGTTGTACTTTCATTACTTGGAATATTTTTAGCGGTTTATACCTCACACGCAAAAGCTCATTAATTTTTAATTTAAAGGAACCTCACATGTCGAGTTTATTTGTTTATGGCACATTAGGCCCAGGCCGACCTAACGCTCATATCCTTGAAAATATTGGCGGACAATGGGCAGAAGGCTGGGTAAATGGAACCTTACATAACGAAGGTTGGGGCGCAGATTTAGGCTATCCGGGAATTGTGCTTGATAATAGTGCTAATCAAGTTCAAGGTTTTATTTTTAACTCGGAATACGTAGATTCGAATTGGAAATTGCTTGATGATTTTGAAGGTGAAGAATATGAAAGAGTACCTTTGCAAGTCACTTTAAATAGTGGTGAACGTGTTGATTCTTTTATTTATGTGTTGAAGCCTTAAGTAATTTCTAAAGCTTAAGCGTACAAGCATTTAAAAATTGATAGAAAAAATTTAAATGCTCATTTTTTGGCTTGTATTTTTTTTAAGAAACTGTAAAATTCACTCCACGTTGCCGGCATAGCTCAGTTGGTAGAGCAACTGACTTGTAATCAGTAGGTCCACAGTTCGAATCCGTGTGCCGGCACCATCATTGAACCTCATGAATATTTGATTTATGGGGTTTTTTGTTACCTATAAATTTTGCAATACTCAAAAATTTATAGTTATTACCAAAAGAATAAAGTGCAGATCTATTGCCCTAAACCCCTCAAACTACTTTTCATAGTTCTGCAATTCAGCAACCATTTCTTTTTCTGCCGCTTTAATTTTAAACAAACTATATTAATTATATTTTTTAAAAATATCTTTTTGATAAAAAGCTCTTCTCAAAACTCTGTTTTTAAATTTAATAAATAATTATTATAAATCTAAGCTTAAAAATGATGTTATAAAAACCAATTTATGCCTTTAAAGACAAAAAATTATGTTTCTAATTTATTAAAAAAATATGTTTTAAAATAAAAAATATGAAAAAGATATGATTATAATGCGCCACCAAATAAGGTCATGTTAATAAGACCTATTTATAAACTTTAATTCATTATGATACCAACAAGGAAAAATATGAAACTCCGTTTTATTTTACCTGCTTTATTTCTAGGGTTACCTTTAACAATACATGCTCAAGACGCTGCATCTCAACCCCAAATGCAAACACCAGTTTGCTTAATTGAGGGTAACCCTTCAGCCGAACACTATAAAGTAATCAAACGTATTAAAGCCGCAAAAGGAACCTATGGTGGTTTTGAAGAAATAAAACCTAAATTAGCTATGATTGCCCGTAAATACGGTGCAGATGTGGTGATTAATTATCATCAAAGCCAAAGATTTGGTTTCTGGCCGTGGCGTATTGTTCGTCCTGTACTTACAGGAACTGCCGTGAAATGGAATACGCCTGTTGATTGTGCAACCTTAGGTGGAAAACAAATTTATTAATACAAAATGAAAAAAGCCCAACATCCTGTTGGGCTTTTTTCGTATTTCGTTACTAGGTACACTTCCTGTAATACCTCACATCCTGATGCTTAAACTTATTATTGTTGTTTTACGTTTCGGAACTTCCTGTTCCTGATGAGTTCATCATAGGCAATTCATGAGATCATAGAAAGACGCAAATTTCCTGAATGAATGTACGAAAAAGCGTACGGACTTGTCAGATTAGCTTTAACTTTCTTTTTTCTTCTCTATCATTTTTTTCAAAGTATCTAAGGTTTGGGTTGAGCGTATCCCAAGCTATCTCGACTACTTTGTAGTAGTGAAAACCTAATCATGTATTTTCTTAATCTCTATTTTACATACTGCCAAACATCTGGGTCTTGATATGCCTCATCAATATGAAAACCTTCTTTTTTAGCTTTAATTTCAGCTTTTTTTCTATCCTTTTGATCTACTAACACCATTTCATCGTAAGCTCTTTTTAACTCAGGCCCTGTTAAATTATATCCATTTTCAATTGAGTTTTTTGTTACGTATCTAATTGTTTGTACAGAAAATCTTAATACATACTGTTTTTTATCTTCTTTAGATTTTGTTCTAGACATACTTAATTCTGCTAATATACCATTTGTATATAATCTAATTACCACTATGGACTTGCTATCAAAATATTCTTTCCATTGTTTTAAAGTTAAGAAATTATAAGGATCAATAATAACTCCATCTTCTTGCATAACTTTAAGATTATCTTTTTTATCAAAACGAGTATCTGAAGGATAAAAGTATGCTTTCCACCCTGCTTTTTGTAATTGACTAAATAGCTCCTTATAGGCCATATAAGCCTGCTCTTCACTAACAAACTCTTCTTTATTTAACCCTGCTGTCACATCAATAATTTGGATACCTTCATTTTGCTGTGCATAGTCAATCCGGGTTCCCATTGCTAAAAATGCATTCTTGATAACAAAACTATTTTCACCTAAATATATTTTTATATTTGCTAAATGCGGTGGTTCCCATGTAAGGTCAAAAAAAGACATCCCAGCTGGTTGCTGGTCTACACCTGTTTGCATATAAGATTTAAACTTTTTTTCACCTTCTATACCAAAATTCAATGAGTAAAGTTCAGGTTGAGAAAATGCTTTTTTATTATTTTTCTCAGCATTACATCCTTGTAAATTTAAAAGAATAAAAAATAAGAAGAAATAACTAACTATTTTTTTCATCAATTAGAAAATCCAGAGTTTAGTTTTATAGATTTAAATTCAATAATCCGACTATTTTACATACTGCCAAACATCAGGGTCCTGATACGACTCATCAATATGGAAACCTTCTTTTTTGGCTTTAATTTCAGCTTTGCTTCTTTCCTTTTGATCTACTAACACCATTTCATCGTAAGCTCTTTTTAACTCAGTCCCTGTTAATTTATATCCATTCTCAATTAAATTTTTTGTTACGTATCTAATTGACTGAATAGAAAACCTCAACATAAACTGTTCATTTTTCTCAGCATTTAACTCTTTTTTACTAGTTTTCTCTAAATTTAGTTCAGTTAAAACACCATTTTTATATAAATTGAAATATAGTGAGGTAGAAGATTTAAAATGCTCTCTCCATTCGGCTGGAGTTAATAGATTATAGGGATCTATTACAGTATTATTTTTTCCAATTCTCTTTAAATTATCTTTTTTATCAAAACGAGCATCTGAGGGATAAAAGTATTGTTTCCATCCTGCTTTTTGTAATTGACTAAATAGCTCCTTATAGGCCATATAAGCCTGCTCTTCACTAACAAACTCTTCTTTATTCAATCCTGCAGTTACATCAATAATTTGGATACCTTCATTTTGCTGTGCATAGTCAATCCGGGTTCCCATTGCTGAAAATGCATTCTTGATAACAAAGCTATTTTCACCTAAATCTATTTTTATATTTGCTAAATGCGGTGGTTCCCACGTAAGGTCAAAAAAAGACATCCCAGCTGGTTGCTGGTCTACACCTGTTTGCATATAAGATTTAAACTTTTTTTCACCCTCTATACCAAAATTCAATGAGTAAAGTTCAGGTTGAGAAAATGCTTTTTTATTATTTTTCTCAGCATTACATCCTTGTAAATTTAAAAGAATAAAAAATAAGAAGAAATAACTAACTATTTTTTTCATCAATTAGAAAATCCAGAGTTTAGTTTTATAGATTTAAATTCAATAATCCGACTATTTTACATACTGCCAAACATCAGGGTCCTGATATGACTCATCAATATGGAAACCTTCTTTTTTGGCTTGACTTTCAACTCTAGCTCTCTGTTTTTGATTATATTTCACTCTTTCATCAAAAGCAGTTTTTAGTTCCTGACCTGACAGTTTATAGCCATCTTTAATTGAATTTTTTATACTGTAATTAATTGTTTCTATTGAATATCTAAGCATATATTGTTTTTTATCTTTTTCTGATTTTGTTTTATCTATACTGATTTCTAAAGATACACCATGAGTATATAATCGTACTGTCACTGTTGGTTTTTTATTAAAAAAGTTACTCCACTCTGTAAGCGTTAAAAGATTATAAGGGTCTATAATAAGGCCATCTTCACTCATAGACTTCATATTATCTTTTTTTGCAATTCTAGAAGTACTTGGAAAAAAATACTGTTCCCACCCTGCTTTTTGTAATTGACCAAATAACTCCTTATAGGCCATATAAGCCTGCTCTTCACTAACAAACTCTTCTTTATTTAACCCTGCAGTTACATCAATAATTTGGATACCTTCATTTTGCTGTGCATAGTCAATCCGGGTTCCCATTGCTAAAAATGCATTCTTGATAACAAAACTATTTTCACCTAAATCTATTTTTATATTTGCTAAATGCGGTGGTTCCCACGTAAGGTCAAAAAAAGACATCCCAGCTGGTTGCTGGTCTACACCTGTTTGCATATAAGATTTAAACTTTTTTTCACCCTCTACACCAAAATTCAAGGTATAGAGTTCAGGTTGAGAAGACATTTTTTGTTCCTTTTGCTGGGCATGACAGGCCTGTAAATTTAAAAAAATAAAAATTAGGAATATATAACTAACCGCCCTTTCCATCATTTGAATCTTTTCCTATTTTAATAAATAATTTATCGAACTGACTTAGACCGTCATCCCATTTACTGGTATTCCAACCAGCAATTGTGCGTAACTCTTTTTCTAAATAAGGTCGCCCAACATCACTCAACATCAAACGATGATATTTTTGAGCTGCCAAATTAATCCAACGCATACGGCTATCTTGGTTCTCAACTTTGGTGCCACTCGGCGGTGTGCTGATTGGAGATTCGGGTAATGACTTGATCTTTTTCCCAAATTCAGTTTCATACGAATAAACATTGCCACGAACAGCATGTATTTTTTTTATTGTTCCATCATATTCACTTGAAAGAATCAGTTCAGCTTTGGGGATTCCAGCCTTACGTTGAACATCTGCACCATTTTGTACAATAGGATCATCCCAAACGATTTTCTGTAAGATATTGATCTGTTCTTGATTTGCAATTTGTAATAAGTGATATAACAAGTCTTTAGCAGCGAGGGTGAACTTGTCTTGCCTTAAAGCGTTCGCCGCAAAAACTTTTTCTATGTTGGGTAAAGTCTGTTCAAATGCATTATGAATCTCTGTGGTTGCTTTAAGATTATTAATCTTTGTTAAACACCCAGACCATGGAAAATTATACAAAGAGCTTTTAACTTTTTTATAAGTTTTTGTATTTCTGTTGCCTACGCAAATTTTAAAATCGGCAGATGACTTAGCCCAAACAAAATGCCAGACGCTAATGTCCATATAGAGCCATAAATTGCCTTTTGCAAAAGTATGAATACCTGCAACGCCAACCCTATCTAAATTAAAATGATCAGAACTAATCGATTTAATTAAAGCATCTGCATTAGACCCTGCCTTAGACACAATATGATCAAATACTGCAGCAACTGTTTTTGATGCAAAAGCACCTAACCCCATCCAGTAAAATCTCCCGCTATAGGTTGATGCGGTAAGAGATTGATTCGATGTAAAAGGAAACATTTCCAAATAAATACGGGCGTAAATTGATGCAATTCGTCTAGCACGAGCTTCATAACCAGGTTCTATACGATAATTTTGATTATCTTTTTTATTAGATAAAAGGGACATTGCCATCTGTTGGTAATATTCCCATACTGTAGTGCAATCACAATTTACTGATTTACAACTATTTTCAATATTATTTGTAGTTCCAGCCCAATCAAGAGAACCAGCCATTTTAAAATTTATCCTTTTAAATGATGAGAAGAAATAATTATTTCACAGGGTCATTTTCATCAGGTTCAAAATTCAACCAATTTAAATCAACATCAAGTTGTTCCGCTTCTTTAGTATTAACCCTTTTAGTTTTCCCTTTCATATCAGTGGTTGCCATAACGCTCTGATTATTAGATTGAATGTTATAACTCACATTAGTTAAAGGTTTGCCAGAAGGTAGAAATAAATTAAACTTTTCATCGTATTTTTCATATGCAGGTAAACCTTGCAGGTTTACTCCAACTTCTGCACCACCTTTAAAGATATGCTGTCCCGCTTTTACTTCAAACTTTGCGGGTGTAATAACTGTAATACCATTCTTATTAATAATGATTTGTGAACCACCAGCCATGATTTACCTATTATTTTATTAAAACTAACCTATAATCAGTCTAATATTTTAGACCTTTCTCACTATTTAAACATGACCTTTATTGTTGCTATTCAATTAAACGATAGCATTATTGTTGCTTCAGATAATAAGAAAGTTAACCAGCAAGAAGATGGAATAATTCAATTTTCTCATGAAAAGATCTCAAAGATGCATCTATGGGAGAATGGAATCATTACAGGTACAGGTGAATATCGGGTTATCAGTCAAGCGGTTAATCTTTTCAAAAATCTTCTAATTCCCTCATTAGAAGAGTTACCAAATTGCTTACTTATTTCTAAACTTATTAGAGAGGCAGAAATGGGAACTGGCTTCTATCAAATAGAGAATACTAAGTTATTATGTTCAAGCTATACTGAGCATAGAGCACAACTCTATAAAATCGAAAAATTTTCTCCCGAACAAGATTATTTATCTACTCCATTAGAAACCAACGAAATTCTTATTTGGCTTTTTCAACCCAATATTGATGTGATCGCAAGTAATCTACAATCGCTCTATGCCGGGCTTAGAAGTTGTTCTTTTTTTTCAGATAAAACTGACTGGATAAATTACTACATTCAACAACTTTCTGAGATTTTTAGAAAACAAAGTCAACATGACAAATTAATGAGCAAGAGCTTTGATATTTTTTTCCAGACTAAAGATGAATATATATTTGGTCATATACCGAATACACAAACTACACCTTTAGATTTTCATCATTAAAACCGATTAATTCATCATTCTCATCATAAGATTAGGGTCGGATATATCAAGAACCTGTTTTACTACTCCGTTTGGGCTTTGGAGAATTGCTTGTTGATGGGTATAAATTTTTCCATTTTTATCTATTGCGTTCAACTTTTCAGGGGGAATGAATAACCATGCTTCTTGCTTAGCTAAAGGACGAACCAGTAAATTGAATTCAGTACCTTTAGGATACTTAATATTGCCTAATTTTAAATCTTCTCCCAATCTTGCATTTTCAATACCTACTAAATTCTTATCGTGGTCAAAATAGATATCAGCCCAACTCATCGAAATATTTTTATATTTTATAGAAGCACTTTTAATTTCCCAGTAATCCTTTGAAACAAAGCCATCTGGATATTTCTGGTCTTTTGAACGCTCGACACTAGCTTCTGGCTGAATTTCCAGATGATTCGACCGAACTAAATGCGCAAGCGAACAGTATTCCAGTCCATTAATTTTGGCATCTTTATCTAGGTAAACTTTTATATAAACAGAAACCTTACATGGCCATCCTTCAACCAGATCTGTGCCATCGCCTTCTAAGGTTATAGATCTATCATTGAATAGTTCAAGATCAAATCCTCTCGCAATTTTAATAGAATTGACGTGAAAATTTCCGAATTGAATAGGTTGAGGGAACGTCACATTTCTAAACGAATCAAGCTGATCAGGTTGATATAGCTCAAGTTGAGTACCTTTAGGCATCTGAATACCTAAAATTTTTTCTTCTTTTACAAGTACCTTATTTAAAGCCTCATGATCTTTTTTAATTTTATTATCAATAATGATTGAGAGAATACCTAAACCGATATTCAACAATACACATAAAAAGCTCATTAAAAAAATGAGTCGAATTAATATATTTCCATTCCTAATCACAGAGCGTAATTTAGTACTAAAAATCATGCCCACTGCAAATAGAAAAAAAACGAAACTCCCTAAGGAAGCAATTAAGAAAATCCAGAGATAGTTAAAAGAAAAAGGAATCATATTTTTTGACTATATTTATTAACCTTCTTTCTTCTTCTCTATCATTTTTTCAAAATGTCTAAGGTTTGGGTTGAGCGTATCCCAAGCATAGGCTTGGCTCACAAAAACTTCCGCCCTAGGCTGATAGAGACTCGGGTCATCTAAAGTGCCTGCACGTATTGAAATCATTTCAGGGGCAATTTCAGGTAAGCCAAAAAGCTGAGAACCACAAGTCGGGCAAAATGCTCTTTTAATAGAACGACCAGAAGAACCTAAAGTCTCAAAATATTTAAGCTCGCCACTCACCTTCAATTCAGATTGATGAAAAAAAGCAATTGGCGCATATGCCGAACCTGTTGCCTTCTGGCAATCTCGACAATGGCAATTAAAGCTATAACGTGGCTCTGCTGCACTTTGATAACTTACAGCTCCACACAAACACGATCCCTGATATTTGGCTGACATAGTTCACTCTATTTTTTTATTGCTGTTATCTGAATATAACGTACATATCCGTTCTGGTAGAGTTGTCGACATAACTTTGCAGTCATTTGAATTTTAAAGTTTGCCAACCCTCGGCTTTGATTTCTCTCTTGTTGATTTTGAATATATTGTGAAAAACCGAGTAATACTTGCTCGGATAAATCTTCAATTTGAATATTGGCAAAACCTTGTTGTTCCAAGGCATTTCTTAGCGTTTTCTCGTTTGGCACATTATCCCAAACCACGTCTGCCGCTTTAAGCAGGTAACGATATTTTTGTTCTTGCAACACCGTCATGTTTTGACATGAATCGGCACGCATTAGGTAATGAAAACCTAATCGTCCTTTTGAATTTAAAACTGAAACAACTGAATCAAGAAATGAATTTAAATGACTGTGATAAGCCGCGTCGATACATAGCACGACATCGAAGAATTGTTTGAATTCAAATTGTTTTAAATTTAAAAAAGAACCACTGTAAATCTGGTTTATCTCTGGAATAAGTTTTTGAATTTTATTAACACATTCGGCTTGCAAATCGACCGCACTTACGCTTTTTGGCTGATAGTACTTTAACCAATGCAATAAACTTGCACCCTGCCCACAGCCTAAATCTAATAGATGATCTTTTGAATTTAAATTGACAGCTTGTGCCAAATGGTCGGCCAATTGGCAACAAGCTTCACGGTAGTTTTGGGTATTTTTCCACAAACCCAAATTTGTCCAAGCAAGCTCTCCATCATCCCCTAAATTTGATGCATCAATTGCATATTTATGGGGAATCAATCGAGAAAGAGCTGCTCGAACTTTTGTTTTCACAATTTTAGTAACCGAGCTCAGGAGCAACTTCAACCTGAGGTTTTAAACCTACAAATGGTAAAGGTGCACCTAAAATTTCAGCAATGTGCATCGCAGAGGTTACTGCTGACTCTAAAATTGGCAAACCATCACATGACCATGAACCACAGTAAAATACTTTACGGTTTAAGTCTAAATGACGTTGTTGCAATTCTTTATTTAAAGCAATTGTTTGCGAGTCTACAACTGCACGCGTTAAGGTCACTTTTGAAATAACTTTTTTAGGGTCAATATCGGTGACTGGACGCCAAGTCTGGAATACAGGATTTTTACCAACCAGTGTTGGCTCAACCGCATTCATCCACACGGTGAATTGCTGACGCGTAAATTTACGATCCATCATATAGCTCAGCACCGACCAGTCTTTACGGCGTGGTGGCATTACTGTGGCATCTGTATGAATCACAAGATCGCCTTGCTCAAAACGGAATTGCTTCAAGAGTTTCATATCTTCAGCAAATTGTTCAGGGTTTAAAAACTCATCGATCTTAGATGTCGGAGTTGCAACAATCACGCGATCAAATAAATTCTGTTCACCTTGGCTGTTTTCAACCAGTACTTTTTCGCCTTGTAATTCAACTTTCTTAATCGCTGATCCGCTATGGATGTCGATATCTTTAATTAGACTATCTACAAATGCAGGTGTACCACCTTTCATACGTAACAGCATGTCGCCATCAGTTAAGTGACGTAAAAACTCAAGTAGATTTTTTGCAGGCCAGTCGCCAATTGTTTTTGGATTACACGTACAAATGGTATATAGCACTGGCATTACCACACCATGCCAGAATACTTCTTCTATATCGTTCTGATTAATAAATTCAGCAAGGGTAATATCTTGATTTTTAGATTTAAAGAACTGATGAATCGCAGTTTTTAATTGCAACATCCCTTTAACCAAGCGCCAGCCATATTGCTGGATTCCTTTACGGTTATTAATAATCGGGAAATTACCAATACGGCTACGAGATGTGGTTAACCATGTTTCAGTACGGTCTTCAAATAACCAGCTACATGACATATAAGTACGAACCGGAAAGGTTTTAATGCCTAAATGAGCAGCAAGGCTAAGCGTGTTCTTCCATAAATGCGGGTTCATAACACGCAATGGCGCATCAATAATTCCACCATCGAACTCAATGCTATGGCTGTCCATTCCCCTGCCAGGAAGTGCTTCAAATATCGTGATCGTATGCCCTGCATCTTTCAGAATTCTTGCTGCCGCAAGACCTGCCATTCCACTGCCAATAATTGCGATATTCAAAATGATGTCCCATTCTTTGAGAGTTTTTTTGATTATCACTCATACCCTAAAAAAACACCGTATTAAAAACTACCAGATTTTTATTTTTTGCATGAATTTATACACAAAATATTTAGTTTCTCATCCGATTCATTTTTTATATTTCCTTACAATAGTAGTGAAGCACATAAAACCTTAAATTCTTTAAAAATTTAAAAAAAATCTTTTAAATAAAATAAGATAATTTAACTATATTTATATCATTCGTTTTACAACTGTTGTTTTTTGGGATATCATTGACCCATAATAATGAGAAGCAAATCACACAAAACAATGCCGACACAACAATGCCAACCATCATAAAAATAGAACCTTTACAGCGAAAAAGCCCGCTATTCACACTTGATAGCGGGCTTTTTATTATTTTGCTTTAATGCCTACTCGAGAGCAATTTATCCTTCTTGCATGAGTGAACCAAATTTTCCACGGTTAAAATCATTAATCGCTTCCATAATCTCGGCTTTGGTATTCATTACAAATGGACCATAACCTTCGATCGGCTCATTGAGTGGCTGACCTGTTAGCACTAAAAACTTGGTGTCTTCTTCTGCATTTAGGGTGAACTCAACGCCTTCACGAGATAGAATCGCAACAGTTTTACCTTCAAGACGGTTTGAGTCATTAACCACAACAGCCCCTTCTAACACCACAACCAGCGTTGTATGTCCTTCAGGTACATAAAGGGTATGTTTTTGGCCTTTAACTAGTTTGCCATCCCATACATTTAACGGACTAAACGTAGTTGCTGCACCTTGTATATCTGCATAGTCACCTGCAATAACACGCAAATGGCTACCATGCTCGTCTAATGCAATGTCTGGAATATCTTTAGCTTCAATGGCTTGGTATTTTCCAGGGGTCATTTTTGAATTGGCAGGTAAATTCACCCATAATTGCACCATTTCAAAAAGACCGCCATGCTCTGCAAACTCAGGAGAATGAAACTCTTCATGTAACACTCCTGCACCAGCAGTCATCCATTGCACATCACCAGTTTTAATGGTTCCACCGCCACCACTTGAGTCTTTATGCGTCACTTCACCTTGGTAGGCGATTGTCACCGTTTCAAAACCACGGTGGGGATGTGAACCTACACCTTGTTGCTCAGTCGTTGGTGAGAAGGTATAAGGCGCTGCATAATCCAGTAGCAAAAATGGGCTTAGGGTTTGGCCTAAACGGTCATAAGAGAACAGGTTATATACAGGGAAACCATCACCCACCCAATGCATCTGGTTATTTTGATATGCACCAAGAAATTTCTTCATCTGATCTCTCCTATATATGTAGGATTTTCTTGAACTGGGATTGATTTTACGCCTCAATAATTGCAGTTTATAGATCAGGATTAGCAACACATTATTTCATCTATGAGACAATCTTAGAATTTGATACGCAGTTTAAAAGATCGTCCTATTTTTAAAATTCTTAATCCTATTTTTTAGACTTAATCACAACATAAAACTCAACTAGCATAATTTTAGGCAATGATGACCTACTTAATAATTTTTCATCATTCATTTTGATAACATGAGGAAATAAAAAATGGCTCAAGATTACGTGCGTTTAGACAAGAATAATGCTGCAGTTCTTTTAGTTGACCACCAAGCAGGTTTACTTTCTTTAGTTCGAGATATCGATCCGGATAAATTTAAAAATAATGTTTTAGCACTTGCAGATGCTGCAAAATATTTTAATTTACCTACTATTTTAACGACCAGTTTTGAAAATGGTCCAAATGGTCCTTTAGTTCCAGAGTTAAAAGAACTTTTCCCAGATGCGCCTTTTATTCCACGCCCAGGCCAAATCAATGCATGGGACAATGAAGACTTCGTAAAAGCTGTCAAAGCAACAGGTAAAAAACAACTGATTATTGCGGGTGTGGTAACCGAAGTTTGTGTGGCATTCCCTGCTTTAGCTGCGTTAGCAGAAGGCTTTGAAGTATTTGTGATTACCGATGCTTCTGGTACTTTCAATGAATTAACACGTGATGCTGCTTGGGATCGTATGTCAAAAGCAGGAGCACAACTTATGACTTGGTTCGGGATGGCATGTGAATTACATCGTGACTGGCGTAATGATGTAGAAGGTTTAGGTGCATTATTCTCAAATCATATTCCTGATTATCGCAACCTGATGACCAGCTATAGCTTTAATACATCGCAAAAATAATGACATGACCAAGATTAGAATGCTTAAGCATTCTAATCTTGCATTTAAATGGATTGATCTGAAATTGATAAGCTCTTTTGATGATTTTTATTATTTCTATTTGGTCGTAAAACACGGCGGCTTTAGTGCGGCCAGTGAAGCCGAAAATATTAGCAAGTCAAAGCTCAGCAGACGCATTATTGACCTTGAAAATAAATTTAATGTGAGCCTGATTCAAAGGACAACCCGCCATTTTAAAGTGACCGATTTAGGGCAAGAGTTTTACGAGGAATGCTGCAAAGTTATTGCTCAAGTTGAATGTGCAGAAAACGTTTTATTAAAGCAAAAAAGTGAACCTCAAGGGTTGGTAAAAGTGAGTTGCCCACCTTTGATGATGCATTTTCAAATTAGAAAAATTTTAAATCAGTTTTTAAAAACCTATCCTAAAGTTGAAATATCACTCGAACTTACAAGCCGTCGAGTAGATATTTTGCATGATGACATCGACCTTGCCATTCGGACCAATTTCGAACCCAATGAAGACTCAAATCTTATTGTTCGTGATGTGATTAAAACCGATCATTGTCTGGTAGCCGCGCCTGAATTGCTCCAAGGTCGAGTAATCCAAAATTATTCAGAATTACAGGACTTTCCAAGTATTAGCCTGGGTACTCAAAAGCAAAATCATGTCTGGCATTTATGTAACACACGCAATGGCGAATCGGTTGATGTGCCTTATCAACCACGAATAAAAAGTAATGACTTAGCAGGTGTTTACTATGCCGTTATGGACGGCCTAGGAATCGCGGACCTTCCCTTTTTAACCGTTGAATCTGAAATTCGTAAAGGCAAACTTATTCATATTCTGCCTGACTGGAAGTCAAATATTGGCATGCTACAACTGGTTTATGTGTCCAGAAAAGGCCAGCGTCTTGTGGTTGAAAAACTCATTGAAACGCTGATTGATGAATTGCGACGTTTGCCTGAAAGTAATCAAGGTTATTCATTTTCATAATGCATTGAATACTTCTTTTAATAAAGAACAGATGCATTCTTTTTAAGTTCTTTAAACTTTTCTACAAGAAAATCAATGAGCAACTTTACTGAAGGCAACAATCCACGCCTGCTTGTATACACCAAATGAATCATTTCAGGAGGAAATTGCCATTCAGGCAATACGTTCACGAGTGTTCCTTTAGCGAGATCTTCATAGACCACAAGTTCTGGTAATTTTGCTACCCCTAATCCTTGTAATGTGGCATTTTTTAAAGCGGTTAAATCCGTAGTGGTGAACCGAGGGTGACATTTTACTGTGACTTTTTGCTTATCTTGCGAATCGAGATGCCATGTATATTCAGGTGCAAAAGACTCCATCATCAAAATAGGCCAATCGGCTAATTGCTCAGGTCGTGAGATTGAAAAATATCGACTGGTTAAGTTAGGACTAGCAACAACAAACTGTCGTGCCAGAGCCAGCTCACGAACAATAGAATCACTATCAGGTAAAGGCAAAGGACGGATTCGAATGGCCAAATCAAATCTTTCATCAATCAGGTCGACTCTTCGGTTTGTCGCTTCTACATGTAGTTTAATTTTAGGATAAAGTGCCAGAAACTCGTTAAGCATTTCACTTACATTAATGTGCAGTAAGTTTGTGGGACAAGACAATTTAATTAGGCCACGTGGTTCCGATGTTAAATATTCAATCGCCTCTTCTGCTGCCTCTGCTTCAATCAGCATTGCCTTACAGTGCTGATAGTAAATCTTGCCTACCTCAGTAATCGAGACTTGGCGAGTTGTTCTATTGAGTAACTTCACGCCAAGCCGATTCTCTAGCTCTGCCATACGTCGGCTTAATAAAGACTTGGTCACCATCAACTCGTGACTCGCAGCCGAAAAACCACCGCAATCAATAATCTTTACGAAAAAAAAGAGGTCATTTAAGTCTTTCATTTTGTAATCCTGACATATCACATATTAATTACAGTGCATTTCAGCAAGCTGAATATAAAACATACCATATTGTTTTCTGTATATGACAATGATTTCTATTTTAGATATTTTTCACCCTTTATCCTATTTGTAATATGAATTACACACTCATCAAAGAGAGCATATAACAATGACAACTCCAGCAAATTTCAATGGTCAACGCCCAGTCATCGATCCAGATGATTCAGTCATGCTTTTGATCGATCATCAAAGTGGTCTATTTCAAACTGTAGCAGACATGCCAATGACCGAATTACGTGCCCGTGCAGCAGCATTAGCTAAAATCGCAAGCTTGTCGAATATTCCGGTAATTACAACCGCTTCTGTTCCACAAGGTCCAAATGGTCCCCTTATTCCAGAAATTCACGCAAATGCACCTCATGCACAATATGTTGCCCGTAAAGGTGAAATCAATGCATGGGACAATCCTGAATTTGTAGCTGCAGTAAAAGCGACTGGCCGTAAGACTCTTATTATTGCTGGGACAATTACCAGCGTTTGTATGGCTTTCCCAGCTATTAGTGCAGTTGCAGAAGGATATAAAGTTTTTGCAGTGGTTGATGCTTCAGGAACTTATAGCAAAATGGCGGAAGAAATTACGTTAGCACGTGTTGTGCAAGCTGGTGTAGTTCCTATGGATACAGCAGCAGTTGCTTCTGAAATTCAAAAAACATGGAATCGAGATGACGCGCTTGAATGGGCACAAGTTTATACTCAAATTTTCCCTGCCTACCAGCTACTGATTGAAAGCTATACCAAAGCTCAAGAAGTGATTAAAAATAGCGAAGTTTTAGACTCAGCACGCTAAGTCCGAATTCGAAATCTTATTTAAAAAAAACCGGTCATGAATGGGCATGACCGGTTTTTGTGAAACATCACATACAGCATAACTGCATGTTTTCGTTCAGAACAAAACGAACCCGCGTTGTTCCTTACTCAGATAAGTCTACGCAGAGGTATTTCATTTCGACATATTCTTCAATGCCGAATTTTGAACCTTCACGGCCTAGACCTGACTGTTTTACGCCACCAAACGGAGCGACTTCATTTGAAATCGCACCCGTGTTAATGCCGACCATACCGTACTCAAGTGCTTCACCCACTCGCCATTGACGAGCTGTGCTTTGTGTAAACAAATAAGCAGCTAAACCAAACTCGGTATCGTTCGCCATTGCTACTGCTTCATCTTCAGTTTTAAAGCGGAATAGCGGTGCAAGTGGACCAAATGTTTCTTCTTTCGACACTTTCATGTCTTGTGTTACACCAGTCAAAACTGTTGGTTCAAAGAATGTGCCACCAAGTGCCGAGCGTTGACCACCGATACGAATTGTTGCACCTTTCTCGGTTGCATCTGCAATATGAGACTGAACTTTTGCAATCGCATCTTCATCAATTAAAGGCCCTTGAGTTGAACCTTCTTGGCGTCCATCACCGACTTTAAGCTTAGACACCGCTTCAACCAGACGCTCTGCCAACGCATCGTAAATACCGTCTTGAACATAAATACGGTTCGCACAAACACAGGTTTGACCGCTATTGCGATATTTGCTTGCCATAATGCCCTGAACAGCTTGTTCAAGGTTGGCATCGTCAAACACCACGACTGGTGCATTACCACCCAGCTCAAGCGACAGTTTCTTAATGGTTGGCGCACATTGTTGCATCAAGATACGACCAACTTGTGTTGAACCCGTGAAGCTGAGCTTACGAACGATATCGCTTTCACATAAAGTTTTGCCCACTTCAGCCGCATCACCGCTAATGTTAATTAAAACATCGGCTGGTAAGCCTGCTTGTAATGCCAAAACTTCAAGCGCATAGGCAGTTAATGGTGTTTGCTCTGCTGGCTTAACCAACATTGAACACCCCGCAGCAATTGCCGGACCCGCTTTACGCGTAATCATGGCAGCTGGGAAGTTCCACGGTGTAATTGCAGCAGTCACACCAATCGCTTGTTTAATCACTAAAAGACGTTGATTTGGCAGTGTCGGTGTTAAAACCTCACCATCAACACGGCGGGCTTGCTCAGCAAACCAACGAATGAATGATGCTGCATAACCAATTTCACCACGTGCTTCTGCCAATGGTTTACCTTGCTCAGCCGTTAAAATTTGAGCCAGATTTTCTTTGTGCTCAAGCATGAGGTTGTACCATGCCAATAACACATCAGCACGAACCAAGGCAGTTTGCTTTTTCCAAGCAGCTTGCGCTTTGGCTGAGCGGTTAATTGCGGCTTCAACCCCTGCGCGGTCATAGGTTTTTACCCATGCCAAAGTTTCACCCGTAGCAGCATCATTTACCTCGATATAGTCATTTGATGCAGGCGCTTCTAATGAAATATCAGGGTGTTTTAATAAATACTGCAAATTATTTTGAATCATGCAGATTGCTCCATTGCTTTTGCACTACCCGCCTTGAGTGCCGCAAAACCTTGTTTCAGGATATCAAGGCCTTGACGGAATTGCTCAGCAGGAATGGTTAATGGATATAAGAAACGAATTACATTACCGTATTTACCACAAGTCAGAAGTAACAACCCGTTTTCCATTGCATAGTTTTGTACAACTTTTGCTTGTTCGGCAGTTTCTAGTTCTACTGCAACCATTGATCCTAATGCACGAATATCAGTCACTACATTGCCTGTTGCTTGCTGAATGTCTTTAAGCGAAACAACCAACTCAGCGCCTAGCTCATTTGCACGGTCGCATAAGTTTTCTTCTTCAATCGCATCAATAACTGCGTGTGCAGCAGCAACCGCAATCGGGCTACCTGCATAAGTACCACCTAATCCACCTGGGTTAGGTGCATCCATCACTTCTGCACGGCCAACGACACCCGAAATTGGGAAACCGCCGCCTAAGCTTTTTGCCATGGTGATCAAGTCAGCTTTAGTCTCGTAATGGTTCATTGCAAACAATTTACCAGTACGTGCAAAACCAGATTGCACTTCGTCAGCCACAAGTAAAATACCGTGCTTATCGCAAATAGCGCGTAACCGTTTTAAGAACTCGGCAGGTACAACATGGAAACCACCTTCACCTTGTACTGGCTCAAGCACAATCGCTGCAACATCATGTGGTGCAATATCTTCACTGAAAATATCTTCAACACTTTCAATCGCTGCATCAACCGAAATACCTTTAGCAGGCACTGGATAACGCGCATGGAACACACCTGCTGGCATAACACCAAAGTCGCGTTTGTAAGGCGCTGTTTTTCCTGTCATTGCCATGGTCATAAATGAACGACCGTGGAAACCATTACCAAAAGTGATAATGCCGTGACGACCAGTGTAACAACGAGCAATCTTCACAGCATTTTCAACTGCTTCTGCACCTGTTGTGAAAAAAGCAGACTTGGCAGGTCCTGCAATTGGTGCACGTTCATTAATACGCTCAGCTAAAGCGACATAGCTCTCATAAGGTGTTACTTGATAGGCAGTATGCGTAAATTTAGTGAGTTGTTCAGTTACCGCTGCAATCACTTTAGGGTGGCGATGGCCTGTATTTAAAACCGCGATACCACCAGCAAAGTCGATAAATTGGTTGCCTTCCTTGTCCCAAAGCGTGGCATTTTCAGCTTTTTCAGCGTACCACTGACACATCACGCCTACACCACGTGGAGTTGCTTGCTGTTTACGTGCGTTAAGTGCAGAATGTTGATTATCCATTTGATTCCCTCATATTTTCATCATCAGTTGCAGCTTTGGTTTTTTACATCCTGTGCTTAATTTTCAGGGTGCTTTACAACAACTGCCTATGCATGTAATTTCGCTCGTCTGGCGGCAACTGACGAGAGCCATTTTTTAACTGTAGGAGAGAGCCAATTGCGTAGTTTACTTGGAGATCATTTGTTACAACGGCTCCAACAGGACATCGAGGGTAAACTCCATCAGCGACTTTTTCGTTGTCTACGCGCTGCCATTATTGATGGAGTGGTTCAACCCAAAACGCGTTTGCCCGCTTCACGGGATTTGGCCAGTGAAATTCATGTTTCGAGAAATACAGTTCTTACTGCCTACGAACAACTACAAGCGGAAGGTTACTTAGAAGCACGTACAGGACACGGCACATGGGTTGCAGAGAAACTACCCGAAAGCTTTTTAAATACAAAAAATGAAAAGAAAACAGTTTCAAAACCACATGTTCAAAACTCTTATGCGCTATCACAGCGTGGTTCAAATTTATTAGGCTATGCCGCAGCATCTCCACATCAATGGGGTGCATTTGTGCCTGGCGCACCTGATGTCACTGAGTTCCCACATCATATTTTTAGCCGTATTCAAGCAAAATTAAGCCGTGAGCCAGACATTAACCGCCTTATCTATAGCAACGCGGGCGGATGTATTGAACTTCGAAGTGCATTGGCAGACTACTTACTGGTTGCCCGTTCAGTCCAGTGCGATGCCGACCAAATTATTATTACCGAAGGTATTCACCAAGCGATTGATTTAGTTTCACGTGCACTCAGCGATATTGGTGACCGGATCTGGATTGAAGATCCAGGCTATTGGGGAATGCGTAATACTTTACGTATTAATGGTGTTGATATTCAACCAATGCCAGTCGATGCCGAAGGCATTATCCCCGAAGAAAATCCAGTTAAACCGCCTAAACTCATTTTTGTCACTCCCTCACACCAATATCCACTGGGTTCACATTTAAGCCTAGATCGTCGACGCAAATTGATTGAGATTGCCCGTCAGCACAATAGCTGGATTGTAGAAGATGATTACGACAGTGAGTTCCGTTTCTCGGGCCAACCTTATCCTTCTTTACAGGGCCTAGAAAATGATGCACCTGTGCTGTACATGGGAACATTCAGCAAAACCATTTATCCATCTTTAAGAATTGGCTATTTAGTCGTACCTAAGCCGCTCTTTTCACCCTTACGGATTGTGGCAGCCGAACTATATCGTGGTGGACATTTGCTCGAACAAAAAGCTTTAGCTGAATTTATTCGTGAAGGCCATTATGAAGCGCATATTCGTCGTATGCGTCTGCTCTATGGCAAACGGCGTGATTACTTGGTGAGCCTGATTAAACGCTATCTGGGGGCTGAATTTATCCATGATTATGATGAAGCAGCAGGGTTACATCTGGTTTTAAAACTACCAAACTCTTGCGATGATGTCGCGATTGCAGCCACTGCACTTGAACGTGGTGTCAAAGTTCGCCCACTTTCCCAGTATTACATGCAATCACATGCACACGCGCAACGTGGTTTGCTCATGGGCTTTGCCTGCGTCAATGAAAAAGACATGGTGATGGCTTTTGGTGTGCTACTCCAGTGCTTACGTGAAGCAGGTGTATCAACCCTGAATTAATTCTTTAATCTCATCATACTGAATAAAAAAGAGCCTCATAAAGAGGCTCTTTTGGTTTCTAAAATATTAAACTAACTTTTCTTCTTGAGTATGAGTTAAATGGGTCGTTCTACGATCTTTACCCCAACCAAGTTTTTCCGACAATATTCCAAAGAACACAATAATGCCGAACAATGCTGTGGTGTAAATCACTTCTTTGAAATATGTGCCTTCAATGAGCATGGTAAGAATTGCACCAATAATCGCAAAGATCACCACATAAGTTAGGAAAGGAAACATCCACATTTTAAAGTCAATTTTGACGCCTTCTGCTTCTAATTTTTTACGCATACGGAGTTGAGAATAAGCAATAGTCAAATAGACATACAATGTCGCTGCACCCGTCGTTAGCATGAAAAAGTCATAAACATCCATGCTCTTGGTTGCAGTTAAAATCACGGCAATCACAGAGAAAAAGCATGACACAATCACACCAACCCACGGGCTGCTTTTACTGTTCACAGAACCAAAACTTTTCGGTGCATCACCACGTTTAGCTAATGAGAACAACATACGTGAACACGTGTAAAGTGCTGAGTTAAAACAGCTACACACCGACGTTAACACCACAAAATTCACAATATGGCGAGCCCCCGGGATCCCAAGTGCACTTAACGTTACGCTATATGTTCCCCAAGTCGAATCTTTCAAAAGTTCATTGTTGTGCGGAATTAAACATACCGCAACAAACATTGAACCGACATAGAATAAAATAATTCGCCAAACCACCGAGTTAGAAGCTTTACGAATTTCTTTAGAAGGATTTTCTGATTCTGCTGCTGCTACAGTCACAATTTCAGCACCAATATAGGCAAACATGACCCCAAGCAAAGCGGTAATAACGGATGATCCCCCATTTGGCATAAAGCCTTGAGAGGTTAAGTTACTAATACCAGAAGCAGCTGGATTACCCCAAGGCCACAAATGCATGATGGCCAAACTACCAATCACAAGGAAAATAACAATCGCAATAACTTTAATGAGCGCAAACCAAAACTCAAATTCGCCATAGTTTTTCACGTTTTGTAAATTGACTGCGACCAAAGCAACAATGACCACGACCATATAGGCCCAGATTGGTATAAATGGGAACCAATTATTTAAAATTTTACCTGCCACATAGGCTTCCCACCCCATAAGCATTGCGAGCGTACACCAGTACAACCAGCCGATTGAAAAACCAGCCCAACGGCCAATCGCACGGTCTGCATAAGTTGAAAAAGAGCCACTGTCAGGGTTTAAAACGGCCATCTCGCCCAACATACGCATGATGAACCAAACGAGTAGACCACCCAAAGCATAGGTTAGAAAAACTACAGGTCCCGTATTGTAAATAATACTGCCTGAGCCCACGAATAGAGAACCACCAATAACCCCTGCAATCGAGATCATCGTCAGGTGCCGTGATTTGAGTCCATGTTTTAAACTTTGGGAGTGATTGGCTTCAGAACCATTTTGATGAGCTGCCATATCATTTTCCTTAATATATGGAGGATATCGGCTAGTCTCGGAAAACCTCCGAAGCCAAAAAATATCCCCTAAAAATTTAGCCGTTCTGCCCAATTCCTAAAACAGAAAATTCACTGAGCTTATCCGGCGCTTCCGTATGCATACTTCCAATGGCTTTAATTTGTCGTTTCGGCAGTCAAGAAACGAGAGCCATTTTTGTAATAAAAGAGAGAGCCAATTGCAAAATTTATACGCAAAATTGGCTCTTTTTGTATGGGATGCTGGTAAATGGTTTTTATTTTAAATAATAAATAAGTTTTAATTTAATCAGTTTAAAATTCTTTAATTTTGTTCAGAAATTAATAAAGCTTTTGTACCCTTTTCTAAGGCTCTAAATATATGTTTTTGATCGGCAGGGTAACAAATATAATCTCCAACACCGAGCTCAACAGCTTCATCAATTAAGCCGACCAAAGCTTTGCCCTCAACCACAATAATGTGCTCTACAGAACCAACTGGATGGGGTTCAGAAAGACGGTCTTCGCCAGGCTCAACAATGAGTAGATACACATCTCGACGTGCATGAGGCGGACAATTCGCCAGTAAAATTGCCTTGTAATTGGCAATCTCAGAACTCACTGTTGGACCCTCGCCGCAACGAATCACTTGTACCTGATTGCTAGGCTCTTCCATCAGACGTGCAAATGGAATATTTAGTGCAACACAAAGCGCCCATAAGGTTTCAATACTTGGGTTACCTTGGCCTGCCTCTAATTGTGAAAGTGTAGATTTGGCGACACCTGCACGACGAGCAACCTCTGCCAATGAAAGCCCTACTCTTTGGCGCTCACGAGTTAAACCTTTGGCAATAATTTGAATTGGCTGAGACATTCAACACACCCGTTCTATATAAAAAACGATCGTTCATTTTGACAAAACAATCAGACTTATTCATTATAATGGAAAATCGTTCGTTATATCATGCTATGACTACATACTCTCTCATTAAGAAACTTAGTAAAGACACCACTCGCTCAATTTTCTTTGTGTGTCTGGCAACCAGTGTAGTCGGAATGTCTTTAGGTTCTCTTGCCGCGAGCTATGGCCTCCCACTGTGGATTCCACTTTGCTTATCGATTTTTGTACTTGCAGGAACTGCTGAATTTATCTTTATTGGTTTTTTAGCGGTAGGCGGTAGTCCGATTGCAGCTGCAATTGCAGGTCTATTGGTCAATTTACGGCATTTACCTTTTGGAATTGCAGTTAATGAACTAATCCGAGGTAAATATTCGCGTTATTTCGGTTGCCATATCATGAACGATGAAAGTGTTTTGTTTGGCATGGCACAACCTGATTTTGAAACGAAAAAAGCTGCTTATTGGTTGTGTGGTATAGGCATCATGCTGAGCTGGCCACTCGGTGTAATGGCGGGTTATTTTATTGGAACCGCTATTCCAGATCCTAAAACATTTGGCTTAGATACAATTTTCCCCGCCATTTTAATTGCTCTTACTTTTTCTGCTTTAAAGAATAAATCCACTCGAAAAGCTGCATTTGCTGGATCAACTTTGGCACTCATTACCACACCTTTTTTAGCATCAGGACTTCCAATTTTAATATCTCTTTTTGGCTTAATATTTGGGAGAAAGAAATGAATCAACAATTACTCATTATTTTGGGTATAGCTCTACTTGCACTGGGTACTTATAGTATTCGTTTTGCTGGTTTTCATTTAGGTGCCAAGTTTACTTTTTCTGAAAAATACCAAGTTTTATTGTCAAATGGTACAACTGTTTTGTTGTGTGCTATTGCCGTGACGACGACATTTTTTGAAGGCCAACATTTCGCCGGTTTCGCGCGTATTTTTGGTGTTGGGTTAGCGCTTTTCTTGGTCTGGAAAAAAGTGCCTCTATTATTGGTGATTTGTTTGGCAGCCGCTGGTACCGCACTTTTACGTTTGCTTGGAATTGAGTAATAAAAAAGGCGAGATAAACTCGCCTTTTTTGAAACTTTGATTAGAACGGTAAATCGTCGTCTAAATCAGCTGGTGCAGACGCAGGCTGTTGTGGAGCTTTTGGAGCAAAACCACCAGATTGTGGGTTACTGTTTCCACCATTACCAAAACCAGCTGGGTTACTGCCATAGCCGCCACCACTATTTTGGTTATAACCACCACCTTGGTTATTATTATTTTGATAACCATTGCCACCTTGTTGAGGTGCGTTAAAACGCGGTTGATTAAAATCATTACCGCCAGCGAGACCTTGTTCACCTTGTTGACGACCATCTAACATTTGCATCTGTTCGCCACGAATTTCTGTTGTATAGCGCTCTTGGCCATTTTGATCAGTCCACTGACGCGTACGTAATGAACCTTCAATATAAACCTTAGAACCTTTACGTAAAAACTGCTGAGCAATTTCCCCTAAACGGTTATGCAAAACAATACGGTGCCATTCTGTTTGTTCTTTACGTTCACCCGAAGTTTTATCAGTCCAAGCTTCACTTGTCGCGATTGAAAATTGAGTCAACGAGCCCCCATTTGGAAAAGTTTTTGTTTCAGGATCACGACCCAAAGTACCAACCAAAATAACCTTATTTACACCACGCATTAGCTGTCTTCATCCTATACATTTCTATGTTTTACTTTATAAGAGTTATGCTTAAATGGCTACCTCTTTACCGAACAACTGCGTTAAATCACGTCGCGCAGCCTCATCAAGTGACTGTTTATCGACTTTAATATAAGCAACTTGCTGGTCAGGCATCACCACAACTTCTTCAATACCACGAATTGCCAATAGCTGTGTGGTCCACTCATTCACCTGTTGCACTTGCGGTAATGGCAACACAATAGATGACAAATACCGCGGCTGAGCTAAACCAAAACTAATTAGCAACCATATTATAGCAATCCCTGCTAAGACACTCCATCCCATCGCAGTATTATGTAACATCAATAGTTGTCCACCAAGTGTGCCCCCAAAAAAAGCACCTAAAAACTGACTACTGGCATTTACACCCATAGCAGTCGCTTTTGACTGGATTGGCGCACATTTTGATAACCACGATGGCAATAATGCTTCCATCACATTAAATGCAATAAAGAAAATACCTAGGCCTGCGAGCAATACATATTTTGATTGATAACCAAATATGAGTAACAGCAAACCTGCAATAATCCCTGTAATTGCCGTTAAGAAAATACCTCGCATTTTGCGATATTTTTCAGCCACAATAATGCTGGGAAATGCAAAAAACAGACTAATCACCAAGAGTGGCAGATATACCAAACCATGACTGGCTAAAGGAATATGCGCAAACTCGATGAGCTGTGAAGGCACATAAATAAACATGGCTGTGAGCAGTAAGTGCAATGAAAAAACCGAAACATGCAAACGGTTTAAATCACCCATTTGAATCACTTGCTTAAGCTGCGCCATGTAGCCTTGCTGATAATTACGATGATGACGGGTCACTTTAGGCACAAGCAATAGCATCAAAATCGCGATTAAACCCATAATGGTCGTGACAAAGAATAGACCTGAAATGCCGAAAAGACTTGTGAGCCAAGGCCCTAGGCTAAAAGCCACCACAAAAGACAAGCCAATACTCATGCCCATGGCTGCCATGGCTTTAGTACGTTGTTCTTCGCGCGTGACATCGGCAAGAAGTGCCATCACGACTGCCGAAACAGCACCTGCACCCGCAATCGCACGGCCAATAATTACGCCATAAATCGTGTCAGATAAACCGGCAATTGCACCACCAAGTGCAAAGAGCAACAAGCCAAGCACCACGAGAGGTTTACGGCTAAAGCGGTCAGCAAGCAGGCTAAATGGAATTTGTAAAATCGCCTGACTTAAACCATAGACACCCACAGCCAAACCAATGAGTGCTGGAGTCGCATATTGATATGACTGCCCGACTACAGAAAAGACAGGAATAATCATGAACAAACCCAACATGCGTAGCGCAAAAATACTACTTAAGGCAAAAGTTGAGCGACGTTCCAAAGCATTCATCATATCAATACACGTTTATCAAACTAGGCAAATTATAAGCCGATTCGTTTCTAAAAATACGGGACCCCTTATTTAAATTAACGATTTCAGCTTAAAAAAATAAAGAGGCATTTAGCCTCTTTATTTTAAACATCTTTACTGAAAATTAGCTTAAGACGAGTGTGGATGGCGTTTACTATATTGAATTGAAGCAAATACAGCCCAAACAATAAATGCTACACCAATTAAACCTGTTACCACTTCTGGTACATGTACGCCTGTACCACTTGCAATCATAATGAATGCTAAAGCACCAATGGCATAATGTGCTCCATGTTCCAAGAACACATACGCATCTAGCGTGCCTTTTTCAACAAGATAAACTGTCATTGAACGGACAAAAATAGCACCAATTGCAAGACCAAGCATAATCACGACAACATCACTCGTAATCGCAAAAGCACCAATCACGCCGTCAAAACTAAAAGATGCATCTAACACTTCTAGGTATAAGAAACCGCCGATACCCGCCTTAACTACACCCGAAGCAGCGCCTGATCCATCTTTCATAACGGCATTGCCGTCTTCATCAATTTCAGGTTCACCACCTAACATATGGCTTAATACTTCTACCCCAATATAAACCACAATGCCCCAAATACCTGCCATAGTCACAACAAGGCGCTGCGATTCATCAACATTAGCTGCCATAATTAACATTGCAATGAGAGCAATAAAAACAGACATTGCCGGTACGCTAGCTAAGCTAGAAAGTTTAGCTTCAAGCCATCTGAACCAATGGGTTTCTTTTTCCTCATCAAAGAAGAAGTTTAGGAAAACCAATAATAGGAAAGTTCCACCAAAAGCAGAAATCTCGGCGTGGTGGGCCATTAAGCGCTCAGAATACGTTTTTGGATCGTTGAGTGCTAATTTAGCCACCTCAATCATTCCCATATCCGCAGTCACGGCAACAATCGCCACTGGGAAAATTAAACGCATACCAAAAACGGCGATTAAAATACCAACCGTCAAAAATAGCATTTTCCAGAAAGGATCCCAATTACGCAGAACCGATGCATTGACAACAGCATTGTCAAAAGATAGAGAAACCTCCATTACAGCTAAAATGGCTGTAATTGTTAAAGCTTTAAGCATGGTAGACATGCCCGCTTCAGGTCCATGGGTAAAACCCCAATACGCGGATAGTGCTAAACACACCACCGTAAAAAATATCGAAAATCGGAAATGCTTCATGGATCAGACCTATGCCAAGAATTAAACTTAATCTTTCTTTAAAAACGCGGTTATTATATCGATAATTCACCATAAAATGATGTCGTTTTGTGCCGTTATTACACTTACTTTATCCCTATGTTAAATAAGAAATTTATAATTCTTTATTAACTTGTTAATCGTATTAAATATTTTCTTGCGATATATCTATCATTATTATTTTTATATTTTAAAATTGATTTAAAATCCGGTTCAGCTGTCTTATTTTAAATGGAATGATTTTATGCTTTTTTCTCAAGAACTCTGGCAACGTAATCTAAATTTATATCAAAAAATTCTCGACCTGCCTTTTAATCAGGAACTTGCCAATGGAACTTTAGATAAAGAAGCTTTTTGTCATTATGTAATTCAGGATGCCCAATATTTAGTGGCCTATGGTCGTGTGCTTGCTGTTGCAGCAGCAAAGGCTTTTGATGCTGACGATATTATGCAATTTTCAGACGCAGCCAAAATTGCGATTGTGGTTGAACGCAGTTTGCATGATGACTTCATGAAAAACTTTAGCGTAACCAAAGAAGAATTTAAAAATACGCCATTAACGTTGGCAGGCCACCATTATACTTCATTTTTAACCGCAACTGCTTGGTCTGAGAGCTACCCTGTTGTACTCGCTGCACTGTTACCTTGCTTCTGGATTTATGCCGAAGTCGGTAAAGATATTGTGAGCAAATCGGTTCCGAACAACCCGTATCAAGCATGGGTAGACACCTATGCTGGTGAAGAGTTTCATATAGCCGTTCATAATGTGATTGCGACAGTAGATAAAGTTGCGGCACGTTGCGATGCAGACACTTTAGAAAAAATGCATGCTGCTTACACTATGGGCGCAAAACTTGAGTGGTTATTTTGGGATAGCGCCTACCACCAAAGACAATGGTTAGGTTTAGATCATATTTAAAACTTCAAATGAATTGATCAGATTGTTCAATACGCTGATCGATTTTCAATAAAATATGAGACAGATATGTATATCGGCGAATTAGCATCTTTAACTGGAGCCACTCCTAAAGCCATTCGGCATTATGAGAAATTAGGCTTACTACCTGTGGCAAAAAGAAAGGGAAATTATCGTATTTATGAAGCGATTGATGTTCAGTCGGTTAAGATGATTCGCCTCGCGCAAGCTGTCGGATTTAGCCTTTTAGAACTGTATGACTTATCAGCTTTAAAATATAAAAATAATCGATTTCCTGTAGAAGTTGCACAACAGCTCATTCAGAAAAAGAATCAACAAATTATTGAGCAAAAAGCAGCATTAACGCGTTTACAAGAAGATTTAAAGCAACTGGAGAATGAGATTATTCAAACTTATATTACCCATAAAATTTCTGCCTAAAACTGCTTATTAAAATATGAAAATAGCTTTCAAAATGAGTGCTTGACTCTGCCCTTAGGGACAAGGTTTATCGTAACAACTTCTGTTATTACGGACCAATAAAATGAGTGCTCATCTTTCTACCTTCAAAAATTCAACAGCATTAATTACTGGCGCATCTTCAGGAATAGGCAAAGCCTATGCACAAAAACTTGCATCTTTAGGTATTAATTTAATTTTAACGGCGCGGTCCGAGCAAAAGCTGAATGATTTAGCCGATGAACTTAGAAAAAAATATAACGTGACTGTTGAGGTGATCGTTTTAGATTTAGCTCAACCAAATTCAGCTCAAACCTTATTTGATGAAGTACAAGCTAGAAAATTATCAGTAGAAATTTTAATTAACAACGCAGGATTTGGAAAATGGACTAAATTTCTAGATCAATCTGTAGCTACCTATCAAGAAATGATCACGCTGAATATCAGTAGCGTAACGTCTTTATGTTATTTATTTCTGCCGCACATGCTTGCTAACAAAAAAGGCATCATGATTAATATTTCATCGACAGGTGCGTTTCAGCCATTACCCTATATCGCTGTTTATGGTGCGAGTAAATCTTACGTATTGCAATTTACTGAGGCACTGGCAGGAGAATATGCATCTTCAGGTGTTAAGTTTCTAGCGGTTTGCCCAGGAAATACAGAAACCAATTTTACTCAGGTCGCAAATGCCGATACCAGCGGTATGAAAAGTTCGACAGTTGATGATGTTGTGTCTGCAACGGTTGCAGCATTAGATAAAAATAAACCGACTCTTGTTGTAGGTTGTAGCAATTATTTAACGTCTCAACTGCCTCGAATTCTTTCTCGCAAAAAAATGATCAATTTAGTTGAAGGCATGCTTAGAACCCGCGTTATTGAATCATAAACATATTTAAATTTAAAAGATTAAGGGTTCTCTCTTAATCTTTTTTAATGCTGAAACGACTGCCAGCCATAAATTAAACCTGCCGCGGCAACTACCCAACACAGTGTTGCCAAACCTAGACATGACCACATCGACATACGCGTTGCAAGTACATAGACCGCCACTAAATAAATGGCATATGGAATAAGTGACCATAGGCCAAACAGAGCTGTTTTCTGTAAAGCCTCAGCTCCTTTTTGCTGATAAACAATCACATGAGCAATCAAAGCGAATGTAGGAAAAAGCGGAACTAAACCTGCAATATAAAATGCCTTACTTTTCGATAAAATCGAAATGACGAGAACAACCCCTGCTCCCAACATACATTTTAAAAATAACGCCCACATGCGCCGATCCTATCTGGTCATTTCCATATCAAAACGCTGTATTGTGCGCTTTTCAGAGAAAATTAACAGCAAGCAACGCAATCAATGCGGGAACTGCCTGAATATAAATAATCTTTTTACTGGCTGTTAGTCCACCGTAAATACCTGCAATGAGTACACAGCCTAAAAAGAAGTTGGCAATGGATGTCGCAAACGGTGCATCTGCAAATAAAGCCCAGAATAAACCCGCAGCCAAAAAGCCATTATAAAGACCTTGGTTTTGTGCCATGACTTTGGTGAGTTTTGCTTTTTCTGCATTATTTCCAAAGGCTTTCATGCCATAGGGCTTATCCCACAAAAACATCTCTAACACTAAAATATAGACATGTAATATTGCAATTAAACCCACTAAAACTTGTCCGATCATACGATTTTCCTTTTTATTTTAAAGATATTAAAAAAAGATCAGTCTCTCGACTGATCTTTTAGTATTTTACGGCTTTAACAATACTTTGCCTTGGCGAGCACCTTGAGTTGCTCTTTGGGCAGCAGTTTTAATCTCATCAAAACTAAAAACGCCTTCTACAGGAAGGATTAATTTTTTCTGAGTCGCTAACGTTAATAACTCGACAATAAGCTCTTTTTTACGTTCTGCTGGCATTTCTTTGTTGACCACACTTGCCCAGAAACCTTTTACAGTTGCTTGTTTGAAAATAAGATCACCCGATGAAATTTGCATGGTTTCACCTGTCATGCTTCCAAATGAAACCAATAGGCTATTTTCACTAAGCAAGTTAAGCATTTCACCACTTGCACTTCCGCCAATCGAGTCCACACCCGCAATTAAAGGTTGGTCCCCATGAATCTGTTTAACTTGCTCTTTCCAGTTAGGCTGATCGGTTGCTACAACATGTTGAATGCCTAATGCTTGCATCTCGGCAATTGCATCAGTACGACGAACCAGATTAATCACAGGTAAACCACGTGCCTGCGCAATCATGGCAACAGTTTTACCCACCGCGCCATTCGCTGTGTTTTGAATTAACCACTGACCCGGTTGAACATTTACAAAGTCCAATAGCATGAGAGCACTAATTGGCATACCAATCAGCTGCGCCGCTGTTTCATCATCAATTTCATTATTTAATGGAATAAGACCCTGAGCTGGTGCAATAAAGTATTCAGCCCAACTGCCATGAACAGCTGCAACTGCAATACGTTGCCCTACCTGTACATGAGTAACGCCTTCACCCAATGCATCAACAATACCAACGGCTTCACTACCACCAATAGCGGGTAAAGTAGGCTTGTAGCCATAACTTCCACGTACCGTCCACACGTCATGGTTATGGATTGGAGACATGATCGTTTTAATACGTACTTCGCCTGCTTTTGGTTCTAGCTTTGGCATATCCGCCTGCTCTAAAACGTCTACAGGTTCGCCAAAATTACCATGGATAATACTTCGCATGCTTTATTCCTCTATCGGTTTTAAGAGTTGTTGGGTGGTTTCTAAAGCTAGATGTAGATGCGCTTTGTCTTGCGACAATTTTGTGAGTAAAGCTGCACCTAACCATAACTGATACATCACTTGGGCAGTTTTCAAAGGGTCAATATATTTTGGAATTGATCCTTCTTGTTGGCCTTCTTTGAGTAGCAAAGCCAAACGTTGCGTTAATTTGTGCACACCGTCATTGAGAATTTGACGCATATCTTCTGACAAGTCAGAAACTTCGGCTGCCAACTTCACAATCAGGCAGTTTTCAGCCCAGCTACCATTTACCGGATCATCAATCCATGCCTGCCATAACGCCATTAAACGGGCGTGGGCACTTTGCTCACTGTGCTGCCAAAGCTGTTCCATACGCACTTTATAGTTGGCCATGTATTGCTCTAGCAAAGCACAGCCAAATGCCTCTTTTGAAGCAAAGTAGTGGTAGAACGAACCTTTAGGTACGTCACACGCTTTTAAGATTTCTTGCAAACCAACACCGACAAAACCTTTGTGTAATACCAGCTCAAAACTGGTATCCAAAATATGTTGACGGGTGGTTTCACTTTTATTTAGTCGTTTCATGCATACATCATAAACAACTATTAGACCAGTCGTCTAGTAAAATTATGTTGCTTCATTTTGTTTGTGACTTAAAGTGGAAATCTAAAGTGATGAGTGTTAAAAATACAACCTGAAAAATTAAACAAATTTTGTCGATTGTCGTTTAACCGTCACAATTTGTCGCTTTAAATCATTTTATACCACTTGAACAATTTTAAATCGTTATCATATATGGTCTGTTGTTTCTAAATAGCCGTGCAACACATAGCTGATCGATCAACAACTAAATTTTCATCAATACATATTGAGATGTTTTATGAGCCAAAGTCATATCCGTATTCGAGGCGCACGTACCCATAATTTAAAAAATGTGTCACTCGATATTCCACGCGACAAATTTGTGGTAATTACGGGGTTATCAGGTTCAGGAAAATCTTCTCTTGCCTTCGATACCCTCTATGCCGAAGGACAACGCCGTTACGTCGAATCACTTTCGGCCTATGCCCGTCAGTTTTTATCGCAAATGGAAAAGCCTGAAGTAGACTCGATTGAAGGTCTGTCTCCAGCCATTGCGATTGAGCAAAAATCTACCAGTCACAACCCCCGCTCAACTGTCGGTACCATTACCGAAATTTATGACTATTTGCGTTTGCTTTACGCTCGTGTCGGTACGCCTTATTGCCCTGAGCATGATTTACCGATGGTTGCGCAAACTATTTCTGAAATGGTAGATGCGGTAAAAACGCTGGAGGAAGGCACATCGCTTATGTTGCTTGCCCCAGTGGTTCGTGAACGTAAAGGTGAATACAGTAATTTGTTCGAACAACTACAAGGTCAAGGTTTTGTACGAGCACGTGTTGATGGCGAAATCATTGATATTGATACACCACCTGAACTCGACAAAAAGAAAAAGCACACTATTGAAGTTGTAGTTGACCGTTTTAAAGTACGTGAAGACTTAGGTAATCGTATTGCTGAATCATTTGAAACCGCTTTACGTTTAGGTAGTGATATTGCAGTTTTATCATGGATGAATGGTGAACATCCTGATCGCGTTTTTTCTGCAAAACATTCATGTCCTGAATGTGATCGTGCTGTGGCAGAACTCGAACCGCGTTTATTTTCATTTAACAATCCATTCGGTGCCTGCCCTGTTTGTGATGGATTAGGTACACGCAGTCACTTTAGCTCTGAGAAATTAATTCCAACTCCTGATCTTGCGATTAGTGAAGGAGCAATTCGTGGTTGGGATCGTCAGCGTCCTTACTATTACTCAATGCTACAAAAAGTTGCTGATCATTTTGGTTTTCAACTGGATACACCGTGGAACCAGTTAGATAAAGATACTCAAAAGAAATTTTTACAAGGTACGGGCAAAGAAAAAATCGATTTAAGTTATATCGATGAACGTGGCCGCAAACACACACGTGTACAACCTTTTGAAGGAATTTTGCCACATCTGGAACGTCGTTACCGTGAAACTGAAAGTAACTATGTACGTGATGATTTAGCTCAATATTTATCTAACGCAGCTTGTGACGCCTGTGATGGCTCACGCTTAAATGAAATTTCACGCAACGTCCGTGTTAAAGACAAAACTATTGCCGACATTACCCGCATGTCGATTGGTGATGCCGAAAGCTACTATCAAGACTTAAATCTGGAAGGTGCCAAAGGCGAAATTGCCGATAAAATCTTTAAAGAGATTCGTGAACGTCTACACTTCTTGGTGAGCGTTGGTCTGAACTATTTAAGTCTGGCCCGTTCTGCCGAAACGTTATCGGGCGGTGAAGCACAGCGTATCCGTTTAGCCTCACAAATTGGTGCGGGTTTAATGGGTGTGATGTATGTACTTGATGAACCATCGATCGGTCTACATCAACGTGATAATGACCGTCTACTACAAACCTTAATTCGCTTACGTGATTTGGGTAATACGGTACTGGTTGTTGAACACGATGAAGATGCAATTCGTGCAGCCGACCATATTATTGATATTGGTCCAGGCGCAGGTATTCATGGTGGGGTGATTATTGCCGAAGGAACTTATGATGAATTGGCTAACCATCCTGACTCGCTCACAGGTCAATATCTTTCAGGCAAACGCAAAATTGAGATACCAAAACAACGGACTCAATCGCCACGTCCAGACGAGTTCATCAAACTTTCAGGTGCGAGCGGTCATAACCTAAAAAATGTCGATTTAACCATTCCACTCGGCATTATGACTTGTGTGACTGGCGTTTCAGGTTCAGGTAAATCGACGCTGATTAACCGTACTTTGCTACCTTTAGCGGCGACACAGCTTAATGGTGCAACGACTTTAACTGCTGAAAAATTTGATGCAATTGATGGTCTTCAACATCTTGATAAAGTCGTTGATATTGACCAAAGTCCAATTGGTCGTACGCCACGCTCTAACCCTGCGACCTATACAGGACTATTTACCCCAATCCGTGAATTATTTGCCCAAACACCAGAAGCAAAAGCCCGTGGTTACAGCGCAGGACGTTTCTCATTTAACGTGAAAGGCGGGCGCTGTGAAGCATGTGAAGGCGACGGCATGATTAAAGTCGCGATGCACTTCTTGCCAGACATGTATGTGCCTTGCGATGCATGTCATGGCAAACGCTACAATCGTGAAACACTTGAAGTAGGCTATAAAGGCAAAAACATTTCTGATGTTTTAGAAATGACCGTTGAAGATGCTGCCGAATTCTTTAGTGCAATTCCTGTCATTCATCGTCGTTTAGAAACCTTAACTCAAGTGGGTCTCGGTTATATTCGCTTAGGTCAAGCTGCAACCACACTTTCTGGTGGTGAAGCACAACGTGTGAAACTAGCGCGTGAGTTAGCAAAACGAGATACGGGTAAAACTTTATATATCTTGGATGAGCCAACCACAGGTCTTCATTTCCACGATATTGCAAAACTTCTTGATATCTTGCATGAGCTACGCAACAAGGGTAATACCATTGTGGTGATTGAACATAACCTAGACGTGATTAAAACAGCTGACTGGGTTGTCGACTTAGGCCCTGAAGGTGGTTCAGGCGGCGGGATGATCATTGCTGAAGGTACACCTGAACAAGTGGCTGATGTTGAAATTTCTCATACAGGTCGTTTCTTAAAACCGATGTTGAAGTAATTTATTGAATAAAAAGCCGGAAATCATTTCCGGCTTTTTTATCCCTCAACCACATTTCGTCCTCGAGCTTTAGCTCTTAAGAGTGAACGGTCAGCCTTCTCTAAAAGCTCAATCCAACTCGCAGCTCCTATCGCAAAACCAATACTGACAGACACATGTAATTTTTCGTCTGAACCAGATAAATCAATTTCTTCTAAAGAAATAGCACTACGAATTTTTTCTGCTAAAAGGCGAGCATCTACAAATTGCACCTGCTCTAACAATATTAAAAATTCATCTCCACCATAACGAACAATTAAATCCGAACTTCGGATATTTTGCTTTAATTGCTCGGCAATACTGACAATGACATGGTCACCCACAATATGCCCATATTGGTCATTCACCTGTTTAAAACGATCTATATCTATAATCATTAAACAGGTCTGGGTAAATTTTTGAGGATAGCTTTCAACAATTTTTAAATATTCAGATAAAGCTAGACGGTTGGACACACCAGTTAATGGATCAGTATTAGCAATATTCTTTAATTGAAATTCAAAAGCATCGCGTTGTTGCAACATACGCTGTAATCGATCAATCGCTTCAAATAGGGAAAGGAATTCACCTTTTGTTGTTACATTCATCTCATCTGTCCAATGATTAGAACTATGCGATAAATCTAAAATTAAAGTTCTTGCTTTTATTAAAGGAGAAAACACTCTTCTTTGTGCATAATTAAGCGTAAGTAACGCTGTGGCTAAAGAAATTAAAGAAATTAATAAAGTCAAAAGAAAACCATTTCGAGCAATTACATTTTCTTGAGATGCAATCACTACACTTTCATCAAGAATATAACTTTGTAAATCAACCACAGTGGTAAATTTACCCACGATTGCTTCTGTCAATTGAGTGCCATTTAAATAATATGGCTCTCCTTTTTGGCTTTCTTCTAATAACTTTTCTACAATCGGAATACCTTTATCTATAAATTCTGTTTTCACTTGGGAATATAAGCGACGGTATTTAGGGTTCTTTGCCTGTTCAGGCTGTAAGGTATCAACCAAAATCCATAAATATCGAGCTTGATGCTGAGTTTGCAGGGAACGTGCACGATTATTACTTGGAATTTCTTCATTAAAGCTCACAGGAGCAATAATATTAGATGCCATCCGCCCCGCCTGATCTCGCATATCGGTCAGGACTATAATCAGCGTAAAGTAATTAGAAATACGGCTATCTTTACTTTTTAGCTGCAACATCAATTTTTGCAGTATTTCTCTACAATTATCCCATACTCCAAACATCCCCAAAATAGCATTATCCATTTGGACGGAAGTTCTCGCTTCATATGAAGTTTCACCGTAATAATCAACGACACGTCGAGCTTGTTTAAGATTTTCTTTAAAGTTGGTTTGCAGCTCATTTGCTAATGAAATATAACCGGCTTGTTTTAAGATAAGAATGCTTGTATCAATTTGCGCATCAACAATTAAACGAAATTTTTTTAATTCTTGCTGATTTTTCAATAAATTATCAGGCCTACTCGACATCATTTTATTAGCTGGAGCACGCTCCTTAGAAATTTTATAGGCAATATCGGCTACCGCTCTTAAACTTTTTATTTCGGCTAAGGCTTGTCTAGTTTTTATATAATCCTGATAGCTTCCCACAATAAGTGGTATTGCCATGAATAATAGGGACAAAATAATAACCAGCATAAAAAAGAACAGTCGATTACTGATGTGCTCTGAACGTAATCCTGACATTTCTAGCTCGTACTCCGTAAATGTCCTGACATTTTTACGACTATATAAATTAGGCTTAAATCCATCCTAGCATTTTAATAACTAGAATTTCATCAATAACCCCTTCATTTCTCGTTTAATAATTATACGGTTCCTACATTTTAGTAAGCTTAAATAATAAACTGTATCGAAAAATTAAATTACTTTTATGAAAAAACTCTATTTTACAGATTAAAAATATTTAGCAATGATAGTAAAACGTATTTAGTTATCCTCTTGGATGCAATTCTCCCAGCATCCACTGCCCAGCTTTAAGCTGGGTTCTTTTTGGTCTAATATTTTTTAACTAAATTTCATGTAATTCTTATTATAATTTTAAGATTTTCTTATAGATAAAAAAAAGCTCAACCTTGGGGAAAGCTGAGCTCATAAAATCTGATGTGCTATGCACATCGTATCTGGAAAAGCACTTTAAATCCTAAAAAATGTTAGGCAGTGAACTTTGCAATTAAATTATGTGACTTGTCTCTACTTTTGTAAAGCCGATTAAATTAATCAGAATTTAAAATTTAATCGTTTTTTCAATTTAAAATAGAGATTTCTTTTATTTTATTCACTTATATAATAACTAAAAATAGTTAAATTTTTTAGTTAAACTAATCTAAATATCGTTAACTATTACTCAAAATAATACTAATTTGATAAGAAATAGGTGATTTTTTATCCACTCTGTAAACAATATTATACTTTTATTAATGTTAAAACCGATTAATGTAATCTATTTTTCCAATTATTATTGTAATAACTTTTAAACATTTACTACTAAATTCCTTATGAAATATAATTATTAGTCTCTTGTAAATGTTCATTTTTTTACCAGGTTGACAATTTACTTTTCATTTGATTAGTTTTTCACCATTTTTTACATAAGTGTCAAATATCTTTAACATTCCTTTTTTTCATTATTGACTTCATAAATTGTTACAATACAATGACCCCAGCTTTATCTCTTGTTATTGCTGGAAATGATTATGAAAAAACTTGGTTTAGCCACTGCTGTATTATTAGCCATGACCGGTGCTCATGCTTATCAATTTGAAGTTCAAGGTCAATCTGAATATGTTGACACAACTGCAAATGATAAAAACTTCACTGGTGACGTTGCTGGTACATACTATTTAAAAAATGTTGATACCACTAAAGGTCCTTTAGCTGAAGCGGCTTTCTTGAACCAAGCTTCTAACGTATCTGTAGGCTATAGCTACCAACAGTATGACCAAAACAACGTAAACTACCACGTTGGTACTTACGGTGTTAAAGGTGAGGCTTACGTTCCTACACCTTACCTTCCTGTATATGCTAGCGCAACTTACAACCACACTGATGTTGATGGTAAAAACAACTTCTCTAAAGATGACAACGGTGACCGTTATGCATTAGAAGTTGGTGCTATGTTGTTACCTAACTTCTTGATGACTGTTGGTTATACAAGTGTTGCTAACCAATTCGCTTTAGACAACTTTGGCATCATCAGCAACGGTATCTACTCTGCTGTAAACCAAACTGCTGCGATTCAAGATGACCAAGATGCTATTACAGCACGTGCTAAATATGTAGGTCCAATCGATGGAACTAACATGGCAATTGGTTTTGAAGCTGCTGGTGCTTTCGGTGAAGAAAACCAATACGGTTTAAAAACTGACCTTTACTTAACTCCTAAGTTAAGTGTTGGCGCATCTTTCGTGGGTAACGATGGCGTAGCTGACATCAAAGGTAATGAACTTGGTGAATTCCGTCAAGCTTGGGGTGGTAACGTAAACTACTTCATTACTCCAGCTTTAGCAGTTGGTGCATCGTACATGAAAGCTGACGTTAAAAATGCTTCTACTAGCTACGACACACAAACTATCGGCTTAAATACTAAATTCCGTTTCTAATTTAATTTAGAAATCGAATTAAAAAAGGACTCAATTGAGTCCTTTTTTAATGCCTAAATATTAGCTTCGTACAATATTTAAGAAATACAGATGACGTTCATATTGATCAATAATGTCCTGAATTAAATCTTCTTGAGTCCAATCCATCACATCATAGTTCTGACCGCCCTCTCGTAAAAAGACTTCTGCCTGAAAGTATTGTCCATCTTCCGCTTCAGTACGTCCCATAAGAAAACTTGGCGGTAATGTTTCACGTGAAACAACTTTATAAATAAAATTAATTTCATGATGATGGTCTACTCTAAGCTGCATACCATCTTCAAGTTGACTAATTGAAACTTCCAGATGACGGCGTCTAAACTCATGTTTAATATTTTCAAAAGCACCGCTCACCTGCTTTTCAATATACTGTTTTACTTCTGCTTCACTATGAGGATAGTGCATGATTAATCCCAGACGCTGTTGCCAGCTCCGCGGATTATGAATAGCGCGCGGTGTAATTCTCGCTTCTTGAATAGCAGTCATTTTAGTGACATCAAGATGCAGCGCCTTTATTAACCCCCAACTCATAAATAGCATGACGACTGTAAATGGGAGTGCGCTCATAATGATTGAAGATTGAAGTGCAGCCAAACCTCCTACCAACAATAAAATAATAGCGAGTAGAGCCATCAGTACTGTCCAGAACAGACGTTGCCATGTTGGCGAATTTTCTGTTTTTGCAGTTAAATAGTCGGTCACTAATGCACCCGAGTCAGCGGAGGTGACAAAAAATAAAACCACTAAAACAGTTGCCAAGACATTCATTACCCCAGAGAAAGGTAAATGATTTAGAAATTCAAATAATGCAACTGACGAATCTTGTTGAACAGCCTGAATTAAAGTTGTTTGATGCTCATGAATAATACTAAATAGCGCAGCATTTCCTAAAAAGCCCATCCAGATAATAGTGAAGCCTGTTGGAATAAGCAAAACCCCAACAATAAATTCTCGAATAGTACGACCACGCGACACTCTGGCAATAAACATTCCCACGAATGGTGACCAAGAAATCCACCAAGCCCAGTACAAAATTGTCCAACCACCAATCCAACCATTTGGCTGATAAGCATATAAATTGAATGTCATGGTAAAAAGATTAGAAATATATTGCCCAGTGTTTTGAATGGTTGTCTGGAGCAAATAAATGCTTGGGCCGGCAATAAAAATAAATACTAAGAGAATTACAGCTAAAACCAAGTTTATTTCTGATAGGCGTTTTACACCTTTATCTAGACCTAAAAAAACAGATAAAGATGCTAAAATACTAACGAAAATAATGAGTAAAACTTGAACATGGGTACTTTGCTCGACACCAAATAAATAATGCAAACCGGAATTGATCTGGGTTACCCCAAAACCAAGAGATGTTGCGACACCAAATACAGTTCCTATCGTTGCAAAAATATCAATACTATCGCCCAGTGGGCCGTAAATCTTTTTACCGATGAGAGGATAAAGTGCAGAACGTGTCTTTAAAGGTAAATTATGTCTATAGGCAAAGTAAGCTAAAGCCAATCCCACTAAAGCATAAATCGCCCAAGCATGTAGCCCCCAGTGGAAAAAGGTAACTCTTAGCGCTTGCTGGGCCGCATCAATTGTTTGTGCGTCACCGCTCGGGGGAGTAACGTAATGCATAACGGGTTCAGCAACACCGAAGAACATTAAGCCAATTCCCATACCTGCGGTGAACAGCATGGCAAACCAAGACCCATTATTATAATCAGGTTGACTATGGTCGGGGCCTAATTTAATACGTCCAATTGATGAACAGGCGATATAAATCAATAAGATGAGAAAGAAAGCAACAGATAAAACATAAAACCAGCTAAACGAGTCAGTGATCCATTGTTTCAAGTGTTGCGTTAAAAGTTCAAAAGAACTCGGAGCGATCACAACAACTGCTAAGAACAGAGCAATAATAATGACCGTACCAAAAAATACGTTAGGATTAACGTTTGCGAACCAACCGGGTTGTTTGGAAGGCATAAATCCTCCATGTTATTTTAATGACGAGTGACAGGCTTAAATGCCGATAAGATATTCATAGAATGAACGAAGTTAGGCCTTTCAATTGAGAAAGCCGATAATACTCTAATTAAACTTAAAGAATATTGCAGTTACAAAGGTGTAAATAAATTAAAACACCTTCTACATTATTTATCTGAATTTTTTTTAGGGAGGTGGGTAATATATTGTAAAGCAATTAATCGAGTCACAATTAAAGCTAAATACATGACGCCACAGAACATTTGGAGCATGGCTAAAACGCGTGCTGGTGGGCTAAGGGGCATTAAATCAGACAAGCCTGTAGCCGACTGCAAACTAAAGCTTAAAAATAATAAATCTAACCAAGTTTGTAAGTGGTGCACGTTATTTGGATTTTGAAAGCTAGACGGAAGAATAAGCTGACAAATGTTATATAAAAATGCAAACCCCCATGCGATAAGCGTAAAGACTGCTGCTGCTGCAAACAGCTCATCTCTTGTTAAATACTGATCGGCAAACATATAACGAAATAAGCCATAAGCTGCTGAAAAATACGCTAGCGCTTCACAACCATGCGCAAAAACCTGAACGTATAAATTTCCATATCCTAATAAAATAAATACCGAGGATATAATCGCCCCACTGACAAATGTTAACCCGAGAAAAGTAAACATTGGGGTTTGACGAATAACCTTGGCAATAATGAGTAAGGCCAGCACTCCTAAAGCCCATGTTAGGGTACGGTAAAATACATCATGAAAAGTCAGCATAGCCAAAATGAGTAAGATAAATTGCACAAGTAGCAACCATGCAGAAGGTAGCAATCGAAAGCTCGCCCAGAACTCGATGATAGATCGCATTATTATTTTCCTTGTTTCATTATGCTTTTTGAGGTCTAGCAAATCATACTGTACACAAAACAAGGCAAACAAGTTATTCTTTATTAATATCTAAGCCCTAAATTGGAAATTAAATAAGCATAAAAAAAGCCCCGTAGGACTTTTTTCAAAAATTAGATAGCAATATTGCGCTTAGTGATCCGAGGCACCAGATGCTCCAATACCTGTCATTGAGCGAACATACTGAGCATCGAAAGCAGCGCGCTCTTTTTTAGCACGCGTAGAGTTGTCAGTAACCGAGAATAACCAACAGCAAAAGAAAGACAATGGCATTGCGAATAATGCAGGACCATTGAATGGATTAATTGGTGTATCCGAAATTTTTAAGGTATCGACCCAAACTGCTTTAGAAAGAATAATTAATGTCACTGCCATTAGAAGCCCAACAACACCACCAATAACTGCCCCACGAGTCGTTAAGCCTTTCCAGAACATTGAAAGAACAAGAACCGGAAAGTTTGCACAACACGCGACAGAGAACGCTAAACCCACCATGAAAGCGACGTTTTGCTTTTCAAACAAAATACCCAAAATCATGGCAAAAATAGCTAAACCAAGTGTCGCAATTTTTGACATACGAAGTTCAGAAGCTGGTGTAGTTTTGCCTTTCTTAAATACGTTAGCGTATAAGTCATGCGAAATTGCAGATGCACCTGAAAGTGTTAAACCAGCAACAACAGCAAGAATAGTCGCGAACGCTACTGCTGAAATGAAGCCCATGAATAAGTCACCGCCTAAAGCGTCACTTAAATGCACGGCTGCCATATTGTTACCACCAACAAGCTCAAGTTTGCCTGTCATTGCCATTTTTGCAACATCAAGGAACTGCGGGTTGTTTGAAACGAAAAGAATCGCACCAAAACCAATAATGAAAGTTAGAAGATAGAAGTAACCAATAAAACCTGTCGCAACTACAACTGATTTACGAGCTTCTTTCGCATCTTTTACTGTAAAGAAACGCATAAGGATGTGCGGTAGACCTGCTGTACCAAACATTAATGCTAGACCCAGAGACAAGGCATCAATCGGATTTGCCGCAAGTTTACCTGGTCCCATAATTTTTGCAGCATCGGTCAAGCTGACATCGTGTACTTTACTAAAAACTTCAATTGATTGGCTAAACATATTGCTGAAGCTGAAACCGACTGCTTTCATCACCATGAATGCCATGAAGGTTGCGCCACTGAGTAACATGACCGCTTTGATAATTTGTACCCATGTGGTTGCCAACATGCCACCAAAAATTACATAGGCCATCATTAATAAACCAACGATGACGACAGCAATATTGTAGTTCAAACCAAATAGTAATTTGATGAGCTGGCCAGCACCTACCATTTGAGCAATAAGATAAAATGCTACAACAACAAGCGAACTGACCGCAGCTAAAGTACGTACTGGTTTTTCTTCAAGACGAAATGAAACTACATCTGAAAGGTTATATTTACCAAGGTTACGCAAACGTTCTGCAATTAAGAATAAAACGATTGGCCAACCCACCATAAACCCAAGAGAATAAAGTAGGCCATCAAAGCCCGAACTAAACACCAACGCAGAAATACCAAGGAAAGATGCGGCAGACATATAGTCACCAGCAATTGCCAAACCATTCTGGAAACCGCTGATGCCACCCCCTGCGGTATAGAAATCTTGTGTTGATTGGGTTTGTTTTGCAGCCCACTTGGTAATAAACAAAGTGAAACCAACAAAAATTAAGAACATGATGATGGCATGCCAGTTAGTCGCCTGTTGCTCAGCTTCACCTAAGTCAGGACCCGCCATAGCTACCGTTGAATATAGCGATGCTGCTGTCAGCAAGACTTTCGCCTTTAATGAATTCCATTTCATATTAGTGTAGTCCTTTCTCATGCGCGATGGCTTCAACTTCCTTCAACGCTTCTTCACTCAACTGGTCAAGGGTCCTATTCGCGATAAAAGAATACACGCCACATAGTAGGAAAGATAAAACAATAATTCCTAAACCTAGCGGGATTCCCCATGTCGTTACACCACCACTAAATGAACTCATCAAAAATTCTTTGTTGTAGCCCACAAGTAGCATAAAGCCCACATAAAGCACTAACATGATGACTGTGAGCGTCCAACTTAATGCACTTTTTTTCTTGACCATCTTTTGAAACTTTGGATTGTGTAGAATCTGTTCTACTTGGTTCTGATCCATAACCAAACTCCTTGCCCTGTGTCCAGCCTTGGCCACTTTTTTAATAGTAGTTTCTCAGGATTAAAGTTAGCAAAATTACGTGTAATTCGTAACTTAGACTTTGGTCGTTAAAATTTAATCAATTTATAGCTTTGTTTCTGCTTGCGGTATGATAGGCACAAGGTTTTAATCATGTGAGTCATATGAACAGCTGGCTGATTATTGGGGTACTCACCCTTTATATAGCACTCTTATTTGTTTGTGCTTTTTTTGGTGAAAAGCATGCCAGCCGTCTGAGTACACGTGGCCGCATGTTCTTGTTCAGCTTAACACTAGGCGTTTACTGTTCATCATGGACTTTTTACGGCGCGACTGGAGCAGCTGTCCGAGAAGGCGTCATTTTCTTGCCTATTTACTTAGGTCCTCTCTTATTTGTCTGGTTCGGTTATGACATTTGGCGGCGTTTAGGTCGGGTACGCCAACACCACGCCATCTCATCTATTGCTGACTTTGTTGCAGCACGTTATGGAAAAAGTGGGGTATTGGCATCACTGGTTACCATTTTGGCTGTAATCGCAATTATTCCCTATCTGGCCTTACAGTTACGTGCGATTGCATTAAGTACTTCTGTCATTATGGAACAGAATGCTCATATTCATACAACTACCAATAGTGTTTTGCTTTTAACCAGTGTACTGGCTATTTTGGCCATGATTTTTGGTACAAGGCAAATTGCAAATACCGAGCAACATGGTGGCCTCATGTTAGCCGTCGCATTTGAATCTTTTGTAAAATTATTCGCACTTATTTGCGTCGCTTTATTTTTTATTTTTGAAACACCAGCAAACCTTGTACAAGTTACAGCCGATGTGAACCAAACCTTTCAGGAAGTTCAACTCTTTGGAGTGCCTGAAACATTCTGGATTCAGACATTATTGGCAGGTTTAGCAATTATCTGCTTACCACGTCAGTTTCATGTCGCAGTAGTTGAACTGCGTGACGAAAAGCATATCCGTGGTGCGCGTAAATGGTTTGCGGTTTATCTCATTTTAACGATTTTAGCCATTATTCCGATCGCAAGCTGGGCCTTACATGCAGCACCGAAGTTCTTGACTGTACCCGATGTTGCCGTGTTGTCATTACCCCTTAGCTATAACCAAGAAGGGTTGGCTTTACTGGCTTTTTTAGGGGGGTTCTCTGCATCAACCGGTATGTTACTGGTTTCTTCAGTTGCGTTGTCTATCATGCTCAGTAATGACTTGATTATGCCCGCACTCTGGCGTTTTAAGTTACTTTCACGGCACGATAAACATTTGCCTAAAGTTCTTAAATTTAGCCGCCGTATTAGCATTGTAGCGGTCATGTTACTTGGTTTTTTATTCTTCCATTTCTTTAATGATATTAACCAGCTTTCTGTATTTGGTTTATTAGCGTTTAGTGCTGTTGCTCAGTTTGCACCGGCCCTCATTGGCGGATTGTACTGGCGGGGTGGAAGTCGCCAAGGTGTTTATGCAGGACTCATCGTTGGATTTTTAATGTGGAGCTACACTTTACTCGTCCCAACTATTTTACGTAGCTTGCCAGAAACCTATCAGGAAACTGCTCAACACATTTTACTTTTCGGCCCTTTAGGAATTAATGGGTTACGTCCAGAGTCACTTTTTGGTTTTGAATCATTTGCACCCTTAACACATGGCGTTATTTGGTCTCTCGGTTTAAATATTCTTTTATATATCTGGATTTCAAAAATTTATCGGCCAAGCGTGGCTGAGCAAATTCAGGCAGAAAGCTTTTTCTATTATGAAACAAAACCGCTACCTTCACCGCATACATCTACCGATTTAACCTATTTACCCCACGATGCAGCACGTTTAAAAGTAGGTGATCTGTTCGCCCTTGCTAAAAGAATTACAGGTGAACAGCCAACAACCCAAGCATTTGAAAACTTTTGTGAGCAAAATCATTTAATATTGAATGAAAATAGTATTGCGAATGGCATGTGGTGGCGTTTTACCGAGCAATATCTAGCCGGTATTATCGGCGCTGCTTCTGCCCGTACTTTGCTCACTACAGCAATGATCAATAATGGTCTGGCGTTGGGCCAAGTGGCTAATATTTTGGACCAAGCCTCACAATGGCAACGTTTTAACCAGAACTTACTCATGACCATGATTGACCACATGACTCAAGGGGTGAGTGTAGTTGATAAAAATATGTGTCTGGTGGCGTGGAATAACCAATATTTAAAACTGTTTGGATATCCAAAAGACTTAGTGTACGTTGGCTGTCCAATTGCCGACCTGATTCGTTATAACGCTGAGCGAGGCGAATGTGGTCCCGGTTCAGTCGAAGAACATGTCCGTAAACGCTTGCACTGGATGAAAGTAGGAAGCGCACATGAGTTCGAACGAATCCGTAAAGATGGCCGCGTCATTCAAATGCGTGGGAACCCGATTTCAGGTGGCGGCTTTGTGACAACCTTTGCCGACATTACACCCTTCCGTACCAATGAGGCAATACTTGAAGCCCGAGTAAAAGACCGAACCCAACAGCTTGCCGGTGCTTTAACAGAACAACAGCTTGCACGTGAACAAGCAGATATGGCCAATATGTCAAAAAGCCGTTTCATTGCTGCGGCAAGTCATGACTTATTACAACCGATGCATGCGGCTCGCCTCTTTAGTACCGTTCTTGAACAAAGCATTGCGACAGAAGAAGATCGTCAGACTTTACAACAACTTGATCGTGCTCTATATGGCGCGGAAAGTATGCTCTCTGCCCTACTCGATATTGCCCGTTTAGAAGGCGGTAGCATACAGCCAAAAAGACAACCTTATCCTTTGCATGATTTACTCAGTGATCTTGAACTACAGTTTAAATCAATTGCCGCTCAGCGAAATATTTCACTCAAAGTTCACGATGTATCGTTCTGGATTGATACAGATCCACAATGGATTCGACGTATTATTCAGAACTTTGTCAGCAATGCTCTGCGCTATACAGCCAAAGGCCGAGTGATTGTAGGCGTTCTACGCTCGGCGCAAAAGTCAGGCCATATTCGTATTGGTGTGTGGGATACAGGCCCCGGAATTGCAGAAGAACAGCGAATTAAACTGTTTCAAGAATTTGAACGCTGTGGACATCTGTCACCTTGGGGAGAGCAAGGTTTAGGCTTAGGACTTGCTATTGTGCAGCGTATGACAAGCTTGTTGAATTACCCTGTTCATGTCTATTCGCAGCTCAATAAAGGCTCATGCTTTATGATTGAAGTTCCAGTGGTAGAAGCGCCAAAAGTGATCACCCCAGCCGTGCAGACAGTGCCATTAAAAACCAAAGCCTATCGAATTTTGTGTTTAGACAACGATGAAACTATTTTAGAAGGTATGAGTAGTTTACTCGGTCGATGGGGATATCAAGTCTTTAAAGCTACTGAACCAGAACAGGCGCTTGAGATTATTCAAAAGGAAAATATTCAGGTCTGGCTCATCGACCAACACTTGAATAACAACCAACTCGGCGTCGATTTTATTTTGCAAAATCGACAGCATGATGTTCCAGTTGCCCTGATTACAGCTGACTCCCATCCAGAGTTACCTCAACAATTGAAAGAACTTAATATTGTTTTACTCAAAAAACCGCTTAAACCAGCTTCATTAAGAGCTTGGTTATCGGGACTTAAAATTGCCAGCGCGGCAGATTAAATATCTTCTCTCCCAGCTTTTTTATAGGTCTGGGAGAGATTTTTGGCAAAAGTTATAGGTTTAATTTAAGCCAATAGGCAGAACTGCTCAAAAAGTCTACTTTTACCCAAGAAATAATTGACCAAACTTTCCAATGCCCTTTTTCCTATGGCAAAGCCCACCTTTTTTGTAAGTGAACACGTGTACACCTAGTTACAATTTAATAAGCATTTGTTTTTTAAAATTATTATATACATAAAGCCACCACATACGACTTTAGTCTTATTCTACTTGCATTCTTGATGACACATAACTATTCCAAACGCATTTGATAAATGTATAACTATTTTTTAACCGATTTCTATATTAAGCATCCCTGCTCACGAATTAATGCAAAGGACAATTGCTATGAATATTTCTGATAACAGCCCACAAAACCAACTCTCATCTCAACAGTTTTATCGTCAATATAGTGCCAATGCTTTACTTCCTGAATTAGATTGGCGAAGTATTTTTCTCAACAGCAAACTGAATGAAGCACATATCAAGGCATTAAATACGATTTATCAATGTGCTGTTCCTTTGGCACTTAATATTTTTCATGATTTGAATTTTGATGTATTTGCTCCAGCAGCCTATCACCCGCAAGGTTTAGGATTATTTGATAAATTAGGCCAACAAGAAGAGAAATTCTTACAGGTCCTTACCACTGAAAGCGAAAACCTTGATCACGATACGCGTCATCAAATCTGGAGCATGCTACTTCGCGGTGGAGCAGTACTCGTTTTCAAAGCTTGGCTTGGCCATGTCAAACTCGGAGAAAATCAGTTAGATATGACTCAGTTTGATGAACTCTCTGACCTACTTTTTATTAAGACTCATCCAGATCAACTTGCTGAACGATTACATGTTGATGCAAAAGCAAAACTCGACCATATCTTCTTAATGTATGGCAATGATATTTTTCTAGATCGATTTAATAGCCTTGAAACCGCTGCCCTGTTTGTTGATTTGGGTGTTTATGATGCGGCGTTCTTAAGTCTTCGCGATGACCGCGTGGCTGAATATTTAAAAACGAAAGGTTATGTGACTCAAGAACAGATTGATGATTTGCAATGTGCACTCAACCCATTGTACTGCGACAGCCTAACCCCAAAACAAGATTGCCTTGCTTAATTCACACATATAAAAAGACCTCAATTGAGGTCTTTTTTTTAATTTTAGATTTTTCTATCTTCAATATTTAATGCACTAATGGCCAGTACAGCCTGTGTTCGGTTTTGTACACCCAATTTTCTAAAGATGGCTGTCACATGGGCTTTAATCGTTGCTTCTGAAACATCTAGCTCGTAGGCAATCTGTTTATTTAACAAGCCTTCTGCAACCATCATCAAAACACGAAATTGCTGTGGTGTTAAAGATTGAATACGTTCAGCTAAAGCAGTTTCCTCTGCCGCTCTCGGGTCAAGATTAAGGTTAGATGGCAAGTTAGGTGGTAACCAGATATCACCTTCTAAGACTTGACGAATCGCTTCACCAATATGACTTGGATGAGCAGATTTAGGAATATAACCCATCGCGCCATGTGCAATCGCACGCTGAATGATTGAAGTTTCTTCATGTGCAGAAACCACAATAATTGGAATAGCTGGATACTGTGCTCGCACATAAACCAAAGCAGAAAAGCCTGAAGCACCCGGTAAATTTAAATCGAGCAATACCAAATCAGGTTCTGCCCCATTTTCCAAACGCTCATAAAACTCATCAACCGAAGCTGTTTCATGAATTTGTGCCTGTGGCAGGCTATAACGTACTGCTTGAATTAAAGCATGACGAAACAAAGGATGATCATCAACGATTAAAATATTCATAAGCGATTAAAGTAATCTTGAGCATAATTATGGCCTATTGTAACCCTACTATTTAGATGAAAGATACGTTCATCTTATCCATTTTTATGCAAAATGTTGATAAATGCAGAACTTAGCAAAAATTTTCAGACGTTTTTGAACTTTTAATCAAAATTAATCTGTTTTTTATATAAGCTTCCTTTTTATTATAAAAAATATATCACCAATAATTATATAGAATAAAAACAGTTACTTAATTAAGAAACAAAGTATAAAAATCCACTATTTATCTTTTATCTTTAAAACAGATAAGGTTGACCAATTTCGTTATTTTACAGTTTACCGTCGTTGTTGATTAATAGGTCCAATCACCTTTTTTAGGCTTAGGAACCAAATTATGACTGGTATCTCATCACCAAAACCTTTGAATATTGTTGCTGTTTCTGGTGGCTTAAATACCCCATCTAAAACGGAAAGTCTGGTTCAAGCCATTCTTGATGAATTATCTGAAGCCATCGATATTAAAGTTCATTTCATTAAATTAAGCGAAATTGGACCGTTATTAGGCGGCGCATTTTATCGCAATCAACTTCCACAGCGTGTACAAGATGACCTCGCAGCGGTTGAAGCAGCAGATGCTTTAATTGTCGGTACACCTGTTTACCGTGCCTCTTTCACAGGTCTTTTCAAACACTTCTTCGATTTTGTTGAACAAACTGCATTAGTTGATGTGCCTGTACTTTTAGCTGCATCTGGTGGTAGTGATCGTCATGCGCTTGTACTTGAGCATCAGCTTCGTCCATTGTTTAGTTTCTTTCAAGCACAAACTTTACCAATTGGGGTATATGCGACAGATCGAGACTTTACTCCTGAATACACAGTGAAAAGTGAGCAGTTATCTGACCGCATTACCTTAGCTGTGGCTCGTGCATTACCAATTTTAGAATGGGCGCCAGCAAAAGGTAAGCGTGCTGAAGTCATCAAATCTAAATCTCAGCAAGCGAACCAAGAGTTAGGGATTAATAAACAGATTGAACAAGAAGAAGTTCTTCCTTCAGCAGCGGTACCAAATCTTGATGCAGCAGAATCTCGTTTGCATCATAAGACTGGCAAATCATTAACGCATGTTGCCTAACCGCAATATGCCTAAATAAAAATAACGAATTGGGAGAACGCACCATGACGCAATTACAACAGCCGATTAAATTTGCTTATTGGGTACCAAATGTGAGCGGTGGCCTTGTCGTGAGTAACATCGAACAGCGTACAGACTGGAGTTATGACTACAATGTTCGCCTTGCACAAGCTGCCGAAAACAATGGTTTTGAATATGCGCTCACCCAAATTCGTTTTACGGCGGGCTATGGGGCAGAAAATCAGCATGAGTCAGTCAGTTTCAGTCATGCATTACTTGCAAAAACTGAAAAACTTAAGGTCATTGCTGCAATTCTGCCCGGCCCATGGAAACCAGTACTCGCAGCAAAGCAACTTGCAACCATTGATTATTTAACCGAAGGCCGTATTGCCATTAATGTAGTAAGTGGCTGGTTTAGAGGGGAATTTGATGCGATTGGGGAAGAGTGGCCAGAGCATGATGAACGCTACGTCCGCTCTGAAGAATTTATCCGTACGCTAAAAGGAATCTGGACTACAGACAACTATAGCTTCGATGGTAAATACTACCAATTTCAAAACTACACACTTAAACCCAAACCTCTGCAAAAACCTTATATAGAAGTGTTTCAGGGCGGTAGCTCCCGTGCTGCACGTGACATGGCCTCACGTGTTTCTGACTGGTATTTCACCAATGGTAATACGGTCGAAGAAATTCAAAAACAAGTCGAAGACATTCGTACCAAAGCAAAAGCCAACAACCACCATGTCAAAATTGGGGTAAATGCCTTCATTATTGCCAGAGATACCGAAGAAGAAGCAAAAACGGTACTTCAAGAAATTATTGATAAAGCCAACACCGAAGCGGTAAATGCGTTTGGCGATGCAACACGTGAAGCAGGTGCAGCTTCACCAGAGCAACAAGGTAACTGGGCGAAATCAAGTTTTGAAGATCTAGTGCAATATAACGATGGTTTTAAAACCAATTTAATTGGTACACCCCAGCAAATTGCAGAGCGTATTGTGGCTCTTAAAGATGTAGGTGTTGATTTGATTCTTTCTGGATTTTTACATTTCATTGAAGAGGTAGAATATTTTGGGGAAAAAGTTCTACCTCTTGTGCGCCAATTAGAACTTCAACAAGAAAAGGAGATAGAAATTCAAGCCAAATCAGCCTAAAAAACTTCAGTTAAAGCAGCGCAAGACAATAAAAACAATAAATTAAAAATAAAGACTTATTGGCTCCAAGACTCGGCTGGGAGCCTTTATTTTTAAGATTTCTCAACCTCTCGAATGACTGTTTCAACCGAATAGCGACACCATTTTGAAAGTTTCTCAATAAATTCATTTAATGCTGCGGGTTCGAAATGGCTGACGATCATATAACACGCGTTTCCCATGACTTTAAAGCATTCATCTATTTGTTCATATTGCTTGACTAAATTTTCAATTTCTTCAAATGCACGTTGTTCATTTAAATGCAAATGAATAAATTGTTTATGGTTGTATTGAACGGCAATGGTGTAATTTTTAATGACACCTGCATCCATCAACTGAGCAATTCTGGCTCCTACTGCCTGTCCTGTCCGGTGGACACGTTGCCCAATTTCTTTATTTGTCAGACGGGAATCTTGTTTGAGCAATGCAATAATTTTTAGATCAATCGGGTCTAATTCAATATTCATTTTTCATGGCGAAAGAAAACTGGCGGTAATGCTTTCATCTGACTATAGCCGATTTTGCCAGTAGAGAATAACCTTGTTTTATCTCATATGAACAAGAGTGATCTCATGAAACAAGCATTGATAATTATCGACGTACAAAATGATTATTTTAAAAATGGCAAAATGGAATTGGTACAACCTGATCAAGCCTTAGAAAAAATAAAGCAGCTCGAACAATATTTTAGCGAGAAAAATCTCCCAATCATTTATGTGCAACATATTAGCCCACCACAGGCCAGCTTCTTTCAAGAAAATACCGACGGTGTTTTGCTTCACTCTGAACTCAATGCTGGCAGTGATTCATTGATCGTGATAAAGCATTATCCAAATAGTTTTTTAGAAACCAATTTAGATGAACTTTTAAAAGCACATCAAATTGAGCAACTTGTTATTACAGGCATGATGACACATATTTGTATTGATTCAGGAACCCGAGCTGCAAAAGAACGTGGCTATGAACCTATATTAATTGGCGATGCAACAGCTACCCGCGATTTAACCTTCAACGGTAAAATCGTGAAAGCTGAAGACGTACAAAATGCCTTTTTAGCTGCATTAAGCATGTTTGCTGATGTACAAAGCACAGCAGAGTTTTTAGAAAAACATTAAAAAATAAAAAGCCCCAAACGGGGCTTTTTTTAAATTTTACTTTTGCTTATCTGGATAGACCGTTGCAATTAACTGATCTACCACAGCTGGCTCAGCCAAGGTTGAAGTATCTCCCAAACTATCTAACTCATTTGCCGCGATTTTTCTTAAAATACGGCGCATGATTTTTCCAGAACGCGTTTTAGGTAATGCTGGTGCCCAGTGTAGTGCATCTGGCGAAGCCACTGGTCCAAGCACTTTACGTACCCAGTTAATTAACTCTTTACGCAACTCTTCTGACTCAGGTACACCAGCCTGCAAAGTCACGAAAGTACAAATACCCTGTCCTTTAATCTCGTGTGGCATTCCCACCACCGCAGCTTCTGCTACTGATTCATGCGATACCAAAGCACTTTCAATTTCAGCCGTACCCAGACGGTGACCTGAAACGTTTAAGACATCATCTACGCGGCCCGTAATCCAGTAATAGCCATCTTCATCACGGCGGGCGCCATCACCTGTAAAATAAGTATTTTTAAAGGTCGAGAAGTAAGCCTCAATAAAGCGATCTGGGTCACCCCAAATGGTACGCATCTGGCCCGGCCATGAATCTTTAATAACTAAATTACCTTCTACCGCCCCTTCTAGCTCATTACCTTCACCATCTACAATGGCAGGTTGAATACCAAATAACGGACGTGTTGCCGAACCGGGTTTTAGCGCGGTTGCACCTGGTAACGGTGCAATTAAAATACCACCTGTCTCAGTTTGCCACCACGTATCAACAATTGGACAGCGGCCTTCACCGACCACGTTGTAGTACCAGTTCCAAGCTTCAGGGTTAATAGGCTCACCGACCGAACCGAGTAAACGCAAGCTGCTACGGTTACTTTCACGCACAAACGAATCACCTTCTCGCATCATGGCGCGAATCGCGGTTGGAGCCGTATATAAAATAGAGACTTTGTGCTTGTCGACCACATGACCAAGACGTGCCCATGTTGGGTATTGAGGCACGCCCTCAAACATTAAAGTCGTGGTGCCATTTGCCAGCGGTCCATAGAGGAGATAACTATGTCCTGTAATCCAGCCTACATCAGCCGTACACCAGTACACATCATCTTGTTTTAAATCAAATACCTCTTTAAAGGTACTTGTCACATAAACCAGATAACCGCCAGTGGTATGCAAGACCCCTTTTGGTTTACCTGTTGAACCAGAAGTATAGAGAATAAATAATGGATCTTCTGCCTTCATAGGCTCTGGCGGACAATCTGCATCAACTTCCATAATGACAAGGTGATACCACAAATCACGGCCCGGCTTCATTTCGATCGGGTTCGCATTACGGTAAACCACAATCACATTTTCAACGCATTCAGTGCTGGGTAACGCTAAAGCCAAATCAACATTTTCTTTGAGTGGTAACAACTTACCCGCACGTAGACTTGAGTCTGCTGTAATCACAAGTTTAGCTTGGCTATCTTCAATACGACTTGCTAAAGAGTCTGGTGAGAAACCACCAAATACTACACAGTGAACCGCGCCAATACGCGCACAGGCTAACATGGCAATCGCAGCTTCAGTGACCATTGGCATATAGAGCACAACACGATCACCCTTACCAATGCCATATTTCTTTAAAACGTTAGCAAAGCGGCAGACTTCATCGTGTAATTCTTTATAAGAAACGATTTTATGGCGAGAAGGATGGTCACCTTCCCAAATAATTGCAGGTTTATGTGGATGTTCTTTAAGATGCCTGTCTAGGCAATTTGCTGACACGTTCAACTCACCATCGGCAAACCATTCAATTTTGAAATTGTCTTTGTCAAAACTCGTATTTTTAACTTGGGTAAATGGCTTTATCCAATCGACAATTTTAGCTTGCTCTGCCCAGAACTCATCTGGACTCTCGATAGAGTGTTGATAACGTTTAAAGTAGTCTGCTTCAACAGTACGAGCTGTTTTTTTAAATTCCTCTGGTACTGGATAGATCTCATTCATACGCAACTTCCTTGATCTTGTGCATCCCATCTCGAGACTGTGGCTATTATTTTACTGGATCTTATTTGCATGCCTTTGCAGTATGATGACTCTTTCAAAGTCCAAACAATGCGACTTTGGTCATATATTAACCACTTACTCAAGCATACGAAATTGTGAACATTTTTATAAAATTAAGTTGATTTAAAACATTTGTCTATAGCTTTTACTTTTATAATTTTTTCAAGATTTGATGGTTTTGATCATCAACAAAGATTATTTTGTCTCTCATATCGAGCACAGGAATAAAATAATATGTTTGCCCAAACAACCTCTTCACGCCCACCCCAGCTCCCTTTTAAAGATAGTCCTTTTTCAATTCATGGTCGCTTTAATCGTATGAGCTATTTAGGTGGATATGGACTAATTTATTTAGTCACCCTTGTAGGTTATCTTATTTTGGCCTCATTTTTTGGAAGTTTTCAGCTTTCAAGTAATCTGTTTAATTTTGAATTTTATAGTTCTCTTTCTGGCCTCAGTGCTTTAGTGGTCTGGGCTTTTTCGGTCTTCTTGATTTATTTAAATATTGTTCTCGTTGTTCGACGTCTGCATGATTTAAATAAGAGTGGCTGGATGGGATTACTGTTATTCATTCCAGTTATTCAGTTCTTCTTTATGATTTATTTACTGCTTGCCTCAGGTACAGCAGGTACCAATCAGTATGGTCCTGTTCGACCATCAACGTTTATAGAAAAACTTATGGCTTGGCTTATTTTAGTGGCTATTTTAATTAGCCTCATTTCAACAGCAGGAATTTTTTACTATTTCTCAGGGACCGATACTCTAGAAACACCGTCACAAATCTTACAAAAAGGAACGGAATACTTTTAATTAAAAAACACTTTATTATTCAGATGAACTCATTATAGTAGGCGCACATTTTATCTCCTACTATAATGAAAGCCGATCATCGCTTTCATAAACTTTTTTTAATAGAGACTTATCGTGGCTGATGAACAAAAATCCTTAACGGATGTCGCAAAAAATACAGGCGAACTTTTGCAAGAGGCTGGGACTAAAACCACTCAAACGGTTTTGGCCCATACTGAAAAGTATCATGATGCCTATACCACAATTGATAAAATTGTGGATAGCTTCTGGGAACGTGTGCCTTATATTTGTATTGCAATCATCGTCTTTGTTATTTTTTGGCTACTCACCAAATTATTTAAATTCTTTGTTCGTAAAACCTTAGAAAACCGATCTTATACTCGTCAAAATCTGGTTCTGGTATTGAACCGCGTAGGTAGTACAGCAATTTTATTTTTTGGTTTCTTAATTGCATTAGTCATCATGATTCCAGGGTTTACTCCAGGCCAATTAATGAGCGCATTAGGGATTGGTTCGGTCGCAATTGGTTTCGCATTTAAAGATATTTTCCAAAATCTACTTTCAGGAATTTTAATTTTACTAAGTGAGCCGTTCCGTATTGGCGACTCAATCGTGGTGAATTCACTTGAAGGAACTGTTGAAGATATTCAGATTCGTGCAACATTCTTACGTTCGCCAGATGGACGTCGCATTGTCATTCCAAACGCAACTGTTTATACGAGTGCTTTAACTGTAAATACTGCTTATCAACAACGACGCTGCGAGTTTGTGGTCGGAATTGGATATGACGATGATGAACAAAAGGCCAAACAGATTATTTTAGATATTCTTAATAATGACCGAAATGTACTTAGTCAGCCAGCCTTCTCTGTTAACGTCACAGCTTTAGCAGATTTCTCGGTTAACCTAACTGTACGCTGGTGGGTTGATACTACTGAGACTGATATGTCTTCATCAACGAGTACCATTCAAGCTCAAGTAAAACAAGCTTTTAATGCGAACGATATTAATATCCCTTACCCAATTCAGGAATTAAAAATGGCCGCAAATCAGCCACTATTGAACCCTGAAGCATCAACTAAAGAGACGACCTAAAATATAAGAAATAGACGTTTCAGTTCTTAAAATACGGTTGCCTAAGCTCACAGCTTGGCAGCCGTATTTTGTGAGCAAATCAACCTCATAAGGGATAAAACCACCTTCGGGTCCGACCACAATACTACAAGCATGGCTAATATTGGTTGGCATGCTCTGCTCAGCATAAGGATGAGCCACATAGGCAGGCATTTCTTTTGAAATTAAGCTCGGCAAAACATCTTCAACAAAAGGCTTAAAGCGTTTATAAATTTGAATTTCAGGCACTATCGTGTCCCCTGCTTGCTCAAGCCCCAAAGTCACATAGTTGTCGATTTGCTGCAAAAATGGAGTCTGCCAATAGCTTTTATCGACCCGATAACTATGAATCAGACTAATTTTTTCAACACCTAAAGTCACACTATCCATCATTAAACGGCGTAAAACTTTAGGTCTTGGCAAAGCTACAATTAAATGTACTGGAAGTTTTGCAGGTACTATTTCTTCGCAAACTGGGCGTACATCTACCTTTTGTTCTGTGATAGAAACAATTTCAGTGACATATCGCGCACCATTTCGAATCCCAACCTTAAGCTGATCTCCAACCGCAATATCAAGGTGTTCACGTAAATGCTGTAATTGGCGTTTTGAGTGAATTAACCACGTGTCTGATTGAACATCTTCTGGTTCTAATAAAACGATATTCATGATTTTTCGGCTAGATATCGGTTAATTACCCCAATATGTTTTTGCAAAGAACCTTGATTGCGATGTAAAACTTTATGCGCTTGTTCTACCACTTGCTGAGCGTCATCAGGTTCAGCTAAGCAAGCCATCCAGATTGCTACAACTTGCTCAGCATCTTGAGCAATCAGCACACCATTTTCATCAATGAATTCATCAACAATTGTTTGGAAATTAAAATAACGTGGTCCAATGACTGTCGGCACATTTAAAACCATAGGCTCTAAAATATTGTGTCCACCACCTGGCTCATTTAAAGAACCACCCACAAAACATACCTGACTTAAGGCATACCATAACCAAAGCTCCCCCATACTATCGGCTAAATAAACCTGCGTACTTGCATGAATGCCATGATTCATACTTCTACGATGAGTCACTAAATCTAAGTTTTGGCAAATTTCAAATACTTCATCAAACCGTTCAGGATGACGTGGCACCACAATACAAACTAAATCTGGATCTGACTTTAAATAAGGCTGAAGTGCCTGCAAAATTTGCTGTTCTTCGGGTGCATGTGTACTAGCAATCGTCAGAACTTTACGTTGCCCCAAATACCATTGCTGGCGTAATTGTGCTGCCTGATTTTCAAAAACTTCTGGTGCGTGAATATCAAATTTAATATTTCCAACCACCTGACTTTTTTGTTGATCTAAACCAAGTTCCACATAACGTTGCCGAGTCGCAGCGTCTTGTGCCAAGACCCAATCAAGGTTTTTGAGCATTCCTGCCGTTAGCCCCGCAACTCGCCCATATCCTTTAGCCGATTTTTCCGACAAGCGTGCATTTAATAATAAACAAGGCACATGCTGTTGCTTGGCCTGATCAATTAAATTTGGCCAAAGTTCTGTTTCAACTAATGCTAACAATCGAGGCTGATATAATTCAAAAAACTCTTTCACCGAATGCTTCTGGTCCACTGGCAAATAGACCGCTTGAAATAAGTCTAGATAAGGTGGTTTTAAAAATAATGATTTGGCACGGGCCTGCCCTGTTTTAGTGGTATTGGTGACTAAAACAGGCTGCCCAAGTTTAAGATAATGTTCTATTAATGGCTGCGCAGCATTTGTTTCTCCGACTGAAACGGCATGGAACCAAATCGCTCGCACATTTTTAGGAGATTCAAACGGTCCAAATCTTTCTAGGCATTCCTGATCATACAATTGCTGGTTTTCTGCACGTTTTTTTATTCGCCAGCGATAAAAAGGTTTTAATAAATGAAGTGCGGTATTGTACCAAAATGGGGTCGCCAAGCGGTTTGCCTCAAATAATCAAAGTTTAAAAACTGGGGAAAATATAACATAGATAAAAAAAATGGCAGAGCTTCTATACTGAAACTCTACCATTTATAAGAAAAGCTATTTACTGAGCTCATCAACTAACAAGATCAGCAATTAGTAAATCTTTAAATATTTAATACTATTTTATGAAGCTTCCAACGCTGGATAATCTGTGTAACCTTCCGCACCTTTAGCATATAAAGTAGTAGGTTGAAGCTCATTTAAAGGTAAGTTTTGCTCTAAACGCTGCAACAGGTCCGGATTTGCAATATAAGCTTTACCAAAAGATACAGCGTCAGCCCCACCATCACGCAAGATACGTTTTGCAGATTCTGGAGTTAGGTTTTCGTTGGCAATCCATACACCATTAAATTTTTCACGAAGTTGAGGACTAATACTGTCAGCAGCTTCATATTCACGAGAGAAAATGAAAGCAACATTACGTTGATTCAATTGTTCAACGACAAAACCAAATGTCGCTAACGGATTTTCATCACCCATATCGTGTGAATCACCACGTGGTGCAATATGTACACCTACTCGGCCAGCGCCCCACACTTCAATAAACGCATCAATCACTTCTAATAATAAACGAGCGCGGTTTTCAACCGGACCGCCGTATTCATCATTACGTTGGTTGGTATTGCTTTGAAGGAACTGGTCAATTAAATAACCATTTGCTGCATGTAACTCAACGCCATCAAAACCAGCAACCTTAGCCAATTCTGCTGAATGTTTATATTGAGCAACGACCTCTTTAATTTCTTCAATTGAAAGTGCACGCGGCTTCACATATGGACGTTTAGGGCGTAACAAACTCACTTCACCAGCAGGCTGAATCGCACTCGGCGCAACAGGTGTATCACCTTCTAAAAGTTCAGGATGCGAAATACGTCCCACATGCCAAAGTTGAGCTACAATTTTTGAACCTTGAGCATGAACTGCCTCAATAATCTTATTCCAAGCCTGTGCTTGCTCTTGTGACCATAACCCTGGAGTTTCTGCATAACCCACAGTTTTTGAACCAATCACTGTTGCTTCAGTCAGAATCAGACCAGCATTTGCACGTTGTTGATAATATTCCACCATTAAATCGTTAGGTACTCGACTTTCACCACTACGCGCACGTGTTAGTGGAGCCATGACTAGTCGATTTTTAATTTCAAAATCACCAACCGTTAAAGGAGTATTGAGTTCAGCCATAATCGCCTCGACTTACACTTTAGTATAGTTAAAGTGTTTGTTTTAAATGTTCGATATATTGCTGAATCAAAGCTTCGTTACGTGAAAAATAAGACCATTGACCATATTTTTGGACCTGAATAAGCCCTGCCTGCTGTAACACAGACAAATGATTAGACATTGTAGACTGAGCTACTTTACCCAAACGTTCAATATGACCTGCGCAAACACCCTTCTCAAAACTACCGCCACATTCTTCTACAGGTAAATAATGTGCAGGTTCTTTTAACCATTGCAAAATTTGCCTGCGCAGAGGATTGGAAAGGGCTTTGCTAATTGCATCAATATCCATAGGCTCAACACGTCTTTTTAAACGAACAAAGCTTTGTTCAGCATTTCAAAAACATCATATCGCATTTTTTCGATATTCATATCTATTTTTTTCGATATTGATATCGTATTTTTTCGATTAACATTTAAGTACTGAACTGCTTTGCCGTTTTAATCGCTAAAAATCCAAGAGTCCTACATATTCATAGATGAACTGTATTTAAACTAAAAGTTCATCAGACTCTTATAAACCTTGTTTTAAACTCGCCTCAATAAAGCGGTCAAGGTCACCATCAAGAACAGCACCCGTATTAGAGTTTTCAACACCCGTACGTAAATCTTTAATACGTGAATCATCTAATACATACGAACGAATCTGGCTTCCCCAACCAATATCAGACTTCGAGTCTTCTAGAGCTTGAGCTGCTTCATTACGTTTTTGCATTTCCAATTCATACAACTTCGCACGTAACTGTTTCCATGCATGGTCACGGTTAGCATGTTGTGAACGCTGGTTCTGACATGCCACCACAATACCTGTTGGCATGTGAGTTAAACGTACTGCCGAATCAGTTTTGTTAATGTGCTGACCACCCGCACCCGATGCACGGTAAGTATCGGTACGAACATCAGACGGATTGATATCAATTTCAATATTGTCGTCAACTTCCGGTGAAATAAATACCGCAGAGAATGAGGTATGACGGCGGTTACCGCTATCAAATGGTGATTTACGAACTAGACGATGTACACCTGATTCGGTACGTAACCAACCATAGGCATATTCACCTTCAACACGAATCGTTGCAGACTTAATACCAGCCACATCACCGTCAGATACTTCCATAAGTTCTGCTTTAAAACCGTGACGTTCAATCCAGCGCATATACATACGTAATAGCATTGAAGCCCAATCTTGCGCCTCTGTACCACCTGAACCCGATTGAATCTCGACATAGCAAGGATTCGGGTCCATTGGATTACTAAACATACGACGGAATTCAAGTTTAGCCAGTTCATCTTCGGCAGCACCAAGCTCAGACTGAACGTCTTCAAGCAGGCTTTCATCATCGGCTTCTACGGCCAAATCTAGCATTGCTTTTGCATCTTCAAGCTGTGTTGCCAAACCGTCTAACACATTAATGACGTTTTCAAGCTCACCCTTTTCTTTGGCCATAGCCTGAGCACGACTTTGATCGCTCCAGATCGCAGGGTCTTCTAACTCACGTAAAACTTCTTCTAAACGTTCTTTCTTTAGATCGTAGTCAAAGATACCCCCGTAGTGTTTGGCTACGATCAGTTAAGTCTTTCAATTGGTTTAGATAAGGATTAATTTCCACGCGAGTGTTCCCATAAAAGCAGATAAACAGTCGATTATTTTAGCATAGCTTGTCATTCCCAAACAAAAGGACTAAAACTTATTGATTTTTATCACTCTAAAAAAGATAAGTAGATATAATATTATTGATTAATATCATAAAAATATATTAAAATTAACAACTTAAAATCTTAATAACTTTATAACATTCATTACTAGAGTTTTTCTCATGAAAAAATCAAATATTTTATTCGCAATCCTTACTGCCACATGTGCTTTCAATGCAAATGCCTATCAAACTGAAGTTGGTACAATGTACGAATTTACAGATATGGACGGGGGAGAAAATAATAGCTTCGGTATTAACGGCAAATATTATTTTAATCCAGTTGAAACAAAAACATATCCTTTAGCAGAAGCTGCATTTCTAAATAAATCTTCAAATATTGGACTAGGCTATGCATATAGCAAACTAGAAGATGATGAAGATTCTGGAAAACTCGAATTTAGTTCTGTAGGTATTACTGGTGAATACTTTATTCCAAATACCTCGCTCTATTTATCAGGAGCATTTAACCGTACAAAAAGAGAAGCCACTGCAAATGATTTCGGTTCAGCTGATGATAACGGTAATGGCTATGCTGTAGAGGTCGGTTTCCTACCAACAGATGGATTATTATTGGCTGCTGGTGTAACAGATTTATCTGAAAGTTTCGATCCAATACAAGCAGCTAAATATGGCTTTATTACTTCGTTGTCAAATGCCGCAGCCGTAACTGGTGAAGATGAAGATACAGTCGTAACTCTACGTGCCAAGTATGTTACTCAAATTTCTGGTTTTTATACTAATTTTGAAGGACAAACTTATATTGGGGATGAAACCACTTATCGTTTAGGTGCAGATCTTTATCTTGATCCAACTTTAAGTATTGGAGCATCTTTTGCAGATTCAACAGCAGAAGATTCAGATACAATTTTTAGTCTTCGTGCACAAAAATTCTTTACACCACAATTAGCAGTAGGCTTAACTTATACGACTGTTGAGGATGCTGATTCTTTTGGTATTAATGGAACATTCCGTTTCTAATTCATAAGAATTTATTAATTAAAGATATAAACGCTTGGATAGATTTATCTGAGCGTTCTTCAGTTCATTTTAAGATTAATTGGTAACATCCTCATACAAAATCGGGTACTTTTACAGCATTTTTTATGATCTACACAAAACATCCTCAATTTTAATAAAATAAAACATTCTATTTTTATAATTTAAAATCAATTATTTAAGTTAAATATGTTTACAAAAAAAGCACATAGTTACAGTATGGTTACTTGTCTAAGATTGACGATCAAGCATTTTCCTCTAGACTAAAAGTTGTAACAAAACATTTATAAAATCGCTTTTTAGAGGGGAGAGATTCCATGAAAAAACTAGCAATTGCATCAGCTCTTTTATCTGCACTGGCAGTAAGTGGCGCAGCAAACGCTTACCAAGCTGAAGTTGGTGGTTCTTACAATTATCTTGATCCAGATGACGGCAGCAGTGTAAGCAAATTTGGTGTTGACGGGACTTATTACTTTAATCCTGTTCAAACTCGTAACGCTCCACTTGCTGAAGCAGCTTTCTTAAGCCGTGCAAGTAATGTTAACGCTCTTATCAACTATGGCGATAACAGCGGTACAAAAGACACTCAGTATGGCGTAGGCGTTGAATACTATGTTCCTAACTCAGATTTCTACGTTAGCGGTGATGTAGGCCGAAATGAACGTGAAATCGACAACACTAATTACGACCAAAAATTGACGACTTATGCTGCTGAAGTAGGTTATTTACCAGCTCCTGGTTTATTACTTGCTCTAGGTGTTAAAGGCTACGACGAAAAAGACGGTAAAGACGGCGCTGATCCAACAGTTCGTGCTAAATACGTTACTCAAGTAGGTCAACATGACGTGAACCTTGAAGCATTCGGTGCATTTGGTGACCTAGACGAATATAAAGTTCGTGGTGACTACTACATCGACAAAACTTTCAGTGTAGGTGCTGACTACTACAACAATGACTTAACTGATAAAGATGAATTTGGTATCAATGCTAAAAAATTCTTAAATCAACAAGTAAGTCTTGAAGGTCGTATTGGTTTCGGTGACAACGACAACACTTATGGTGTTCGTGCAGGATACCGCTTCTAATATCACTTAAAAGCACATATAAAAAACCGCTCTATTGAGCGGTTTTTTTATTGATTTAAATGTACGATGCGCAACTGCAAATTCACGTTCCCATTAAATACATTACGGTCAATCTCATAAACTAAATAGACATGATCTCGCATAGGGTCGAACTCAAATCGACCTGCTGCATTAAAGGCAATTGCATCAAAACTATATTGGTCTAATGCGACTTTAAGTTTTAGATGGGTTTCTTTAAGCCAACGATAATCTATTACCTTGAAAAGGCCTTCAAACTGAGGAAAAGGGAATTTTTGTCCCCATGGCCCTAACTGCTCTATCCAGGTTAACGTGTCAAGTTGTAAAGCCGAAGCTGGCAACTCTCCATCAGTCCACAACGTTGCCTGAAAAAGTGATTCATCCATTGCATCTACACAAGCGGTAAAAACCGTTTTAAAAGCATCAAAGTTCTCTTTTCGAATTGTTAAACCTGCTGCTGCGGCATGCCCACCAAAATGGCTGACCAGCTCTGGATGCTGTTCTGCAACTTGTTCAATCGTATCTCGAATATGCACGCCATCAATTGAACGCGCAGACCCTTTGATATGAATACCATCTTCATCAGGGGCAAAAACAATAGTAGGTCGATGAAACTGCTCTTTTAAACGCCCTGCCACAATTCCAATAACACCTTGATGCCAGCTTTCTTCGAACAGTACGAGAGCGGATGGGATATTTTCTTTTGAAAGTTGCAGGCTATCTAAAGCTGTAAGAGCCTGTTGTTTCATCTCTCCTTCAACTTGACGGCGCTCTATATTTAATTGATTTAATTGTTGAGCAATGGGATAAGCAGTTTCCATATTCTCTGCCAACAAGCATTCAATACCAATACGCATACTTTCCATGCGCCCAGCAGCATTAATACGGGGCCCTATAACAAAACCTAAATCTTGTGCCCGCAATGAAACGGCTTCTCGACCAGCAATGTCTAATAACGCTAGAATTCCCACTCGACATTGTTGTTGTTGAATTCTTTTTACGCCTGCATCAACCAATATTCGGTTGTTATAATCTAATACAGCAACATCCGCATAAGTCCCCAAAGCAGCTAAGTCTAGGTATTGAGTTACCTTACTTGTGCTCTTGCCTTGCTTGTTACGTAAACTTGCCAAATTCGCCAAGACATAAAAAGCAACGCCAACTCCCGCTAAAGCTTTACTTGGAAAATCACAGCCTAATTGGTTTGGGTTTACAACTGCTTCTGCTGGTGGAGTTTCTTTAGTGGTTAAATGGTGATCGGTAATAATGACCTGCATACCTAATGTATGAGCAGCCTCTACACCCGTATGGCTCGAAATACCATTATCCACAGTAATTAATATATGGGGGTGGTATGTTGAATAGGCTAATTCAGCAATAGCAGGCGTTAAACCATAACCATACTTAAACCGATCAGGAACCAGATAGTCAACTTGTGCACCCATATCACGAAGTGCCAGAACCATTAAAGCTGTGCTGGTTGCTCCATCGGCATCATAATCCCCGACAATAACAATTTTTTTCTGCTCATCAATGGCTTGGTCCATTAAGGCTACAGCGGTTTCTAAACCTTTGAGCTCAGGAGCGAGTAAATTCTTAAGCTTGAGCTCTAGTTCCTGTTCAGATTGGACTCCACGTCTTGCCAAAATCTCGGCAATAAACGGAGGCACGCCCTGAAACTGTTCAGGGCGTGTCAATAAAGGTCTTTGTTTGATTTGTATTTTTGTCATTTAAGGCATCAGCCGGTGCAACATCCATTGACCGTCGATTTTTTCATAACTCAAGCGGTCATGTAAACGATTTGGTCGCCCTTGCCAGAATTCATAATAATCCGGTTGCAGACGATAGCCTCCCCAGAACTCCGGTTTATCGAGTACTTCATGACTTGCAACTTGTTGCTGTAAGTCTTGGAAACGTTGCTGTAACAGCTCCCGACTTTCAATTTTGCCACTCTGAGGAGCACTAATATGCGCTGCAATTTGACTATCACGTGGTCGTTTACGATAGTAGTCTGTAGATTCCTGTTCAGAAATTTTTACAACACGACCACCAACTCTCACCTGACGCTCTAGACTCGGCCAGTAAAATAATAATTCGGCATAAGGATTTTCTGCCAAATCAATACCTTTCTGACTGTCATAGTTAGTATAAAAATCATACCCAGCTTCTGTGGCACCACGTAACAAAACAGTTCTAACATGAGGTCTGCCATTAGCACCTGCTGTTGCTAACGACATGGCATAGGGTTCATGCAAATTGGCAGCTAGAGCATGGTTAAACCAACCAAGAAACTGCTGATGAGGGTTTGATTCAACCTGCCCCTCATACAACTCGCCTTGTTCATAGCTCAAGCGTAATTCACTTAAATCTTTAATGACATCACTCATGTCATGCACCTTATGCGACTTGTGCTTGTGAACGAACCGCATCTGCTAAATGCTGAGCTAAAGTATTTACTTCTTGCTCATTATCCCCTTCAACCATGACACGAATCACTGGTTCTGTTCCAGACTTACGAATTAAGATACGTCCACGGCCTTTAAGCTGTGCTTCTGCTTTATCAAATTCAGTAACCAATGCTGGAATAGAATATGGATCAAGCATTTGTTCTAAACGTACATTTAAAAGAACTTGTGGGAATAGTTTAAAGTCTTGAACCAATTCATGAAGAGCCTTATTTTGCTCGACCATCACCGTTAAAACTTGAAGCGCAGCGATAATGGCATCACCAGTCGTACTCTTATCTAGAGTTAGAATATGACCAGAAGGTTCGCCACCTGTTACCCAACCATTTTCTTCTAAAGCCTGTAATACATAGCGGTCACCGACTTTTGCACGAACAAAATTAACATTTGCTTTTTCAAGTGCAACTTCAAGTGCCATATTACTCATGACAGTACCAACAATACCAGCTGGCTTATTTTGCGCCTGAGTCGCCAAGATATATAAGATATGGTCACCATCAATTAAGTTACCAAACTTATCGACCATCACAACACGGTCAGCATCGCCATCAAAGGCAATACCTAAATCTGCTTGGTGCTCAACCACTGCTTTTTGTAAGTGTTCAGGATGTGTTGAACCACAGCTTTCATTAATATTTAAGCCATCTGGTTCATTATATAAAGCAATGACTTTTGCACCTAGCTCGCGGAAAACTGAAGGCCCAACGCTATATGCCGCGCCATGAGCACAGTCCAACACAATCTTTAAATTATTTAAATCAAAGTGGTAAGGGAACGTAGATTTACAAAATTCGATATAACGACCGTTTGCATCATTTACACGAACACTTTTACCTAAGTTTGCAGTGTCCTCAATAAATAAGTCTTTTTCTAATTCTTGATTAATTTCTTCTTGTAATGAATCTGGTAATTTCTTGCCTTCACTTGAGAAGAATTTAATCCCATTATCATAATATGGATTATGCGAAGCAGAAATAACAATACCTGCATGTGCATGCAAAGCACGAGTAAGATGTGCGATTGCTGGTGTTGGTAATGGACCAAGTAAATGAACATATACGCCAGCAGCGTTTAAGCCTGCCTGTAAAGCAGATTCTAAAATGTAACCAGATAAACGTGTGTCTTTTCCTAATACAACGAGCGGTTTATTTTTTGGACTCGTTCGTTTTAATACCTTCCCTGCAGCAAAACCGAGTTTTAAAGCAAACTCTGGAGTAATAGGCATTTGCCCAAATTTTCCACGAATACCATCCGTTCCAAAATAACTCATAGCTTATCTCATTCTTACGCCACTTCAGCGGTGGCTCACTTCATATATGGCAATTCCGCCATATTTCTTTTCGTTAGATTTACTTTACACCAAAAACAAAAAGCCGTCAGTGTAATGACGGCTTTCTTCATTGTTTTGGTTACCAAAATCTAACCAACACGATAGTTTGGAGCTTCTTTAGTAATCGTTACATCATGAACATGCGACTCAGACATACCTGCTGAAGTAATTTTCACAAATTTCGCATTTTGGCGAAGATCTTCAATTATCGATGAACCTGTATAACCCATCGATGAACGTAAACCACCCATCATTTGATGAACGATATTACCCATTGGGCCTTTATATGGAACACGGCCTTCAATACCTTCTGGTACTAACTTCTCAGCACCCGCTTTTGAGTCTTGGAAATAACGGTCAGCCGAACCGGTTGCTCCCGCCATTGCACCTAATGAGCCCATACCACGATATGCTTTGTAGTAACGACCTTGGAAAAACTCAACTTCGCCAGGCGCTTCTTCAGTACCAGCTAAAAGTGAACCAACCATGATTGTACTTGCGCCCGCACCGATCGCCTTTGCCATATCGCCAGAGAAGCGGATACCGCCATCTGCAATTAAAGGAATTTGATCTTTCAGTGCATTAGCAACGCTATCAATAGCAGAAATTTGTGGCATGCCAATACCTGCCACAATACGAGTTGTACAGATAGAACCAGGACCAATACCCACTTTTACAGCATCTGCACCTGCATCTAATAATGCTAATGCAGCATCACCAGTTGCGATGTTTCCGCCAATTACTTGTACTTGAGGGAAGTTTTGTTTCACCCAACGTACACGTTCAATTACACCAGCTGAATGACCATGTGCTGTATCAACAACAATTACGTCAACACCAGCTTCAACCAATGCTTCCACACGACTTGGAGTATCAGCACCTGTACCTACCGCAGCACCAACACGTAAACGACCAAGATCATCTTTACAACTGTTTGGATAACTCTCAGCTTTACGGAAGTCAGTCACTGTAATGAGACCTTTAAGTTCGTTGCTCTCGCCAACGACCAAGACTTTTTCAATACGGTGTTTTTGCAATAATGCTTGAATATTTTCTTTAGACTCGCCTTCACGCACAGTCACCAAACGATCTTGGCCTGTCATGATGTTGCTAACAGGTTGTTCTAAATTGGTTTCAAAACGTGTATCACGGCCTGTCACAATACCAACAACCTTGCCGTCTTTAACAACAGGTACACCGCTAATATTATTAGCAGTGGTAATTGCAATCAGTTCACGTACTGTAGTTTCAGGCGTTACAGTGATAGGATCTTTCACCATACCCGCTTCGAATTTCTTTACACGGCGTACTTCTGCAGCTTGAGCAGCAATATCCATGTTTTTGTGCAAAATCCCGATACCACCATTTTGTGACATTGCAATCGCCATACGTGACTCAGTCACTGTATCCATTGCCGCAGAAACTAATGGGATATTTAAATGAATGCCGCGAGTTAAACGTGTCTTTAAAGAGACATCTTTTGGGAGAACAGTAGAGTAGGCAGGAAGTAATAAGACATCATCGAAGGTTAGCGCTTCTTGAACGATGGTCAGCATAACAATCTCACTGGTAAATTCCGTGAGCTATTATAAACAAATTTCAATGCAATTTTCATATTATCTTTGCCTTTTTCAGCAATAGATAAAGTTCGTTTCTAAATATTCCTTATTAATCTGCTTTTTAGCATACCAATTAACCTAACTGGATTAATCACGACAGCCCTATCTTAAACAATAATTAAAAATTGATTGGCTTGTATGCTTTCGCCTTTGACCAAACTGGTAAAACTAATACATTTATGTACGCCCTTATCAAATAATATCTACGATATTATTTTTTCAAACCCTATGTAATCCCCAAAAAAACTTTAAATATTAGTTATTTTTATACCCATATAAAAATGAAGAGATTCGATAATTCTTGCAATGAATTGCTTTATTTTTCTCATAATATTTTAAAATAGCTTTTGCTTTTCTTATTTTATAAATGAATCATAATGTTATTTAAAATTAACTCACAATAAATTAAAATAATTCTCATTATCAGTTTTGTCTTTTGCGCTGCCTAGGCCTCCCATGAACCAAGCACCTTATTTTTCAAGCTCCAAAACATTGTTAGCAGTTGCTATTTTTAGTTTGATGACAGCAAGTCATGCTGATGAAACAGCAGAACAACAAAATTCGACCAGTGTGCTACCCACAATTTCTATTCAGGCACAAAAAGAAACTACCTCTCCCTATGTCGCAACGAAAGCTGCATCGGTTTTAAAATCAGATGCACCCTTATTTAAAACTGCGCAGTCGGTTTCGGTGGTAACACGTGAACAGCTTGACCAAAAACAAGCAAGAACTCTAGCAGAAGCAGTAAATGGTGTAGCTGGTATTTCTGCTGGGCAACTTGGTCGTCGGGGTTGGGATGATTTTATTATTCGTGGACAAACATCTTCTGATCAAATTTTCATAGATGGTTTACGACAAGCCCAACAAAATACTTTTGTAGGTGCCGAAATATCAGGACTTGACCAAGTACAAATATTAAAAGGTCCAGCTTCTATTAATTTTGGATTGGTCCAGCCAGGTGGTGTTGTTAATTTAGTCACTAAACGCCCTCAAGCAGAAAGTTTTGCTCGTGCTAGCATGACTTATGGTAGTTATAGTCTTAAAGAAGGCACATTCGATTTCAACTATAGTCCCAATAATAGTGAAAAAGGTGCTTTCCGTTTAAATGGCCGTATTTCTGACCAAGATGACCCGACAGATTATGTGTATTTTAAAAATTACTACATCTCCCCTTCTTATAACTTCGATTTAGGAGATAACACGGACCTTTCTGTCATCGCAAGTTACCAACACCGCGAATATATTCGTCAGCAAGGTTTACCCGTCATTGGTACCTTAAAAGATAATCCTAATGGAAGCTTACCTAAAGACTTATTTATTGGTGAACCGAGCTACGGAGCTTATGATGCCGACGTATTCCGTACAGGTTATAACTTTAGGCATGCTTTTAATAATGGCTGGGAGTTTAAGCAAAACTTTGCAATTCAAAAAACCGAAATGATTGGCCCTGCCGTATTTTACAATGGCTGGACGGATAAAAACTATACAACCCTTAAGCGTCAAGCACGCTATCAGGATGTCAGCAATCTAAGTTTCTCAATCGACAATAGTGTCCAAAAGACCTTTCAAATTGCGGATATGGCACACCAAATAACGGTCGGAATAGATGGTCTGCAAGATAAAAATGATTATCTAAATAATCGCTGTACTGCCACAAATTTGAATCTCTATTCACCAAAGTACGGCACAACAGTTACTTGCCCTGAAAAAGTCACGAACCATGATATAAACCGTCTAAAATATATGGGGTTATATTTACGCGACCGCATTCAGATTAATGACCAGCTCGTTTTAAATCTTGCTGGCCGCCAAGATTGGGCTCAAACTCAAACTGTAGATTTAGTTAAAAATACAAATACTAAAAAATCGGAAGAGGCTTTTACGGGTAATGCCTCATTGTTATATACAATCAATGATGTAGTCGCACCTTATGTCAGCTATGCAACATCCTTCTTCCCAACAAGTGGCTCAGACTCTGCTGGAAATACTTTTGATCCTGAAAAAGGTAAACAGGTTGAAGTCGGGATGAAATTACAAAGTCATGATCAGCGTGTACAAGGTAGTATCGCTTGGTATGATTTAAAACGTCAAAATGTTTTGGTCAACGACCCTACGGATACTACTTTCAAAATCCAGCGCGGTGAACAGTTAACTCGTGGGATTGAGACTGAACTAAATGCAGATATTCTTGATGGTTTAAAGCTCACCGCAACTTATACCTACACGGCTGATGCAGAAATTAGTAAAGATGCAAATATTAGCAATGTTGGAAAGTCTCTTGATAATATTCCAGAACATGCTTATAGCTTATCAGCACGCTATAAATTTGATCCTGCGTCAAAACTTGGTTGGTATGTAGGCGGCGGGTTCCGTGGAGAAACTTATAAAACCATGGATAAGTTAGATGTTCATATTCCAGGCTATACAGTCTTTGACACTGAAGCTGGCTATGACGCTGGGCATTGGGGTGCTCAACTTGCTATCCGTAATCTATTTGATAAAGATTACTATGCTGGAGCACTGAATGAAAATATGGTAACTCTGGGCAACCCACGCCAAATTAACTTTACAGTGAAATTTAACTACTAAAACGATCTACAAAAAACGCACTCAATTCGAGTGCGTTTTTAATGGCAGCTTTAAATACTTTAGAAGAAATAATGCTGTACCAAAGTAGAGACACCTACAATTAAGAAAATAGCAGCACCAATTTTATGAATGAGTGAGATGGATAAACGTTCAGCCAATTTATTACCAATAAATACAGCTGGTGCATTGGCAATCATCATACCTAACGTTGTACCCAGCATAACCCAGAAAATACTGTCGTAACGAGCAGCTAAGGCCACTGTTGCAATTTGGGTTTTGTCACCAATTTCAGCTAAGAAAAATAAGATGAAGGTAGCACCAAAAACACCAAATTTTTGCCATCTATTAATACTATCTGTTTCATCATCTAACTTATCTGGAATAAGCATCCAGAACGCCATACCAATAAAACCACCCGCAAGAACCCAAACTAAGATTTCGGGACTCAAAACGGTCGTAATCCACTGCCCAAGCACAGCAGAGATACCATGGTTAATTAAAGTTGCTAAAAGAATCGCAATGAGAATAGGGATTGGCTTACGGAAACGTGCAGACAATAAAAGGGCGAGTAATTGAGTTTTATCGCCCATTTCAGCTAGGGCAACAATTGAGGTAGAAATCAGAAATTCTTGCATATCGTTTCTCTGGCTAGCATAAATGCCCATGACCTACCCCTCCTGCTAGCCAAATATCTGCAGAGTGGTAAATCAAAGGTCTTGCCAACTCGGAAACGATGAGACGTTTAAGCTATGATGACCATGTTCTGTTGAACAATTATGTTGACCATCACCTATTCATTCAGAAATGAATAGCGGCTACTCCCCAATGAAGTATGTGTTTTATTATATTCGAGTCGTTCTATTTTTTCCAACATTCAGACAAAAAATTTTATCCATGCCCACACCAACAACCGACCTAAGCCCAATAGTATGGCTAAACAAATACTTAAGTTAATAAACCCAAAATTGTTAATACCAGCTACCTGCTGTGATTGAAATTCAAATGGCAAAATAAGCGTTGCCACAAATACTTCTAAGCCCATTGCAACGTAAGTCATCCACTCCCAAGGAAAGTGTAAAATACTGACCCATAATCCCATCAGTAAAAATACAATCAACAGAATCGGCAACATGATTTTTAAGAAACTCGCCATTTATTATTTTTCCTTTAACCAAAACGAGAAATTTTTCCTCTCTCGATTACTCCCTCTTAATCTTTAGATTAACCTAAAATCAAGTAAATTAAATACCAAAATAAAACCCCGCCGAAGCGAGGTTTTAATAATTCATTTCAAAATATTAGATTAATAAAGTACGAATATCTTTAAGAAGTTTCGTAAGTTTATTGGTAAAGCGAGCGGCATCTGCACCATTAATTACACGGTGGTCATAAGACAATGACAACGGCAACATTAAGCGTGGGTCAAAGTCTTTACCATTCCACACAGGCTGCATAGTTGCTGGTGAAATACCTAAAATTGCAACTTGTGGCCAATTTACTAGCGGTGTAAATGACGTACCACCAATCGAACCTAAGCTTGTAATCGTGAAGTTCGCACCTTGTAAGTCTTTCGGTGTTAATTTCTTATCACGCGCTTTCTTACTTAGCTCACCTAATTCAATAGCAATTTGCTTAATTGATTTTTGGTCAGGATTTCGTAGCACTGGTACTGTCAAACCATCTGGTGTTGCAACTGCAATACCCATATGGATTTCATTACGAAGCAATACAGACTTTTGATCATCTGACAAGTGACCAGCAAAATACGGCTCTTCTTTCAACAAGTGTGCTAACGCTTTTGCAATGAATGCCAAAATTGTTAGGCTCACACCTTGTTTCTTAAAGCCATCCTTCAATTCACCACGCCAAGCCTCTAATTCAGTGATATCAGCAAGGTCAAACTGAGTTACCTGTGGAATATAGTTGTTTAAAGACAACTGTGGCACAGATACTTGCTGTAAACGAGTCATCGGCTTCACTTCACTACCACCAAAAGCAGTAAAGTCAGGTAATGAAGGTAAACCAGCCGGAGCAGCAGCTTGAGCAACTGGCGCCACTTGTGGTGCAGTTAAACGAGTCTTCACATAAGCAAAGATATCTTCTTTAATCACACGACCATGTTCACCAGAAGTTTTAACTTGTGATAAAACTACACCAAGCTCACGAGCAAGCTTACGAACAGCAGGGCCAGCATAAACTTTAGCGTTTTCAGCTTCTTGCTCTTTCGTTAACTTGTCACCACCAGACACTGGAGCAGATACAGCCTGAGTCGGAGCAGGAGCTGCCGCTTTAGGTGCCGCTGCCTGAGGAGCAGGAGCTACTTCTGCTTTTGCCGCTGGTGCAGCAGCAGGTGCTTGGCCTTCTGCTTCAATTGTTGCAAGCAAAACACCTTGTGAAACTTGTTGACCTGCTTGCAAGTGAATCGCTTTCACAACGCCAGCAACAGTACTTGGAACTTCTACAGTTGCTTTATCAGACTCAACCACAACAAGGCTTTGGTCTACATCAACTTTATCGCCAACTTGTACCAAAATTTCAGCAACAACTGCTTTGTCTACGCCCAAATCAGGAACATTAATATCAACTGGTCCAGATGGAGTAGCAGCCGCAGCTATAACTTCTTGTTGAACTGGTGCAGGTGCTGCCGCTGGAGCTGCTGTAGAAGCAGGAGCTTCAACTGGCGCACTTGATGCAGACGTTGTTTTCACTTGAATGAGTACAACACCTTCTTTAACTGTATCGCCTTCTTTAACTTGAATGCTTTCTACAGTACCAGCAACACTGCTCGGTACTTCTACAGTTGCTTTGTCAGACTCAACCACAACGATGCTTTGTTCAACATCGATTTGCTCGCCAACTTTTACTAAAATTTCACCAACTAGTGCTTTTTCAACACCAATGTCAGGAACTTGAACTTCAACAACTTGGCTAGTGGTTGCCGCTGCTGGTTGCGCAGCAACTTGTGGTGCTGTAGCAGGTGCTTCTTTTTCAGCTGCTGGTGCAGGTTTTGCAACTTCTTCTGCTTGAGCTACAGGTGCAGCGCCCTCAGCTTCAAGTTCAAACAATACCGTACCTTCAGTTACGCTATCGCCTTCTTTGATTAAGATGCTTTTGACTACACCTGCTGAAGTGCTAGGCACTTCAACAGAGGCTTTATCTGACTCAAGCAAAACAAGGCTGTCGTTTTCAACAATGCTATCGCCAACTTTTACCAAAATTTCAGCAACAACTGCTTTATCTACGCCAATATCAGGGGTCTTAATTTGCATGCTTAGTTCCCCTCACCTGTTTGCGCTTCATTGTATTCAGCAACTGCCTGAACTTCTGGATGTGCTTGTGGAGCCCATGCCACTGGACGATCAGTATCTAACTCAAAGTTAGAAATTGCATCTTTAACTAACCGTGCATCTACTTCACCTTCGTCAGCTAATTTTTTCAAAGTAGCAACAACGATATGTGCAGCATCAACACCAAAGAAACTACGTAAGTTAGCACGTGTATCTGAGCGACCATAACCATCTGTACCCAACGCAACAAATGGGCGACCATCTGGAAGATAGGCACGGATTTGTTCGCTATAAGCGCGCATATGATCTGTTGCTGAAACAACAATACCTTCTGTACCGCGTAATTGTTTAGATACCCAAGACTCTTTCACTTCTTCAGCAAGTGGGTGTAAACGGTTGTATTCTTCACATGCCATACCATCACGCGACAACTCATTGAAGCTTGTTACACTCCAAACGTTTGAACGGATTTGGTATTCATCACGTAAGATTTTCGCAGCTTTAATCACTTCACGAAGAATTACACCTGAACCAAGTAATTGAACAGTTGCTTTTTCATCTTTTTCGAACAAGTACATACCACGTTTAATGCCTTCCTCAGCGCCTTCAGGCATTGCAGGATGCTCGTAGTTTTCGTTCATTACAGTTAAGTAATAGAACACACGCTCTTGGTTCACATACATACGTTGTAAACCATCATGTACGATTACAGCTAATTCATAACCAAAACATGGATCATAAGATACACAGTTAGGAATCGTGTTCGCCAAGATATGCGAATGACCATCTTGGTGCTGTAAACCTTCACCGTTCAATGTGGTACGACCAGCAGTTGCACCTAACAAGAAACCTTGAGCTTGTGCATCACCCGCAGCCCACGCAATGTCACCAATACGTTGGAAACCGAACATTGAGTAGTACATGTACATTGGAATCATTGGCAAGTTATTGGTTGAATAACTTGTTGCCAACGCAGCCCATGCGCTCATCGCACCAGCTTCGTTAATTCCTTCTTGTAGCATATGACCGTCACTTGCTTCACGGTAATGCATTAACTGTTCTTGGTCTTCTGGGGTATATTTTTGACCGTGAGCGGCGTAAATACCGAGCTGACGGAACATACCTTCTAGACCAAAAGTACGCGCTTCGTCTGGAACGATTGGTACTACGCGGTCTTTAATTGCTTTTTCTTTGAGTAAAGCAGCAATTAAACGAACCATCACCATAGTGGTAGATTGTTCTTTACCACCTGAACCATTTAACACTGCATCAAATACAGATAATTCAGGAATCGCTAAAATTTCACTCTCTTTACGACGTGCAGGTAAATAGCCACCTAATGCTTCACGACGCGCCTTCATGTATTTCATTTCAGGAGAGTTTTCACTTGGACGATAGAATGGAAGCTCTTCTAATTTATCATCTGTAAATGGCAGGTTAAAACGGTCACGTACATATTTTAAAGAATCGATCTGCATTTTTTTGATTTGGTGAGTCTTATTCACCGCTTCAATTTCTTCAGACAAACCGTAACCTTTAACAGTTTTCGCAAGAATAACTGTTGGTTGACCTTTGGCTTTCATTGCTTCTGCATAGGCAGCAAAAACTTTGTAAGGGTCATGACCACCACGGTTAAGATTATCGATGTCTTCATCGCTTAAATCTTTTACAAGTTCCGCAGCTTCTGGATACTTGCCAAAGAATTTCTCACGTGTATATGCACCACCTTTCACTTGATAGCGTTGGTACTCGCCATCAACTGTTTCTTCCATTACCGCTTTTAAAGCGCCTGTGTTGTCTTTTGCAAGTAGTGGATCCCAATGACGGCCCCATACTACTTTAATGACACGCCAGCCTGCACCACGGAATAAAGATTCTAATTCTTGAATAATTTTACCGTTACCACGTACCGGACCATCTAGACGCTGTAAGTTACAGTTAACAACCCAGATCAAGTTATCGAGTTTTTCACGACCAGCAAGTGAAATTGCACCAGTACTTTCTGGCTCATCCATCTCACCATCGCCCAGATAAGCCCAGACTTTACGATTTTCTTCTTTAATCAAGCCACGATTCATTAAATATTTCTGAATGTGTGCTTGATAAATCGACATGATTGGACCAAGACCCATTGATACAGTTGGGAATTGCCAATAGTCCGGCATTAAATATGGGTGTGGGTAGCTTGGTAAACCGTTACCGCCAACTTCACGACGGAAATTACTTAACTGTTCTTCAGTTAAACGTCCTTCAAGGAATGAACGTGCATAAATACCAGGAGCACAGTGCCCTTGGTAATAAATCATATCTCCGCCAAAGTTATTGCTGTTTGCGCGGAAGAAATGGTTAAAACCTACGTCATATAATGTTGCACTTGATGCGAAGCTCGCCAAGTGTCCACCTAAATCATCACCTGTTTGATTCGCACGAAGTACCATTGCTAAGGCATTCCAACGAATCAATGCACGAATACGGCGTTCCATATCTTGGTCGCCTGGCATTGCAGGTTGTTCTTCAACAGAAATTGTATTTAAGTAAGGTGTATTCAGACGTTGAATGGGAACATGCTTAGCAATTGCTTGTTGGTAAAGTTTCTCCAACAAGAATGCCGCGCGCTCAGTTCCCATATGTTGTAAAACTGAATCGAATGCATCTTGCCACTCTTGGGTTTCTTGTGCATCGGAGTCACCGTAAAACGCCATAATTCACCTGTTCCTTGTCCTTTAATCTACTTTGTATTTTTACCACGTTTTACCCCTCTCTAGTTATTGCCATGGGTGAATGTGAGGGGGTCCTATTATTTTCTGAATGAATAGTCATTGACCGAGCATTAAACAAAATAACAAAAAAACGCCAATAATGGCGTTTTTTTATACAATCTTTACGTTAAAAAAGGTTTAAGTTAATTTCAGATTCATAAATTCAATAACCTTAACCTTTTTCACTATGCTTTTAAGGAAGCATCGCCAAGTAAGTTGTTGGATTCTTACGTTGACCATCTTTTACTACTTCATAGTGCAAATGTGGACCAGTACAGCGACCAGTACAACCTACATTGGCAATATGTTCACCCGCAGAGACTTGTTCACCTACACGTACCATTAAACGAGAAGCATGCGCATAGCGTGTTAAATAGCCATTACCATGGTTAATTTCAACATATTGACCATAGCCAGTACCCCAACCAGATTTGGTTACAATACCTGGCCCTGTAGCATAAATTGGCGTACCACTTGGAGCAGCCATATCCAATCCGCCATGATGTTCGGCACGACCACCCATCGTACGGCCACCAAAGTTGGAAGAAACACGCACTGTATCAGGAAGAGGATGAGAAACTAACCATGAATAAGCATTTGAAGAAGAGGTATTGAAAGAGTTCTTAGCTGTCGTATTGCCATATTTTTTAGCGAGTGACTCATTGTTGAGCTCAACCGTTTTTTGGCGTAAGGTCACTGAAACTTTCGCACTCGCTGGAAGATCTAAATCATCAGGATGAGTATATGAACCTTGAGATAATGTTTTTGATAGTTGTTCCAATCGATCTGAATCAGTAGATTGGTTAATTGTTTGATAATCTGCAAAAGCAACTGATGCTGCCGAAGCGGCAAGTGAAAACGCTAATAAAATACGACGCGTGTGCATAAAAACCTCTTGAAACTGTTCTTACTTAAGTTCCTTATGATCTCTTCCTTGATATCGATTGAAATGAACGCTTAAGATGAAGACAAGAATCTATCCGAGAATGACCCATGTCTAAACCCGATAACGTTTTTCAACAATCCGGAAAACACATAAAAACAGGAAACCTTACGTTTCTAACAACGCAAGTCGCGCAATGGCAAAGACTTACGAAAATGGTCCAACCCTTATTGCCCCAACCGGAACAATGGCAGGTCGTGTGTTATCAAAATGGCTCTTTAATCATTACTGGTGAAAATCAGGCGATGATCAGTCAACTCAGTTACTTACAGAACCAATATGTATCTAAATTATCTCAACTTGAAGGGTTAAAAGACTTACAAAGAATTCAGGTTCGCTTGAGGAATAAAAACATTCCCAATCCACCCTCATCTGAGCCATCTAAACCCATCCCCCCGGAAACACAAGAAATGTTACGTAGTGCAGCCGACTTCGTGAGCGACCCTAAGCTTAGCCAAGCTTTACTACGTTTGGCAAGCAATAAAAAATTATGAACTTTATATTCTATGAAAAGTTTAGCTATATTTTTGTGACATAAATCACATTTTAAAATGTTACATTATAACGTAGCCAAATAAAGACAATGACTTATGTCACACTCACATAGGGAATTGGACATTCATTCTCGTCATCAAATGTTACAATTTCATAATTACTCGGATCACTTTGAACATTGCGTAACAGCTGATTATTTAAAGCATGTCCTGATTTATAGCCATCAAACTTGGCAATAATTTGATGACCAAGCAAATACAAATCACCTACTGCATCTAAAATCTTATGTCTCACAAATTCATCGGCGAAACGTAAGCCTTCTTCATTCACTACGCCTGTATCATCTACGCCAATTGCATTATCTAAACTTGCACCTAAGGCTAAATTATTTGCTTTGAGATAATCTAAGTCTTTCATAAAACCAAAAGTACGAGCCTCACTGACTTCATATACAAAAGTTTCAGTAGAAAAATCGATAGTCGCAGACTGATATTCTTTAGCAAATGCCGGATGGTCAAAATCAATCGTAAAATTTAGCTGAAAACCATTATGCGGGCTAAAAATTGCTTTCTTATCATCTATTAATGCTTCAACTGGTTTTAATATTCTTATAAATTTTTTCGGCGCATCCAGCTCACGCAATCCACCTTGCATTAACAGGTAAATAAATGGGCCAGCACTTCCATCCATAATCGGAACTTCAGACGCAGATACCTCAACAATAAGGTTATCAATTCCCAAACCTGCAATTGCGCTCATCACATGCTCAATTGTTCCAACTTTTATATCTCCAATCACTAAATTGGAGCACATGAAAGCTTCTTGAATCAGCAAAGCATTCGCATGGATTTCCACAGGCGGATTTAAATCGATACGACGAAATACAATACCTCCATCCACGGTATGTGGAATGAAATTGATCATCACTTTTTGACCGCTATGAAGACCTATTCCACTCGCTTTTACCACACGATTGAGAGTACGTTGTTTCACCATGCTTTGTAACTTCTTTTTTAAAACCGCTATACGTTAGCATATTTAGTCATTGATCAAAAACAAAAAAAGGCAGTGTTTAAACACTGCCTTTTTTTAAATTTAATAATATTTTACTTACGTTGCTGATTTTTCAAGTAATCTTGAATGCTCATTGGAGAAGAGCGCGGAGAAGAACTTGCGTTATTACTCACTTCATTGTCTGCATTTTGACGCTTATTAATTGCAGGAACGTCATCTTCATCAACAGATTGAGCTGATTGAGACGATGCATGACTTACTGTATTACGTTTTCTCGGTTCTGCATCTGCTGCATTACGAGTTAAACCAGTTGCAATCACTGTTACACGTAATTCATCACGCGCATCTGGATCAAATACAGTACCGTAGAAGATCTCGCCTTCGTCAAGGTCAACAATCTGGTTCACGACATCAGTAATGATTTCAGTTTCGCGTAAAGTAATATCATCACCACCAGTAATGTTAATCAACACACCTTTAGCATTAATAATATTGACGTTATCAAGCAATGGACTACGGATAGCCTGTTCAGCAGCTTGACGTGCACGATCTTCACCACGACCTAAACCAGCACCCATCATGGCATAACCACGAGTACTCATTGCAGTTTTCAAATCGGCGAAGTCAAGGTTAATGTGACCACGGTTTACAACAAGGTCAAAGATACTACGTACAGCGTTTAACAATACATCATCAGCTTTTTTATAAGCATCTTTCATTGAAATATCGCCATATACGCTTAACAAGCGTTGGTTAGGGATAATAATCAATGAATCAACATGTGCTTCAAGCGCTTCAATACCGCGTTCAGCAGATTTTAAACGGCGACGGCCTTCAAAGTTAAATGGAGTTGTTACAACACCAACAGTCAAAATACCCATTTCTTTGGCAACTTCAGCCACGACAGGTGCCGCGCCCGTACCCGTACCACCACCCATACCAGCGGTAACGAATACCATATCCGTACCTTCAAGATGGTGACGAATAATTTCACGGCTTTCTTCTGCTGCAACTTGCCCTACTTCAGGGTTAGCGCCAGCACCTAGACCACGTGTACTTTGCTCGCCTAACTGAATTTTGAAAGGTGCATTCATACAGTCCAGTGCTTGTTTGTCTGTATTGGCACAAACGAATTTAACACCTTGAATATCAGACTGCACCATATGTTGAACGGCATTACCGCCACCACCACCTACACCAAATACAGTGAAACGGGCTTGACCGTTGCCATCGTTTAGTTCATCTTCTATAAATTCAAATGAGGCCATGACCTTTAGGGTTCCTAATACATTATGGCAGTCACTTCAGCCCGTATACTGCCTTGATTTTCAAAAATAACTAATTTTAAGAATGCTGTGCAATACAAACCTTGTCAAGTACAGTGGTTTTCTCTTACAACTTCCTAACAATTCTACCAATAAATCCATACATCCTAAAAAATGGCTTTTAGCTTGCTATTAAATGCATTCCAGCCATTTACCATTCGCTCCCATACCGAACGGTCATTTGCCTCTTCAGGCTCTTCAACAGCTTCTTGCAACTCACTTTGGCTAAACATGAGCAAACCAGCTGCTGTTGCATACATCGAACGACGTAACGAGGCTTGATGCTGATCATCAGCATAAACCTGTAACGGTGGATTACCTAAATGTGCAGATACCCCCAACATACGGCGAGCCAAACTCACCATACCTTCGATTTGACAAGCATCCCCTGTCAACACTACACCATGGTATAAACCATGAATTGCGCCGCTGTGTTCGAGTTCATCGCGAATCTGGCTAAAGATCTCTTCATAACGGGCAATAATAATTTCTGACAGCTCAATTCGACTAATGGTTTGAGGGCCATCAATTCCTTCCACCTGAATCATGTGATCTGGCTTAACAGCACTTAAATCGACACAACCATATAGAATTTTAATGCGTTCAGCTTCTTCTGTCGTGGTTTGCAATACAGCAGCAATATCACGTGTAACGTGTTCACCACCGCGCTGCAATGTACGTGCCAGAGCCAGACGCCCATCCAGATAAACAGCAAGATTGGTAATGCCTGCACCAACATCGACTAGACAAACACCATATTCTTTTTCATCTTTAAGCAAGCTTGCCTCAGCGGTTGCCAGACAAGATACCACCATTTTTTCAACCCCGATATTTGCACCTTTCATAGCGCGATCAAGGTTTTGCATAGTCGCAATCGGCATCATCATTAACTGATAATGTCCCGTCATACTATGGGCAGTCATGTTAATTGGATTCTGCACCCATTCAGCAGAATCACCCAACTCAAAGCCTAACGGCACTGCACTTGCTAAATAGTAATCAGAAGTCACATGACTTGCTTTTGCCAATTCTAACGCGCGCACGACTTCATTTGTTGTAATAACATGTGCTGGATTAGCGACTGGTGTACGACCAGAGGCATAAAAACTTTGCAACTCGGTACTCGGAATCGATACCCATGCGCTATGAATGCGACATTCGGCCATATTTTCCGCTTCAGCAACAGCATTTTTAATCGCAGCGATGACTTTATCGAGGCTTACAATTTTTCCTTTATTCATGCCTCGATTACGAGCAGTTGCCATACCGATAACTTGAATGTTATCCGGCGCATGAATTTTTCCAATCAAAACTGAAACTTTATGCGTCCCAATGTCAATCGCAACAACTGAGGGAACAGCTTCATTCATCACTCATACCATTTCTTTGTTGTTTAATACCAGGCAAATTGCCTATTTTAAAGCCACGTATTATGGCTTTGCTTTTGTTCCACCTGCAATGCTTGTGTCATCAATCGTTACAACAAACTGACCATTCACAATTTTAGGTGGTGTTGCGTTCTTCCATTGAATAGATAATCCATTACGATATCGCAAATCAATGGCTGAGATTTTTGACCACACCGGTTTTAAGTCAGATTGTGCCAGATGACTTAAACGTTGCAACTTATTCATTGTTTGATCTTGGTCAACAATAATTCGTAAACCTGTATCAAACTGCATAAACCAAGTCATTCGCTCCGTCAGATATAACTCTTTTAGACGCAAATTGGCAGGATGGAATAATTGATTGATTTCATTATAGCGTCGCATCATCATTTTCGACTGGCTTACCGGACCATGTAGTAACGGAAGCTCAGGATGAATTGTCGGCTCTGCCTCACTAAATACATCGCCTCCATCGCTTAATAAGCGACCTGTTCCCCAACGGGCGATGGCATGTCGAGGCATAACACGAACACGAATACCATTGGGCCAAGCACGAGATACGACAACTCGGTCTACCCAAGAAATTTCTAACGTTTTATCACGAACCTGTTCTAAATCAGATGTGAAATAATTCGCTTTGATAATTGGAGCAACATGCTGCATCACTTGTTGTGTTTCAACTGAAGACGTTGACCCGACAACCTCTAGCTTTGCAACTGTTGCATCTGTAATAACTTTATATAGCCCATAAATTCCGAATGCCAGCACTACAAAAGCAATAACCAACAGCACCCATCCACCAGCATTGGCAAGCTTCTGCTTACGTGTAGGTGGTTTATCATGAATAGAGGTGATGGCCGCACGTTTACGGCGCATGGAAGCCGGAAGTTGTGCCATATTTAAGCCGTACCTTCCAATGTTTGCTCAAGAATGGCAACACACAATTCATCAAAACTATAGCCAACAGCTTTCGCAGCTTTTGGAACTAAAGAGTGGCTAGTCATACCCGGCACAGTGTTTACTTCTAAAAGCCAGAAATTACCCTGTTCATCCTGCATCGCATCAATACGGCCCCAGCTTTCTGCACCAACTGCCTGAAAAGCACGTAAACATAATGCTTGTAGGTTTTTCTCTTCTGTCTCACTTAGACCACAAGGAATACCGTACTCAACATCATTACGTTCATATTTTGCTTCATAGTCATAGAAGGCAACGTCTGCTGGTGGTTGTAAACGAATAACAGGCAAAGGCTGACCATTTAGGAATGAGATTGTGAACTCACGACCTGTGATCCATTTTTCTGCCATCACAACAGCATCGTGCTGAGTCGCCTTTTCAATTGCAGCAGCAAAATCTTCTGCTTTCTCAACCTTACTCATGCCCACACTTGAGCCTTCATGTACAGGTTTGATAATCACAGGTAAGCCTAACTCAGCAATAACCGCATCTAAATCTGTTTCTTTAGTAATAATGCGATATGGCGCGGTAGGTAAGTCGCTACCTTGCCAGATTTGCTTGGTTTTGACTTTATCCATGCCAATAGCAGAACCTTGCACGCCAGTTCCTGTATAAGGCAGATTTAACCATTCAAGTACACCTTGAATCTGGCCATCTTCACCGCCACGACCATGCAACACAATAAATGCACGATCATAATTTACAAGCTCAGTCACACTGCGGTCTTGCGGATCAAATGCTTCAGCCTGAACACCTGAACGTAACAGAGCATCCAGAACTGCCTGACCACTATCTAAAGACACAGCACGCTCAGCCGATTTCCCACCAAATAACACGGCAACTTTGCCGAATTTTGTAGCATTTGACACGTTTAAATCCTTAACCCGATAATTCAATATTTTTGTTTATTTCACATACAAATGGTGTTGTGCAAGTTCTACTGAAATTGCTCCCACGTTACCCGCACCCTGCGTTAATAACAAGTCATTTGGTTGTAACACATTTTGCATGATGTTTTGCAAATTACCTTCAACCGGATCGACCAAAATCGGTTCCACCTGTCCGCGTAAACGAATACTACGCGCTAAAGTACGGCTGTCTGCACCGACAATAGGCTTTTCGCCAGCAGGATAAACTTCCAATAATAATAATTGATCGACTTGAGAGAGCACTTCAATAAAATCATCAAAACAATCGCGAGTACGAGAGTAACGGTGTGGCTGGAATAACATAACCAAACGACGATCCGGATGGCTCTGACGAGCAGCTTTAATGGTTGCTTCTACTTCTTTCGGATGGTGTCCATAGTCATCAACTAACTTAACATTACCATCGGCAAGTTCAAATTCGCCTTGTACTTGGAAACGACGACCAACACCACTGAAGCCCGCTAAAGCTCGGCTAATTGCATCATCAGAAACACCTTCATCAGTCGCAACACCAATAGCAGCTAGAGCATTCAAAATATTATGCATGCCCGGTTGGTTGATGGTTAAACGTAGCGGCTCACGACCTTTACGTAACACGGTGAAGTGTGAACGCATACCATCTTGTTCAACATCAATTGCGCGGATGTCGTTATCTTCATTAAAACCATAGGTAATAACTGGACGACCTACACGCGGCATAATTTCACGAATATTGGCGTCATCACCACAAACTACAGCCAAACCATAAAATGGTAAGTTATGAAGGAACTGTACGAACGTATCTTTTAATTTATCAAAGCTACCTTCATAGGTATCCATATGGTCAGCATCGATATTCGTTACAATGGCTGCCATCGGTTGCAAATAAAGGAAAGACGCATCTGACTCATCAGCTTCCGCTACGATGAAACGACTTTCACCAAGTGCAGCATTTACACCTGTACTGTTAAGTAAACCACCAATGACATAGGTTGGATCAAGGTTTTCTTCAGCCAACATGGTGGTTAAAAGACTAGTCGTTGTAGTTTTACCATGTGTACCAGCTACAGCAATACCATGACGGTAACGCATAAGCTCACCTAGCATCTCTGCGCGGCGTACGATTGGAGTACGTTGCTCAATCGCTGCTTTAATTTCCGGATTTTCTGGATCAATCGCTGTAGAAACTACAAGCACATTGGCATTTTTAATATTTTCCGCTTGATGGCCAATATAAACCTTAATGCCATTTTGCTCTAATTGTTCTGTAGTTTTAGACGCTTTAATGTCTGAACCGGAAATTTTATAACCTTGGTTACCCAATACCTCTGCAATGCCACACATCCCAGCCCCACCGATCCCCACAAAATGAATGTGTTTGATACGGCGCATTTCAGGCACTTTAATCAGTTTTTTTGCTTGGTTCGCAGCTGTTGATGGAGACATAGTAAATCCGATTACATTTTTTGGATAAGATCAACCACATGCTGAGTCGCATTTGGTTGGGCATGTTGACGCGCTTTCACTGCCATTTCTGTAAGTAATTGGCGGTTCATCAGCGAAGTGAACAATTCATTTAGAACATCTGGTGTCATGGTCGATTGCTGGCAAATTTTTGCAGCACTAACATCGGCCAAAAATTTGGCATTCGCAGTTTGGTGATCATCAACTGCTATAGGAAGAGGTACAAAAACTGCGGCAATACCTGCTGTTGCAACTTCCGTTACTGTTAATGCTCCAGCTCGGCAAATAATTAAATCAGCCTCACTATAAGCCTTTGCCATATCTTCAATAAACGGCAAAACCTGTACCGTTAAATTAGCTGGTGCATCTGCATAAAGTGCTTGCGTTGCTTCAACTTGTTGCTGACCACACTGATGAAAAATATTGAGTGGTGCTTGTAATTGTTTTAATGCTGGAGGTAAGCGTTCATTGAGCGCTTTTGCACCTAAAGAACCACCAACAATAAGAATGTTTAGAGGTTGCCCTGCTTGCTCACGTGCATCGTAACGCCACTTTGGGCTTAAAATATCGTTAATTTCACGACGTACCGGATTTCCGGTTGTCACTACTTTTTCACTAGCAGGAAATGTATTTGGAAATGCTTCACATACCACTTTAGAGATACGTGATAACTGAGCATTGGTAAAACCCGCTACCGCATTTTGCTCATGAATAAGTACAGGAATACCCAACAATCGCGCTGCTAAACCACCAGGCCCCGCAACATAACCACCAAATCCAGCTACAGCATCAACTTTAAGCTGTTTCATATAGCGCATTGCGCTTAATGTTGCTTTTAAAATTTTAAAAGGCGCAGCAAGTTTACGGATCACGCCGTTCCCACGAACACCTTGAATATCAATTTGATATATTGGAATATTTTGATCTTTTAATAATCGATTTTCCATACCTGTTGGCGTGGCTAACCATGAAACCTGACAACCTTGTTGTTGAAGTTGTTTGGCTACGGCGAGGGCTGGAAAAACATGTCCACCTGTACCGGCAGCCATCATCATGACATGTTTAGGTTTACTTTGCTGCGAATCGGTCACGGTCTAATTCTTCAACTCAAAAAACAATGGAAATTGTCATCTATTTTTGTAGCCGTTTATTTTAATCCTAAAGCTTCATTAACGAAAAGCTAATTTCACTCGTTTATAACAGAAAGATGTGCTTTTTTGAAAATATGCCTACAAAGCTATGGTGTATTTAGTATTGTTATTTTACAAATTCATATATTTTCAAGTGATTTCCTACCGGTTAGGCAGAAAACCACTTGAAACAAACAATTATGCAGGGCGACCAGCTTCTAATACATCAAACAGGTTATCGGCAATTGATGTACCAAACTGAGCATCGATTTCACGAATACAGGTTGGGCTAGTAACATTAATTTCAGTGACATAATTACCAATTACATCTAAGCCAACAAAAATCAAGCCCTTTTCGCGTAGGAATGGCCCAACTTTAGCCGCGATCAACTTATCATTTTCAGTAAGCGGACGCGCTTGACCTAAGCCACCTGCCGCCAAGTTACCACGGACTTCACCATTTTGTGGGATACGTGCCAAGCAGTAAGGAATAGGCTCGCCATTTACCATTAAAATACGTTTATCCCCTTCTACAATTTCAGGAATATAACGTTGAGCCATAATTGGTCGGTTACCTAACTCGGTCAGCATTTCCAAGGTTGAACCAATGTTCACACCATCTTGGTATAAACGGAAAATTCCCGTACCGCCCATGCCATCAAGTGGTTTAACAATGACATCACCATGTTCTTTAATAAATTCACGAATCAAGCTTTGTTGTGAAGTTACCAGCGTAGGAACTTGTAGCTCTGGAAATTGGGTTGCAAAAAGTTTTTCATTGCAATCACGCAGTGACTGAGGCTTATTAATAATCCATGAGCCTTCACGTTCAGCTTGCTCAAGCACGTAAGTCGTATAGACAAAATTCATATCAAACGGTGGGTCTTTACGCATGAGCACAACGTCATAAGCAGCGATAGATTCTTTTTTCTTTTCGCCCAGCTCATAATAATGGTTGTAATCTTCAAACACTTCTAATGGTGAAATCAAACCATAAGCTTTACCTTGATCGATATATAAATCTTGTTGTAATGCATAACCCAATTCATGTCCGCGACGGCTCGCCGCCCACAACATTGCCATGGTTGAATCCTTTTTCAGATTCACGGTTTCAATCGGATCCATGACGACAAGTACACGCATGCTCAAGCTCTTCTTAAAATTTAAATTAGCATGAGTATAGCTGAGATTTTTCACTCGTTTTTCTTAATTTAAGTAAAAGGTGTTCTGCTATTTATCTATCTTGAACTTTAAGGAATTCAGTTAAAATAGAACAATAAAATATTAATTTTTAGGCTTGATGATGAAACTTTATCGCTATTTAACCGGACCAGATGACTCTGCTTTTTGTGCACGAGTGACTAAAGCACTGAACCATGGCTGGGAATTATATGAAGCACCCACCATGACCTTCAATGGTACGCACGTCATTGTTGGACAAGCAATTTGCAAAACGATTGATGAGAACTATGATCCAGAAATGGATATTTTAGATATTCTGAAAAATAATGCTTAATTCTAAGGGGGTGCTTTATCGATAAAAAGCCCCCCTTTAAAACTCAATTAACAAGAAAAACTAACGAGTTAATTCACATAGTTTATTTAATTTACTCATTACATTCCTAAAAAATAGTTATTAAAAAATAAATATGTCCTTTTTTAAGATAATAGTTCTTTTATTCTAAACAATTAAATGATTATAATTATCATTTATACTTTTATTTTTGTTAACTGATTTTATTTTATGTTAAGAATTTCTATATCATCTCCCCAAATTAAGCGTTTATTCCCGCTCAGCTTACTCAGTTTAATGATCCTTAATATTCAAGGTGTATACGCTGAAGACTCGAGTAACTCATCATCGAAAGTTGCAGCGACCATGCCAACCATAAAAATTGAGGCCATGAGTGAGCTCGACCCAATTAAAAGTTATATCGACTATGACAAAGCTAATGTCACCCGTAATAGTTTAGATAAAAAAGATATTCCTCAAACCATTGATACCATTGATGTTCAGAAGTATAAAGTTTATGGATCAAATGATCTAAGCGTTATGCTGCAAGGCACACCTGGGGTATCTACCAATTACGATATGCGTGGTGATGGCATTACCATTCGTGGTTTTGGAGCGGATGCAGGCGATATTTACCGTGATGGTATACGTGAAAGTGGTCAAGTACGCCGTAGTACTGCCAATATTGAGCGTATTGAAATTTTAAAAGGCCCAGCTTCTGTTTTATATGGCCGTAGTGCTGGTGGTGGGGTTGTGAATATGGTGAGTAAATTCGCCAATTTCGACTCTAAAAGTTCAGTTGGCGCTTATGCAGGTTCATACGACAACTATGGAACCACTGCTGACATCAACCAAGTCATTAATGACAATTTAGCAGTACGTCTTACCGGAGAATATGGAGAGTCAGACAGTTTCCGCTCTGGTATTGAAAATAAAATTGAGATGTTTTCACCAAGTTTTACTTATAAAAATGATGATGGAACGCTTACTTGGACCACACAATATACCTATGACAAATTAGGTCGTGTACCTGATCGCGGGCCAACTCAAGATAACTTACCTGCGGGAACCTCTATTAAAACAGGATTTGCCCAAGACGGAGATTATGTTGATGATATTTTGCAAGTGGTCCGCACCGATGTGAATTATCAATATGCGCCTGATTGGAACTTTCACTGGGCGGCAAGTTACCGACAAGCAGAACAGAACTTTGATCATTTTTACTTTGGAACTTATTGTGGCCTCGATGGAAATGACCTGAAAGGCAAAGAATGCAACACCAAAAAAGGTTATATCAATCAGAATTACTACTGGCAGCAAACCAGCAATAAAACCACCACCAATACCTTTGATATTAAAGGCAAGTTCAAAACCGGCCAGCTTGAACATCAAATCATGATGGGTACAGACTGGACCTATGAACAACGAGAACCACGTCTAGCTAATAAGACTCAAAATGGTTCAGCCATTTATGGTTACGTCAATCCATTCACAGGTGAAAGAGAATCAAGTCGTGGCAATGGCCCATTAAAGATTAGTCAGCATAACTATAATGAAGGCACAACTTACGGCATATTTATTCAAGATTTAATTGGTCTAAACGACCAACTTAAACTCATGTTAGGCTTACGTTATGATTACTTTGACTTTTCAACCACTAACAAACTCACTAATGCACATCGCAATGTAAAAGACAGTACTGTTAGCCCAAATGTTGGTTTGGTATGGCAACCGCTTCCTGAACATAGTTTTTATACGTCTTACTCTAAGAGCTTTGCACCATTTGGCGGACAAATGGGTGTTAACCAAGTCACTGGAAGCACCGATGTCACAAAAATGGACAAAGAGCCTCAATATAACGAGCAATATGAAGTGGGCATAAAAAGCGAATGGTTAGATAATCGTTTAAATACTCAATTTTCTGTCTTTGATATTCGTAAAAATAATATTCGCTATAAACCAAATCCTGACAGTGAACCAGAGGTATGGGCAACTGCTGGTCAGCATCAATCACGTGGTGTTGAATTTAGTTTTATTGGCCGGGTACTTGATAATGTCTTTGTTCGCGGTGGTTATGGTTACACCGATGCCAAAGTAAAAGAAGACAAACAAAAGCCTGAACAAGAAGGCAACTATTTAGCGAATACATCGAAAAATACGGGCAATTTATTTGTTCGCTATTTACCAACTGAACAGTGGTATACCGAAATGGGTGTAACCTATGTGGGGTCTTATTATCCGAACATTAATAATGCAGTAAAAATGGAAGGCTTCAATCGTGTCGACGCAGCAATTGGTTATAGTGCTGACCCTTGGAATGTCACACTTGCAGTGAACAACCTAACCAATAAAGAATACTGGCGTTCAGACAGTATGCCAGGCACACCACGTAATATTTTAGTTCGTTTTAATTATCAATTTTAAATAAAATATTAAACTGGCATACCACTATTTAGAGGTATGCCCTTTTATTTTTAGATACCGTATTTCTCACGATAAGCTTGCATATTTGCTAGCGCTTCTTTTTCGCCTTGGGTGATGACTGAACAAGATCAACAAAACAAGTTGGGTATGACGATGGAGTGTAAGAATTGATTCGCATATGCTGTATTATATTAATTTTAGAAATTATTAAAAATATATTTTTAAAGTTAAAATAAACCAAATAGATTTAAGAAATTTAATATGCGTATATTTTTGATTTGGTTCTTTTTAATGGTATTAACAGGTTGCAGTTCTTCAAAGTATAGTGAAAATCCTAATAAATATTTAGAATTATTAGGGACATCAACACAAAGTAAAAGTTTCGAAGCGTTTGTGAACCAGCTCGAAGTAAAGGAAGTACCTGAGATCACCGATCAGTTTTGGAATGAAGAATTTCCTAAACTTGATTTCTATGATCAAAGCTTAATGCTTCCTCAAAATGGCATCGAAATGCTGTTAAAAAATAAGAAAATTGTATCTATAAAATTATATCTCCCCGATCAAGATGTTTCATTTGCAAATTATAAAGGACATAAATTGCCCCTTGGTCTTTTCAGTGATGATACCGAAAAAGAAGTGAAACAAAAACTGAAGACTAATAAAGATACCAATACAAATCCTCATCGAAACGTAAAAGAATTCGAAACTGAGAAAGTCAGTGTTGCGATTGATAACGCAACAGGAAAAATCATTTACATCGAGTTACATGAGCATTCACTAGAACAAAATTAAGTGATTAAACCATATTGATTTTGTCTAAGTTAACTCCCTTATTTTACATAGTGGTGCTTATTTGAAACGATTTCGTAGTTGAGATTTTATGTTAATCAGATCATCGAAAGGCCCTATTTATGGGCCTTGGGACTGTTCTAAATTTTGTGTAGGTCCTAATTTTCACTTTAATCACACTTAAATCCTGATAACTGTAATTCTTGTTTTAGATTATCAGCACCTTCTGAAGTCATAAAATTTTGGAGATAGTTTGTTGATTCAAAATAAGACTCATGGACTATGTTATTTACGATAATGTTGTCAGCTTTTATAACTGCATTTGCCATAGAACACACTTCTTTTTTATCTTTATCAGCCAGAGCCTTTACATCATTTTCAGCGTTATTCAATATCAATTTGCCACGAACAATGATTTCTAATTGTGGATAAACTTTTTCTAGCATCTGTAAATATTTCTTTTCATCTGCATAGTTTGGATATTCTTTCGCTTGAATTGTACTGATTGCTGAAATAGCAAGTAGGCTAATTAGGATCTTTTTCATTTTATAAGTTTTTGTAAAGCTTCGGATAAATTAGTATAGTATTCTGTTGTTGAGCCGTTGAATGAGATTTTAGGCTTATAGTGGTACTCATTCATTTCGGTTTTGAACTTCACTTCCATGTCATAGACCTTATCGGTAAGTTTGTGCAACTAAAGTCAAATTAACATAATACGCCTTATACGAAATTATTAAAATTTTAGTCAAAACCGTTCTAGGATTCAGCACACTGGAACGGTTTTTTATGATTTTTAACACCCTACGACTATAGTTTAACCAACTCAATAATTTGATTAAATTATAAAAAAAGGAAGCTATAGCTTCCTTTTCCATACCTAACTCTTAGATACCGTATTTCTCACGATAAGCTTGCATGTTTGCTAAAGACTCTTTCTCGCCTTTTGCATCCAAATAATCCATTAAATCTTTCATGGTAATCAGTGCATGTACAGGAATTTCTAATTCTTTTTGAACTTCTTGAATTGCAGAAAGCTCACCTTGACCACACTCTTGGCGGTCTAGTGCAACCAATACGCCCGCAATGATTGCGCCCGCATTTTTTAAAATCGTTACGACTTCACGAATGGCTGTACCTGCGGTAATGACGTCATCAATAATCCAGACTTTTTTACCTTCAACCGCAGCACCAACTAAAACACCGCCTTCACCATGATCTTTAGCTTCTTTACGGTTAAAACCCCATGGCACACTTTTGTTATGTACTTGCGACAAGGCAACAGCAGTTGCTGCTACAAATGGAATTCCCTTGTAAGCAGGGCCAAAAATAACATCAACATTTTCACATTGTATTAATTTGTCGGCATAGCCTTGTGCTAAAAGAGATAAAGCTTCACCATCGTTGAGTAGGCCTGCATTAAAAAAATAAGGACTCACACGTCCAGATTTTAAAGTAAACTCACCAAATTTAAGCACACCGCGTGATAATGCGAGTTCGATAAATGCTTGCGGGTTAAATGACACAGGCGTTGTCATGAGGTGCTCCAAATTCACAATTGAGGTTAAATTTTCGCATGATACCAAAGGATCAGTATCCAAGTGATGTAAAAATTCTTCGAGTCGTTTCCATTAACGTAAATGGCTTGCGTTCTTCGGTGACGAAAGGCTTACTTGAATGGTTAGAACAATCAGATGCCGATGTCGTATGCATGCAGGAAAGCCGCATTACCCATGAACAATGGACTGAAAAATTTAGACCCGAAGGATGGCATACCCATCTATTTCCAGCAGAGCGTGCAGGTTACGCAGGGACTGCCATATATAGTCGTTTACCCTTTGTCTCTGTTAAAGACGGTTTAGGGTTTGAACTGGCTGACAGTCAAGGTCGCTTTATTTCTGCTGAATTTGATCTAGGTTTGTCACATCCGGTACATATTGCGTCATTATACTTACCTTCAGGCTCAAGTGGTGAAGAAGCGCAAGCCCGTAAAGATTTATTTTTAGGTGAATACGCGAAAATCTTAAAACAATGGCGTGATGAAAATAAGTCAGTCATCATTTGTGGTGACTACAACATTGTTCATAAACGGATTGATATTAAAAATTGGTCGGGTAACCAAAAATCATCTGGCTGTTTGCCGCATGAACGCGCATGGCTTGATCATATTTATGATGAACTTGGTTATGTTGACACATTCCGTGTAGTTCGAGCAGAAGCCGAACTTTATTCATGGTGGTCAAATCGCGGTCAAGCTCGTGCAAAAAATGTTGGGTGGCGTATTGACTACCAAGCCTGCTCACCAGACTGGCAAGCACGTACAGTTAACGCATGGGTCTATAAAGATCAATGGTTTAGCGACCATGCACCAGTCATTATTGACTATAAAATTCAAGATTAAGTGAACACTCGTTCACTTACCTTGTCGTTTTCGCTTACAGCATCTGTCGTTTTTGAGTATTTTTCTTACACAGCTTTAACGGCATTATAGCTGCACGGCACAGGGAAGCAGTCAGGATGACGCAAAAGGATAGGACGCCGTAGGAAGATAAAATAAACTTATGATAAGTTTATTTGCAAGGATGTGACATTGGACGTTGAAATGAGACCCGCATGATCAGGATGATTAAATGCGGGTTTTCTCTTTTCAATCTCTTATTTTTTGCGCTAAGTTCTTTTAGTTTTAACTTCTTCTTATTAAGCCCATTATCGCTTTGTCTTATGACAATAACATGACATTTCTCTTTCGATTAATCATAATTTTTCATTTGTTTTAAAAGTATCTGTATAAAGTAGTGCTCAAATGCTTTTTGGGTTAGGCTGTGTGCTCTCTCTTTTTGACATGGTCCGATAAAATGTTAAAAATTTATGGAATCAAAAACTGTAATTCAATGAAAAAAGCATTTGATGCTTTACAAGCCAAAGGGCTGAACTATGATTTTCATGATTATAAAAAACAAGGTATTGATGCAGATACTCTAAAAATCTGGTTAAAAGAAATTGGGCAAGATACGGTTTTAAACAAAAAAGGAACCACTTGGCGCAAGTTATCAGAAGAAGAACAAACGCGTGCGTTAAGCAGTGAAGACCATCTTATTGAAGCACTTATTGCTCAACCAAGTTTAATTAAAAGACCCGTTTTACAAACCTCCCAAGGTTTTATCGTCGGTTTTGATGAAACAACCTATCAAAATATCCAAGCATAAAAAAACGAGCCATTTGGCTCGTTTTTTTTATTAAAACTTTTAGTTAGCGCGAATCCACGTTTGGTTACGACCAAGGGCAGAAACGCCAATATAGCCACGCAATTTAAGCTTCTTACCGCCGTCTGTTAACTCACCTTTTAATTTGTAAGTTTTGCCAGATTTAGGATCTAAAATCGTACCGTTTTCATAACTGTTGCCACCTACATTTTTTAAATTATGTACAATGGTGACGCCTTTTAGCGGTTTATTTTTGTACGGACCTTCACATTTTGTACAAGCGTTTTCTTCGCCTGGTGTCAAAATGTTTTGAATAGTTGCAGTTAAGGTTCCATCCTTCTGTTCCGTAAATTTAACTACGGCTTTTGGCTTATTGGTCTGATCATCAATTGTTTTCCATACCGTTCCATTGAGTGTATCAGCCGCATTGGCAAATGCAGCCATACCAATGAGTCCTAAAGCTAAAGCAATCTTTTTCATTTTTGTAATATCCTTGGGTCTTTCAAGATTTTAGTATTCAGAAGTCGCAAAGATATTGCAATTTTTGAATGTGACTGTTTCGTGTAACCTTGTAATCTTGCAAAATAAAATTTACAAGAAAACAAGAAACTAGCATAAAAATGGATGCTCTATGAATATATCAAATGTTTGGAAATATTACTTTACAGAAACTTTTCTTAAAACAACAATTCGCAAGCCAAGTCAGCTAAATTTACCGCCTACTGCCTTACGTCCTGTTTTAGACCAAATGTGTCGTGCTTTTCCACGACAAAAAAATGTCTCTGTTCGCCCAATTCGGCTAGCAGGCATTAAAGGTGAAGAAATCAAACCACAAGATCATGCTACTCAGCTGATTTTTCACATTCACGGCGGTGCTTTTTTTCTTGGTAGTGTCAAAACACACCATGCTTTTATGACAGATTTGGCCGCTCGCACCCAAATGCAGGTTATTCATGTAGATTATCCGCTTGCGCCTGAACACCCGTACCCTGAGGCAACTGAAGCTCTATATGACATCTATCAATCTTTAGTAGTACAAGGCGTTCAGCCAAAAGATATTATTTTATCGGGTGATTCATGCGGAGCAAATTTAGCACTGGCGCTTTGCTTACGCTTAAAAGAACAACCTGAAATCATGCCAAGTGGTCTGATTTTATTATCTCCATTTCTGGATTTAACGCTAACCAGCGAGTCTCTTAGATATAACCAGAAACATGATGCCCTGCTTTCGCTTGAAGCCCTGCAAACAGGGATCCAACATTATATTGGTAATCAAATTGCAGCTGACGACCCACGTGTTTCACCTATTTTCGATGACTTGCATGGCCTACCGCCGACTTTGATTCAAGTAGGTTCTAAAGAAATATTATTAGATGATGCCAAGCGCTTTAGAGAAAAAGCCGAAGATGCAGGTGTTAAAGTTCAATTCAAACTTTATACAGGTATGTGGCATAACTTCCAGATGTTCAATGCATGGTTTGATGAGGCTAAACAAGCATTGGCAGATATTGCTGAATTTGCCCATGAGCTCGATAAAAATTAATTTATCTATAAATGATGTGAATAGTCCCGCAAACTTTTCACATCATTATCTTTATAAAAAAGTCATCATGTATAAATTGAAAATCATGTTATGTTTAAAATATAAATTATTTAAACAATCCAATTTTAGGATGGTCCAACAAAGAGGCATCTATATTTAGGAGCCCTTACTTATTATGAAAAGTCGTTTAATCACTCGTCCAATACATAGAATAAAACAGGTGATAATCGATTTCATCCACCATAATCACATCATCAACTGGACACCACTACAAAAAAGCGCACTCATGCTCACACTTGCTTGTGCAATGAATTTTAGTTGGATCTTGTGGAAAGCTTATATTTTAATTACTCCAGATATCTGGCAATGGGCAAATTTACCTTTAGTTGAGTCGCAAATCTGGCTCAATCTATTCACCTTATTTTTATTAGTTTTACTGATTATTTCCTGCTATTTCTATAAAAATGATGAATGGGCTCAAAGAATTATTCCTTTAATTAGTGTGCAGTTCTTTGCACTCATGCTATGCCACGATGGATATTTAATTGGAAGTATTAGTCCCGCCACTATGGTGGGTTATGTCGGTACCATTGGTGTAGGACTCGTGTTATTCGACCGAAAAATTGTTTATAGCGCTCTCGTACCTGCAACGATTATTTTAACGGTATGTACGTATTTAAGTATGAGAGGCACTTTATCTTATGCGCCGTTATTTAATCTTATTGCTATGCAACGTGCTCAAACCAATCCTTTTTGGCTGGGAAGTATGGCATTTTTTATTATGCCGATTTTATTGGCCTGTTTTGTTTTATTTGAAATATTATTGACCCAATGGCGCCAGCGCGAAACTTATATTCAACGTTTAAGTCAACTTGACCCATTAACCAATGTATTAAACAGACGCAGTTTAAATACGCATTTAGAGTCACTACACCAACAGCAATTTGATTATGCGGTGGTACTTCTGGATATCGATCATTTTAAAAAAATTAATGATATTTATGGGCATCACCAAGGCGATCAGGTTTTAATTGAAATCGCTCAATGTCTGTCAAAAAACTTGCGTAATGAAGATATTATTGGCAGGTTTGGTGGAGAAGAATTTATTTTATTATTGCCCCATACCGATATTATTCAAGCAGAAAAAATTGCTGAGCGTTGCCGTCACGCTTTAGAAGAACTGCCAGTTTTTAGCGCTCAAAATAATCCCATTCATATTAGTGCGAGCTTTGGAATAAGTAGTTCAGCTTTTGCACAAGACCCTTATCTTGTTATCCGACAGGCAGACCAAGCACTCTACGCGGTAAAAGCTTCGGGACGCAATCAGGTACGCACATTTCATCAGATCGAAGCTATTAATACCTTATGATTCTTTTAGTTTCGCCAAGTTCGCGAGTTGCTGCAAAAGCTCTTGCTGACTAAAGGCACCAGTTAAACGCAAAGCACGAATTTCTTTTTGCTCTGGGTTTAAAAATAGATAAGTTGGTGGCCCTAAAATATTCCATTGTTTGAGTAGAGCTTCATGTGACTGATCATAATGACTCAAATCAAGCTTAATTAAATAATAAGGTGCAAGAGCAGACTGAACCTCGGGTGCTTTTAAAATACGGTGCTCAATCGGTTGGCAGGCAACACACCAGTCTGCATAGACATCAATCACAATGGCCCGATCAGCAGGCGCTGCTGCTAAAATCTTTTGGAAGTCTGCCGCGCTAGCCGCAACATGCCACTCGGCCATGTGGTCAGAACTTTGCAAATTTCGATTTTGAATATGTTGATATTGGTTATAGGCTACAAAAGGTGTAACGACCAACAATAAGATCGCGTAGAGCCATTGCAGCTGTCCCTTTTTCCAGAAAAGCTGATAAAGCGAATAGACAATAAAAGCGAGTCCTAATACAAGACTAAGTACTTGCATGCCCCAATCTGGCAATAAAGGACGAATAAAGTAGAGACTTAAGCCCAACATCAGAAAAGCAAAAATCACTTTAATCTGATGCATCCAGTCGCCCGCTTTAGGTAAGAATTTTGCACCTAATATGCTCGCGAGCAATAAAGGAATTCCCATCCCAAAACCTAGACAGAATAAAAGCAAAGCGCCTTGCCATTGATTTTGTGTTTGAGAAATAAATAATAAAGTTCCAGCGAGTGGTGCTGTCATACAAGGACCCACCAAGAGCGCAGAAACCACACCCATGACACCAGCACCAATCAAGGTACCGCCTTGTTGCATTGACTGAATACGGTCAAGTCGGTTTAACCATGTTTGTGGCAAACGAAGTTCAAACAGACCAAATAGGTTCAGAGCAAATACGATAAACAACAAACTAAAAGCAATTAAAGTAGCAGGCTGTTGTAACCAACGCTGAAAATTCAAACCAGCAGATGAAGCAATTAAACCTAAGCCCGCATAAACCAATGCCATGCTACAGACAAAAGTAAGTGCAATAGCCCAAGCTTTTAAGCCTTTATGCTCTCGAATAATTAACGAAGTTAGAATAGGAAGCATCGGTAAAGAACATGGCGTAAATGCGAGCAGCATGCCTAAACCTAGAAATAATAAAATCCCATACCAAAGTGAGTGTTCAATTAACTTCGCTGACCAGATCTGATCTTGTGCAATTTGTGGTGTAGTTGTATCAACAGCCGTCTGTGTACTCTGCTCTTTTTCTAAAGTTCCTGAAGAAGCGTTTGTTTGTGTATTTGCTAAATCCAGCAAACGTTTTGGTGCTGTTCCAGCTTGGTTTTGTACACCAACTAAACCATCTGCATCAGTTTGAAACTCAATGGTTTGTGGTGGGTAACAAATCCGATCTTTGGCACAGCCCTGCCAAGTCACACTATAGTGTTCAGAAGGTTTCGTCTTAATTTGGAAATTAACTTGATTGTAGTAAACCTGACTTTGCCCATAATTTTCATCATATTGAGCAATCGCTTTAGGTAACTTTAAAGCTAAAGGTTGAGTACCTTGTTGTACGGTAAATTTATGCTGATAAAGATAGTAATTTGGCTGAATCTGCCAAGATAAATTCGCAGTATGCGACTCAGAAGATTCAACCGAAAATGAAAAAGCTTGTTCAGGCGACAATAACTTGTCCTGCGCAAAGATAAATTGGCTAAGTACAAGCGAAACAATTGCCAGAAAATAAATGATTCCTTGCTGAATAAATTTTTTCATTAACATCTAATCAATCGTTCTTTAAAACAAGAACGATACGCCTAAGCCACCGTTATAACTCTTATCTTGCCCGTTTAAATCTACCCCTACACTTGCATCAAGCTGAGTACGATTATTTACCGCATAAACCAGACCTGTACCTAGACCATATTCATAGTCTTGGCTTTCAGCTTTACGGTAAATGAACTCTGAATAACCTGAGAGCTTACCTGCAATTTTATAGTCAATAGTTGGTACAGCTGTCACTGCCCAATCACTATTTTGCACTTCATAGCGCATGGTAATTGAAGTACCTACTAAATCACTATATTGGTAAGCTACCGCAGAGGTAAGACTATAAATGTCGTCATGTGCCGTAAATTCATCATTTCCGGTTGCAATGATCGCCTCAGCCAACACTGCCATAGACAGTCTGTCATCTTTTAAATCAATCGCTTTTTTTAAACCGATGCTTACGTCACCAAAGCCCGAAGTATCATTTTTTTTGCCAGCACGTTTAGTCTGAGTCCATGCCGGACCCTGCCATCCTAACTGTAATTCTAAGTCACGACCTAAACCTGTACGGAACAACATGTCCTGATTTAAGGTTACGGTCTTTTCTTTAACACCATCAACAGTCGCTTCAGTATAGGTTACGCTTGGTAAACCTTGCTCCCAAGCCAAATTACCTACAGGGGTAATACCCGTCCCCATTCCTGCCCCTGGGCGGTCAAACGAGAACTCAGCTGCAAAAGTACTTCCAGCTGCAACAGTAGATAAAGCAAAAGTTAAGACTTGTACTATTTTCATTTTAATATCCAATCAAGTAGTTAATTCTTTTGTCATTTTAGCCCCATGACGGCGCAATAACTCTAATGTTTCACGCTCTTCTTCAAGCGATTCTGCCCAATCTATTTCATCAAAATCACAATCAAAAAATAACTGACTGATCGAAGATAAAATAGTAAGTCCTTCTTCATCACGTGTGTTTGGATCTACTTTTTCATCAAGTAAACGTTGAACGGCTGGCGCACATGCTGAGCTTGCAGCATCCCATAACGGACCATAGAACTCTTCTGCATCCCAAAGATATACATTGGCTTTGGCCTGAATCAAAGCTTCGAGAATATCGAGGTAAACTTGCAATGCTTGTTGCTTTTCTTCTTTTGATAATGGTGTACCTGCTTCATAAGCTTCTGATACATTTTCCCACCATTTAAAAATTCCGTCACAGATAATTGATACAGGTGGTCCTTGTTTCGGATCAATAAAGTTCGGATCAAGTCCGTCAGCAAGTAATTTCTGCACTTGCGCGAGTTCTAATTCTTCTATGGCTTTAATTAAAGCTTGCTGCTGGGTGGTTAACATGACCATCTCTCAAAAATATATTAGGGCTATTATGCCTAATCTCTTCTCCAGATTTTAGAGGTTGATTGCATAGCATTGCAAACCTAATGTTGTGAATAGTTTTATTTTCATCAAATATAAAAAAAGCCCCGAAGGGCTTTTTAGCATTTTTAATTAAACTTCATCATCAATGAATTCTGGTTGCCCACCTCTCGGGTGTTCTTTTTTCTCAAAAGTATGTTCGAGGCTACGTTTTAATTTTTCAATCGCGCCATGAATTGAAGCATCAATATTGCCTGCTTTATGGTGCACTGCAACTGGTTTCAAACCTGAAGGACGTGCTTCGATCATACATTGGATGTCTTTGTCGCCACTTTTATCCCCATTTTCATCACTAAAATGAACCGAGAAATGTGTAATACGTTCGCTATGACGTTGGAATTCTTGAGTAAGTTCTGCACGTACATAAGTAATTAAACGTTCACTATTATGGATGTTTTTATCTGTGCGGATTTCAATATTCATAAATACCATCCTCTCTTTCTTACTGTGGATCTTTTCTATGCAAAACTTTTTTATCTTGGCATGTTTTAAGCATGCATAAATCGAGTTCAATTGTACAGTTTGACGGTGTAATGTTTTTTATCTCCTCACTTGACCGTATTGTTTTGGAGTGTTTTAGAAGATCTTCTATCTTCAATATCAGTCCATCTATAAAAATATGCAAGCTGATTTTTTAAATTTTTATGAAAATTCGAACAAAAGGAGAACAATCGTGCTTGAATCTTATCTATCTGGAGCCGAGCTTATTGAGCAAATTCAAAAATCTCCTTATTCACGTGATTTAATCGGTTATCACGGAAAACCACCACAGGTTCAGTGGCCTAATCACGCCAAAATTGCCATCCAGTTTGTTCTTAATTATGAAGAAGGTGGCGAAAAACATATTGAGCACGGCGATGATGGCTCAGAACAGTTTTTATCAGAGATTATTGGTGCTGCAAGCTACCCAGCCAAACATATGTCGATGGACTCAATGTACGAATATGGTTCACGTGCTGGCTTTTGGCGTATTCATGCTGAATTCCAAAAACGTAAGCTTCCAATGACCATTTTCGGAGTTGCAATGGCGCTTGCCCGCAACCCGTATATTGTGGAAGCCATTAAGCAAGCTGATTATGATGTGGTTTCTCACGGTTATCGCTGGCTTCACTATCAAGATTTTGATATCGAAGTTGAAAAACAGCATATGGAACAAGCTTTATCTGTTTTAGAAAACTTGTTTGGAAATAAAGTGATAGGTTGGTACACCGGACGTGACAGCCCCAATACTCGTCAGTTACTTGCAGAGTTCCCACAAATACAATATGACTCTGATTATTATGGCGATGACTTGCCTTTTTGGACGACGCTTACCAATGCTGCTGGTACATCAAGAGCTCATTTAATTATTCCTTATACCTTGGAATGTAACGACATGAAGTTCTGTTCACCGGGAGGTTTTAATCACTCAGAGCAGTTTTTTCAATATTTAAAAGATAGCTTTGATGTGCTGTACGCAGAAGGTGAAACTGCACCAAAAATGATGTCAATTGGAATGCATTGCCGTATTTTAGGGCGGCCCGGTCGTTTTAAAGCCTTACAAAAATTCCTCGATTATATTCAAATGCATGATCGGGTCTGGATATGCCGACGTCAGGATATTGCTGAACATTGGTATAAAAATCACATAACTGAATAATTGATTTTTAAATTTTTAAATTCTTAAACTGTTGATTAACAGCTATTGGCACTGTTATTGCTAAAACTCTATATCACGACAATGAGTTTAGGAATAACAGTGTTTTTAGCCGAGTTTAATCAAGCCCCACCCGCACAACTCAAGACTTTGTTAAAAAACTGTGTCCACATTCCCGCATGGGCTGAAAAAATCATCTCAGAACGTCCCTATTTATCAAAAGCATCTCTTGTGGAATATGCAGAACAAATTAGCCAAATGTGGACTTGGCAGGAAATCGAACAAGCTTTAACAACCCACCCAAAAATTGGTGAACGGCAGGCAAAAAATCAGCTCAATGCAAAAGAGCAACATTTTTCAAATCAAGAACAAGCTGGCATTTCTCTAGATGAGAAAACGCAGCAAGCCCTACTGCAAAGCAATCTCGATTATGAACAAAAATTTGGCTTCATTTTTTTAATTAAAGCAGCAGGCTTAAGTAGCGAAGAGATTTTAAAAAATCTACATGAACGTCTTCAAAATGATTTAGCCACAGAAAAAATAATTGTACATGAGCAACTCGCAGCAATTGCTCTATTACGACTGTCTCAGGAAATACAAGCATGATCAGCACTCATATTTTAGATACGAATTTAGGCAAACCGGCTGCACACGTAGAAGTGAAGTTATTTCATGCAAAAACCCATGAGCTGATTGCGACCGCAACCACGAACCAAGATGGGCGAGTGAGTGATTTTGGAATAAAAGAGTTTGCAGAGGGTGCTTATCAACTTGAGTTCGAAATCGCCTCTTATTTTTCATCACTAAAAGTCAAAACTTTTTTCCCACGTGTTTGTATTCAGTTTTTTGTAGAAGACATTAATCAGCATTACCACATTCCCCTACTGATCAGCCCATTTGCTTACTCCACTTATCGCGGTAGCTAACTCAAATATAAATAGGAGAAAAATATGAATCATCGGCAAAAGAATGCGATTTCTCCAGAGCATGAATATTTAGGAATATCCAAAAGTTTTGCTTACGGGTTACAGCACGTGCTGACCATGTATGGTGGCATTGTTGCCCCGCCCCTTATTATTGGAACAGCGGCTGGATTAAGCTCAGCACAAGTCGGAATGTTAATTGCGGCTGCGCTATTTGTAGGTGGATTGGCAACACTGATTCAAACCATTGGAACCAAATATTTAGGCGCAAAATTACCTTTAGTTCAGGGCGTGTCTTTTGCGGGTGTGGCAACCATGGTGGCCATTATTACCACAGGAGGCGGCCTACCTGCGGTGTATGGTGCGGTCATTGCGGCTTCTCTAATTGGTCTTTGCCTTGCACCTTATTTTTCTAAAATTATTCGATTTTTTCCACCTGTGGTGACGGGCTGTGTCATCACGATTATTGGTTTATCTCTATTACCTGTCGCAGTTCGCTGGATGATGGGTGGTAACGATAAAGCACCTGACTGGGGTAGCGTAGAAAATATCTCTTTGGCCTTGCTGACCTTAGGCATTGTGATTGTTCTAAATATGCTGCCTCAAGCCAGCATTCGCCGTTTATCAATTTTATTGGCAATTGTTGCAAGCACTATACTGGCCTACTTCATGGGCTTTGGTGATTTTAGTCAAGTGAGCTCTGGTGCATGGGTTCAATTCCCACACTTATTTGCATTTGGTTTACCAACATTCGAGCTCAGCGCAATCTTGTCAATGCTGATTGTGACGCTAGTCATTATGACAGAAACCACAGCCGATATTATTGCTGTCGGCGACATTGTAGGAACGGAAGTAGATGCTAAACGTATTGCCAATGGCGTACGTGCCGACATGTTTTCAAGTGCTTTCGCTCCTCTCTTTGGTTCGTTCATGCAAAGCGCTTTTGCTCAAAATGTAGGACTAGTTGCGATTACAGGCATCAAAAGCCGATTTGTAGTGGCAGCAGGTGGATTCATCCTGATTATTTTGGGGCTACTCCCTATTATGGGGCGTTTAATTGCAGCGATTCCAATGCCCGTACTTGGTGGTGCAGGTTTAGTCTTATTTGGGTCAGTTGCAGCGAGCGGAATTCGCACTTTGGCAAAAATAGATTATAACGATCAGAAAAATTTAATTATTGTCGCGACTGCTTTATCTGCTGGTATGATTCCAATTATTAACCATGAGTTTTATGCTCATTTTCCTGTTTGGGTACAAACTTTGTTCCATTCAGGCATTAGTTCAACTTGTATTTTTGCTATCTTGTTGAATTTGTTATTTAATCATTTACCTACATTTCGCAGCTCGCGGACTCCTCATTTAAGCCAAACAATAAAGACACAAAATACACATTAATGATTTAGTTTTTAGCGCCCCACTTCGGTGGGCCTTTTTTTAACCGTTGATCAAATTTGGCTTCATTTTTGCTTAAGACAATGTATCCTTAGCGTGCTTTATTTGGGGGGAGATCATTTAAATGCAATTAAAGCAACTTGCGGCAACTTGTGCCTTGTTATCTGCAACTGCCATGGTTCAGGCAAAACCAATCTGGCAAGATTTTAGCGTGACTGGACTTTATGGTGAAAACTATGAAGTTGTAGATGACAAAGAAACCACGATTACTTTGGAATATGCAGCGAAAGTTAAATACGCTGATGTATTCTTCTTCTTAGACCGCATGCGTGGCGAAGATGACTACAAAAGTACTTACTTTGAGTTATCACCGCGTTTAAGCTTAGGCGAAGTGTCTGGCAAAAAACTGGCGTATGGTCCAGTAAAAGATGTGCTAGTAAGTACCACGTGGGAAAGCAACTCCCAAAATGGCAACAACTTCGACAACTTTCTTTATGGCTTTGCAGTTGATTTAGATATTCCATATTTCCAATATGCAAATTTAAACTTCTACCGTGCAAATAATGAGAACACTGACGACGATTACCAAATGACGTTTGTTTATGGCATTCCATTTAAACTCGCATCTGAAGATTTCTTGGTAGATGGTTTCCTTGACTGGTCAACTGCAGAAGATGACCATGCCAGCGAGTTAAACTGGACCACCCAATGGAAATGGAATGTAGGTAAACACATTTCTCCTGACACACGTTTATACCTAGGTATTGAACACTCTGTGTGGAATAACAAATTCGGTATTAAAGGTGCTGACGAAAATAACGTAAGCGCATTGGTTAAATACCACTTCTAAAATTTTAATTTAGAAGATTAAACAGCAAGGAAAATTCCTTGCTGTTTTTATTTTAATCGAGTGGATTACCCACAATATTACTAATAATTCCCTGCATAATATGTCCGCCTTGCTCACGGCGTAATTCTGCATACCACGCTTGTGTAACGCTTTCATCTTTCATATGCGTCACATCGCAGCGTTTTCTCGCACGAAGTACCAATTCATTTGCACGTTCATTGCGTTTGTTTTGATAGCGACGTAAAGCGTCTTCGACACCTAAAGTATTAATTTGTAGGGATCGGGCTAAATAAATAGCATCTTCCATTGCTTGGCAACCACCTTGTCCAATATCAGGTGTGGTGCTGTGTGCAGCATCACCTAAAATCACCACGCGACCTTTATAAAACTGGGTGAACGGCTCAATATCATGTATTTCTACGCGATTGGTCTTTTGCGGATCTAAACGTTCAATGAGCTGCTGTACTGGCAAGCACCAATCAGCAAAATATTGTTTTAAAAGTTTTTTATATTCATCTCGATTATTTTCTAAACCTGCTGGTAAAGGCACATCTAAAAAGAAATAGAATTTCCCATCCGCAACTGGCATCAGAGAGGCACGCTTGCCTTCCCCCACATAAGTTGTCCATTGCTCGGCCGGTGCTAAATCTTCAGATATTTCAACCAGACCATTCCAGTTTACATAACCCGCGTAACGGCGCTGTACTTGCTGGCCCAACACATAGGCCCGTGTAAGAGAGTGAGTGCCATCTGCCCCAATTACTAAATCGGCTTGTGTAGAGCTACCATCAGCAAAATGCACCTCAACAAAATCAGCGTTGTCATCAAGATTGACCATTTTTTTGCCTAAATAAATCTGATCTCGGCCAAATTCATCCATCAGCATGTTTTGTAAATCGGCGCGTGCAACTGGATAAGGTCTTTGCCCTACTTCTTCAATTAATGGCAGTAAACTGAATTGTGTCATCACATCTCCAGTTAAACCATCGACATAGGCCAAGTCATCCATTTGTCCACCAAGTTGAGCGATTTTCTCGGTTAATCCCAGATAGTTTAGACATTTCACACCATTCGACCACAGCGAAATTGCCGCGCCGACAGGAAGAATTTTTTCAGTTTGCTCATAAATACGAACTTGATGACCAAATTTCTTTAATGCAATGCCTGTGGTTAGACCTCCCATTCCCGCACCAATAATCACCACATTCATAACACTCTCCTATAGATATTCACCTATAGGGTGCTTATGCTAAAAACATGCCATCGTTCAAAATTTATTTAGCTTTTCCACAAAACTGGCATGCACCATGCTTATATATTTAAGGATAAAACTCGTCTTAGCACGCTCAGTGTTAGGGCTGTTTTAAATGAAAAATCATGTTTTTAATAAGAAATACGGATACTCCATTATGGCAACACTGCACGCTCCAGCTTTTGAACTTCCTGAAATTTTGAATACAAAAACTAATTTGGCAGATGCCCGAATTGGTGCACAAATCATTGAGTGTTCAGATGATTTTTTTGCCGAAGCAAAGCGTATGCTGCAATTTGAAGCACCTGTTTTTGTTGAAGATAAATTTGATGACAACGGCAAATGGATGGACGGTTGGGAAACGCGCCGTAAGCGTCATGCAGGCTATGACTGGTGTATTGTAAAGCTTGGTGTGAGTGGGAAAATCAGTGCACTTGATATTGATACCAGCTTTTTTACAGGAAATTATCCTGCATCTGCATCATTAGAAGCTTGTTATGCACCAAATGATGACCTTACAGGAGCAAAATGGGAAAGTATTTTAGGAAATACTGAGCTAGGCCCAAGCCAACATCATATTTTTATGGTCAATAATGATGCACTTTTCACTCACATACGCCTCAATATTTTCCCAGATGGTGGAATCGCCCGTTTACGTGTCTATGGGGAAGTTCATATTCAGGTGACTGACAGCGAGCAAACACTCGATTTATTGGCCCTAGAAAATGGCGGTCGCGTAGTAGCGTATAGCGATGCCCATTTTGGACATCCACGTAATTTGATTAACCCAGGCCGTGGAGTCAATATGGGTGATGGATGGGAAACCAAACGCCGCCGAGCACCGGGTTATGACTGGTGTATTCTTGCATTGGGTAAAAGCGGGAAAATTGAGAAGCTTGAAATTGATACGGCTCACTTTAAAGGAAACTTTCCTGCCCAAGTCTCTATTCAGGCGGTTTATCTTGAAAATGCAACAGATGCACAATTAATTCCACAGAGTATGTTCTGGTCTTATTTACTTGAAGCTCAACCTATGCAAATGGACCATATTCATGAATATGTGAATGAAATTTTGCAGCATGAAAAAATCTCTCATATTCGTATTAACATGATTCCAGATGGCGGCATTAGCCGTGTCCGTTTATGGGGGAAAATTGCCAAGTCATGATCATGAATAATGTCCAAATTCAACCCTTAACAATTGAGAGCTTTCAGCCCTTCGGAGAAGTCATTTGTTGTGACGGGCATGACTTTTTTCATATTAATGATGCCCACACCGAGCGCTACCACGCACTTGTCCAAACCGAAATTGAAGGTGAAGCAAAAACGGGGATCAGTATTTTTCGGAATATTAAGGCCAGCGTGTTACCTCTGGAAATTTCGATGCTTGAGCGTCATCCAAAAGGTTCTCAGGCATTTATCCCCTTACAACAACAAAAGTTTTTAATTATTGTAGCACCCGCTTTGGACGAAAATATTCCCGATATTTCAAAGCTATGTGCATTTATTTCGGATGGAAAGCAAAGCATTAATTACCGCGTAGGTACATGGCATCATCCGCTACTTACCTTTGAAGCACCGAGTGATTTTGCAGTAGTAGACCGAATTGGAGGCGGAGCAAATTGTGATGTTTTTCAATTTCCACACGCTATAAAAATTACTGTCTAAACTTAAATATATAAGATCTGTCTATTTAAGTTTGATGTCTAAAAACCAATAGTAGAAACCGTTGTGGTGATTTCCAACAATTTAAGTTTACATAAAAAATCCCCGTTCAACTGGCGGGGACTTTTTTAATAGATTTTTTAGACAGAAATATCTGCTAAATTGCCTTTTTGCTCAAGCCATTGCTTGCGGTCCGCGGAACGTTTTTTAGCAAGTAATTTATCAAGCAATCCTGCTGTTAAATGTGTATCGTCCAAATCAAGCTGCACCAAACGACGTGTATTTGGGTCCATGGTCGTTTCACGTAGCTGAATCGCGTTCATCTCACCCAGTCCTTTGAACCGGGTAATTTGCGGATTTCTATTTCCTTTAACATTTTTCAAGATGACTTCAAGCTCGTCGTCATCAAGGGCATAATGTACATCTTTACCAATATCAATACGGAATAATGGTGGCATTGCTACAAACAGGTGACCTTCTTCAACCAATGCAGGAAAGTGTTTAACGAACAGCGCACATAACAAAGTCGCAATATGTAAACCATCTGAGTCCGCATCGGCCAAAATACAAACTTTGCCATAACGTAGCTCGGACAAATCATCACTACCTGGATCTACCCCAATTGCGATCGCAATATCGTGAACTTCTTGAGAAGCCAAAACTTCATCTGAAGAAACTTCCCAAGTATTTAAGATTTTTCCACGAATTGGCATGATCGCCTGAAAGTTTTTATTGCGTGCTTGCTTAGCACTGCCACCTGCTGAGTCGCCCTCAACAATAAATAATTCACTGTCTTCTCGCGTTTGCCCTACACAGTCAGCCAATTTACCTGGTAAAGCAGGACCAGAAACAATCTTTTTACGCTCAACTTTTTTAGCTGCTTTTAAACGACGACCCGCTTTCGAAATCGCCATTTCTGCCAATTGCATGGCAATTTCAGCATGTTGGTTCAGCCAAAGTGAAAAAGCATCTTTGGCAATATTTAAAACAATATTAGATGCCTCTCGACTAGAAAGACGCTCTTTGGTTTGACCTGAAAACTGTGGTTCTTGAAACTTGAGTGACAAAATATAGTTCACGCCATCCCAGACATCTTCTGCTGAAAGCTTCAGATTACGCGGTAACAAGTTACGTAACTCACAGAACTCACGTAATGCTTCGGTCACCCCTGAACGTAACCCGTTCACATGAGTACCGCCTTGAGCAGTAGGAATCAGGTTCACATAACTTTCTTGAACCTGCTCGCCGCCTTCTACATTCCAGCAAATTGCAAATTCACATGCCGCACGATCTGCCTGTCCATAACTTACAAAAGCCGGATTTGGCAAGATTTCACGATCTTGCAATTCATCCATCAAATAGTCGACTAGCCCATTTTCAAATTGCCATTCGATTTTTTCATCATTGATTTGATCTATATAAATAACTTTTAAGCCTGCTGCTAAAACAGCTTTGGCTTTTAAGTTATGTTTGAGTGCTTTTAAAGCAAACTTCGGACTGTCGAAATATTTAGTTTCGGGCCAAAAATGTACGGTCGTACCTGTCGCACGTTTTGGGACTTTGCCTTCTAACACAGTTAAAGGAGCAACGGGTTCACCTTGCTCAAAAGCCATCTGATAAAGATTGCCCTGACGTTGTACTTCTACCTCAACACGTGTTGATAAAGCATTAACAACAGAAATACCAACACCGTGTAAACCACCAGAAAACTGGTAATTATCAGTACTAAATTTACCGCCAGCATGGAGTTTAGTCAGAATAATTTCGATACCGCTCTGGCCATACTCAGGGTGAATATCAACTGGCATACCGCGTCCATTATCTTCAACAGATAACGATCCATCTTTATAAACTGTGACACATATTTTGTCGGCATGACCCGCTAATGCTTCATCAACAGCATTATCAATAACTTCTTGGGCTAAATGGTTAGGTCGAGTCGTATCGGTATACATACCTGGACGACGACGAACAGGGTCTAAACCGGAAAGGACTTCAAGCGATTGAGCCGTATATTGTGTCACGTTGTACGTTTTCCTTATTTGATGGTGTGCGCAAAGAATTCGATCACTAACGGTAATTTTTCTTCAAAATCTTCCATAGCATGATTGCCATGAGCATCCGTCAAAATCAATGAGGATGGGGTTGCAGCACTATAATAGCGTTGTGCTTGACGATAATCCAAAATTTCGTCGCCTTGTTGCAACAAGACGAGTATTTTGTCGGCATTTTTAGGCTGTTTCAGTTCAAGTTGTTGTAACTGTCGTAACTGAACATGATCAATTGACCACTGATCGTTGACCACATAGGGCATGCTTTCAACTTGAAATAACTCATCAAACAACTTCCATGGTTGCATAGCAGGGTTAATCAGTACAGCCGGAATGTTATATTTCGCGACAAAATATGTCGCAAAAAAACCACCCAAACTACTTCCGACCAATGCAACATCATCCAGAGTTTCAATAAGCTCTGAAACTTGCTCAACCACCTGATCTGGAGATCTATTTAGGTTTGGCAAATGCACTTTAATTCCTAATTCGCTACAATACTGCCGTAAGCTCAATCCTTTAATCGAAAGAGAGCTACTATTAAAACCATGGAGGTAGATAATATTCATATATTTCCCTCTAAATTGAGACAAATTTCACAATTTTGTTCTCAGTTTGTATAGAAAAGCACAATTGTCAGACAAGAAAAACCACTCAACTAACCATTCATCAGTATTTTAAAAAAATGTGTTATTTAAACTACTAAGATGGAAACGTTTACTGCCGTTTATAAAAAGTACAGCTTAAAACGTCGGTTATAACGTATATGGGGAAAAGATATGCCGAGCTTAACACCACTACATGAGACTTATTGTAAATGGGATAGTACGCCACCTAGTCAGGCAGATGTATTAGAGGGTTTAGCTCAACTGTTCAGTACCAGCTTAAATGGTGTACATGAATTAATACAAGTCATTAATATTGAAGTATTAAAAAATGCTTTTGGTATTAGTACTCAAAATGCTAAAAACTTTCAAAAACGACCTTTAGTTCAAAAGGCATATCAGTTTTCTTATGGGGCCTTACAAAAATATGGGAGTTGCTTTTTAGCACCCAGCTTACGCCGTATTATTGAAAAGTTCCCAACGCTCCATGAAAAGCCTCTGACACCAAGTCTTCATTTTTTGGTGGGAATTTTGAATGGTATTTTTGGGGATTATTTACTCAAACAGCACAGTCCTCTCGCCTTGCCAATGGTCCTATACGATCACTACGGAGCTATACAACAAGGTGAGCTTGCGGGTCGTATTGTGATTTTAGTTCATGGTTTGTGTATGAACCATCTGACTTGGTCAAATGCACATTATGGCGGCATTGGGGAACGCTTATTAGCCCAGCGTGACCATAACACGATGTTATATTTAAATTACAATACAGGCCGTCGCATTTCAGCCAATGGACGCAGTTTCTCAAATTTATTAGAAGATCTAGTACAGCGTAATCCAAGAATTACCAGCATTGATGTGATTGGCCATAGTATGGGCGGACTCGTTTCCCGCAGTGCGCTGTTTTACGGCAAACAAAATATGTACCAATGGATTCATATGGTTGAGAATCTGGTTTGTATTGGCTCTCCACATCATGGTGCAGTCTTAGAGCGTTTTGGTTTTACCATACAAGATAAACTAGGGGCTTTCCCTTTTGTAGGTTTACTGGGTCAACTGGTCAATATTCGCAGTGACGGTATTTTAGATTTACGACATGGCAGTGTTCGTGATGACGACTGGGAATATATGGATGCCCGTATTGGCATGATGGATGATAACCGCGCCCCTGCTCCTTTGCCTTCCCATATCAATACCTTTTTAGTGGCAGGCACCCTCGAGTTTGAAAAAGTGCGTAATAAAGCACTTACTGTGATTGGTGACTACTTGGTAAGTATTAAAAGTGCGTTGGGTGAACATCCAAATCCACGTTTTCAGCTTAAAGTGCCAGATTCACATAAAGCCGTATTTTATGGCTTAAACCACTTTGAAATTCAATATCATTCGAGTGTTGCCGAGCAGATCACTCGCTGGTTATATCCTCATGTTAATGATTACGTGCAAGAAGGTATCCAAACCCATATTATTGATATGCCGAACTATACGCTCGAAGATTTAGAAGGGATTGTAGAGACGTAAAAAAAAGCCCAACTTATGTTGGGCTTTTTTAATTAATTAGCTTTTGTAGCAGAAAGAATGCCTGTTGTCTCACAACCCAAAGTAGAGGAAATACATTTTAAGTTACTGTTAAAAATAGTTTTGATAGACTGTATTTTTCCTGTTTTATAAGATTTTATATTTGCTAAATAAATATATTGTCCTTTTTTTGAATCATATGTTAATTGATCTCCCTGTAAGAAATCTGTCGACTTATTTTTATCCTCACTATCTGAATTTAAAACTGGAACCTCAAGAAACTTATTATTTATCAAACTATAAAAATATGCATTTGCAGTAAAATTTTTATATGGCTCTTTTACATAATCTATATTACTATTTTCCCGAACTCTAAAAGCCACAATACTTTTATCATTATACAATAAAGTAAAATCAACATTTGATTTTAGAGGAACTTTACTTTCAAAAATATTATATATTTCCTTTTTGTTTAAAATTTGAACTCCATATTTTTTTAAAGAATATTTAATCTCTTTTTTAGTTTTATTAATGTTGCTAAAATCCACTAATTTAATTTTTAAATTAGGATTTATAACTGTATATTTATTATAAGAATCTATATATTCTATAGGTGAATTTATTTGAGTGGAATCTTGTAAATAATCATTCCATTCACTCTTTTCTTTTGCATAACAAATATTAAAAGAAACACAACAAACTATCGTCATTACAAAAGAGTTTAAAACTTTCACAAACACCTCAAATATAAAAATTATAAATTAATAGTTTTTATTTAACCATTTTTTAACTTCAGAAATAGTTTTGTATTTATAGTAAACTTCCCCTTCTGCCATCCCTTCAAAACCTTCTGAATTATTACCTAATATATTTGTTATATTTTTCAAGCTTAAACTATTATTTCCAATAATTTGATATAAATTAATTTTATACATTTCACCTTCTATTTGTGGGGTACAACAGTAATATGATGAATTGAGGACAATTAATATAGGAGGTTTTCTTTTGTTTGATTTATAGATACTAACAGCTAAAAGCTTAGGACTTTCTTTAGCTGCAAAATCAGAGTAATCACCAACGAATATTTTCTTCTCTTGATCCCCAAAATAACTTTTAAGATATGAACCTTCTGAAGACTCACATATATAATTATAAAATTTATAATCATTTTTCTTAAAAACATTTAAGTTTACTTGCTGCTCAATATTACATTGATCCTTTGCAAATAAATTCTGAGAATATATTAGAGATGATATGACAAACATAATAGTAAAATATTTTTTCATTAGATTAGCTTATAAATAATAAGATCAAACCACTATAACAAAATTACAATAAAATATTTTATAAATTTATAAAGTAAATATTAAAATGTTCCTTTTAAAAACTAATTCTTATCACTATTACTAAATTTAGAGAAATATATGAAGGAAATCGTTGTTTTTGACTTGGATGGGACATTAATTTCGGGTGATTCTACAAAGGCATGGTTAACAGATAAATTGAAATCTAATCTTCTCAGATTTATCGCTGCAATTATTGTTAGTCCGATTGCTTTGCCTCTTATGAAATTCAAGAAATATAAATCTAGAGGTGCTTCATTATATTTGTGGATTGCAACATATGGTGTGAATGAAGAAGCATTAGAATACAGTTTTAAAGTTTTTTCCAATAATATAAAAGATACCACTTCTGATTCATTATATTGGTTTGAGCAAGGTATAACCGAAGTTAAAGATCATTTAGCCAGTGGAAGAATTGTGTTTATTGCCACGGCTGCACCAGAAAAGTTAGCGAATGTTTTACTGGAGTCTATCAATCTAGATGCGCAAATTATTGGCACTCCTTTGCAAAAGAAACTAGGAGGATGGACAAGTGGGATACATTGTAGGTCTGAAGAAAAAGTAAGAAGATTGAATAAATTTAATGTCAATCAACCTTGGTTCGCGACATACAGTGATGATATTGAAGATGACTTGCCTATTTTGATGGGCGCCAAACTCCCCTATTTAATTAATGGGGATAATAATAAGATTAAACATATAAAAATCAAAAATTTAAAACTATTAAACTGGTTTTAAAAGTTTTAATATTAATATTTTTTATAGAAGCTATCTAACAACTAATTAACCAAAGACGCTATAGAATCAATTAAATTAACCTATATAGGCACTTTCAGTAATAAAAGTGCCTATAAAATTATAAGCTATTTATCGGATAATTTAACTTTTAACGTATCTTTACAACAAGTTAGATAAAAATCATATCAAAATCTAGAATTACAGAAATATATTAGATATTCATTAAAACTACTTTTAATGAAATAATTTTATATTTTCTAAATAAATATAATGATTCATAACTATAATCAATTTTTTCAAATTCTAAATACCATTTGCTTCCCACATTTCAACAGCTTCTTGACATTGCTCAAGAGAATGGAATGCAAATACTCTAGTATCTTTCATAGTAATTTTAATAGCATCAGAATTTAAATCGAATACATTTTTCTCAACAGAACATTGATAATTCTTTAGTTTATAACCGTTTAATTTCTTACATTTTGGTTGTTCTAACTTTTCATCAAAAGTATACCAATCATTTAAGGTTTTACCCATACAAGTAATTTTATCCTGAGCATCCATTTGTGGTTTTGAATTCTCTATTTTTTTATCTCTCAGTTGAGAAACAGAAGTCTCCTTTATTAGTGAGTCATTAGTATTATTTGACTGTGATTTTATAACTGAATTTGATTCGTTTTGCTGTTCAATAGATGCATTAGATTCTTTTTCCACTTTGTTAACATCATTGCAAGCCGTCAAAAGTAAAATACTTAGGATTATTAAAATTTTATTCATTACCAATCTCATAATGTTGAATTATCTAAGAAGGTAGTAGGATCTATTAGATCAGACCGCCGTTGATAGGCATTGTTGCCACGAACTGTTAATGGACCAGTATCTTTAGGATTAGAATACATCTCCAAATGTAACATCATACTTGGAACTTGTATTGTGAGTTTACCTACATAGCCAATAGTTTGCCCGCGTTTTACATCATCTCCAACTTTTACTAAGGACTTTCCTGACAGAACCTCACCATAACGTATAATATGTTTTTTATGTATAATTTCAATTACATCAGTACCAGAATAAAAACCTTTTACCACACGTACTTTTCCATCCGCCATAGCTCTTACTTCAGTACCAGCTTTAGCATATAAATCACATCCAGCATGTTTACGTTTTCCACCACTACGATTTGAACCAAATCTACCGCTACCATTTTTATAAGAACTTGTCCGAGTTTTTAATGGAAACAAATAAGATTCATCCTCTTTCAGTTTATCTATTCTTAACTCAATAACTGGCATAGGATTCTTCAAAATAGCGGTATAAAGTACTTGTTCTTTACTATCAATATCTACAACAATTTCAATTTTCTTCCCTTCTTCGCCCCGATGTTTTTTTAAACCAATACCATCTTGTCCAGTATAATGTGTTCTTTTTGCACCATTATACTTAATTGAATAAGCTAGATTTTCATCCTTACCTGTCTCTTTATTGATTGTTTTAATAGTAAAAGCAACATCACTACCATACTGTTTGGTTAAAGGATTACCATTTTTCTCTGTATGAACATTCGCTGTTTTTCCCAGTGAAGGGATAAAATCAATCAAGTAATCAACAAAGCTCTCTTCATTCTTAGGTGGTGTTTCTTTCGCTGGTGCTGTTTTTGCTGGTACTGTCTTACTTGGAGTGTTTGGAGCTACTCGAGGTATCTGAATTGTTGTAGCCGCAGGATTTAAATTGACATTAATTACGGAAATACTTGGATCATTTCTTAATGTCAAAACAGGTTCCTTATTTGAAAGTAGCAATTTATAAACAAATGCATTCAACATTTTTAATTGAATAAAGCCATTACTATCCGTTGTTTTCTCTATTTCTCTACCTCTATATGAAACAAAAAATTTATTATTTTTTAAAATTTTACCTTTACTATCATGTATCTTCAATTTTACGCTGACTAGCCCTAATGGGACTGATATACAGCTATTTTCCACTCCTTTAGTTACAGATATTGTTTTTAGTTTTTGATAACCTTTACTTCCATTTACCAATATATCTAAATTTTCACCCTCTTCTGCAATTAAACCAGTTTTTACTCCTGAACTATCAGAAGTATGCTCTTTGACCTTACCTTTATATCTTACGAAAAACCTCATACTTGTTATTTTTCTATTTGTATCACTTTCTATTATGGCTATATCAAATTTTATATCTTTAGAAGTATTTGTTTTCACCTCCTCTTTCTTTGAATCACCAGTTTTCTGTTCAACAACGACAACTTTTTCTTGTTTTGGCTCTGGTTCAGCAGGTTTTTGTAAGACAGATTGAATTTTAATATCTTCACTTACACTTAATTCAATAGATTGTTTTTTATCAGAGGCTTGTGTGATAACAGCTGATTGTTTATCATCTGCTTTAATTATAATGTTACTGCCCGGATGTCTAATAATAACAGGTAATAGTCCTTGCTCATCTGACTCTGCATTTACAATAAACTTTGATTGTTTAAACTTACCACTATATTCAGATTCAATAGTTACTTTTTTATTTTTTGCTATTTGTCCTATTTGATTTTTTAATATTATATATATTTTTCTACTACAACAGCTTTCTAAGTCATAATGGTTAAACATATCAATATATCTACTAATATGAACATTATTTCCATCTACTTCTTTATAATTTCCTTTAAACCCTGATATACCTAAAAAAGAACCTAAGCCTCCGTCACCAACTAAATGAGCCCCTGCAATAGCACCCGATTCAGTAATTTCAATTCCATTTATTATTTTCCCATAGTATTCATTAAAACTTCTATTTCTTAATCGTTTGCAAAGAAGATCTATCCATTCTCCAATAATTTGAACCTGCTTAGCAGGAGATTTCAAAAAATCTGATAAAGAATTAACACCATTGTGTCCAATCCAACTCCCAGTCCAATCGTTTCCTTCAGTTTTATCAAAATTATCTTTCCAATGCTTATAATAACCAAGATCGATAAGTGCAGCTTCCCCAAACTGGAAAAAACCAATATAACCCCGAGAATTTTTATTTTGGCTTGCTCTAATGTTTACTGGTGCCGTTAAGGGTAAACTTAAATCTGATGAAGATTCCATTCTTGAAACGGCACAAATAAATCCATATCGCGTTAATGGATATGACTTTTGATTTATAGATTTACCATTTTTCATTTATTTAAGTCCCCAAAACTAAATCGTTTAATATCAATTTTTTTATTATTGATATATGAACTTAAAATAGGTTTCATTTTCTCAAAATCCCCCAATCCAGGGCAACTTAACTCAACACCATTTTTATTCGCTTTTTTTGTTGGAAAAAACTTATCTTCAAACATATCATAGCGACCTAAATTTCTAAAATATGAAAAATAATTACCATTAGTATCACTAATGATATTTATATCACTATGATCATTTTTTAGATAAGCATAATAAACTTGATATTTATTTTTATTCACTTCAATAACTTGACATTCCCCTGTTGACATCCATTGAGGATCTTTTGGGTTTAAGCCAATAGTCTTTACAAGCTTTGCTTTATTGTTATCTTCCCAAATTTGTTTACATGGGATATTAACCTTATCAGTTTTGATACTTTCATTCTTATTTTTGAAGCTATCCCAAATTTTTTCACAAGTATTTTCTTCAGCAAAAGCTTGTATTGAGATAAATGTGCTCAGTAGCAATATTAGACTGCGTTTCATCTCTTAAACTCCAAATTTATTAAAATCATCTTCTAGATCATCTTTATATTCATCATCTAGCGCTTCTGCAAGCTGGCTCTGAATTCCATCATCTACAAAATCCCCAGTATCATGATCATAAATATCTTCATTTAATTCCTTCGTAGGTATAATACTTTTATTGTCATTATTACTAATAAATTGAATTTCAATAGTATCTGATGAATCACTAAATATTCTTGGTGTTCGACCCATTTCATCTAACATTCCAACATATTCTGTATTCTTTGTTTTATTGATAACTTTAAATCTAATTTCCTCTTTCAAATTTTCTAAATTGAAAATATCACTAAAATCAAATCTTCGACTAAAAATTCCACTCTCAGGCATTTTCGGCAACTCAGCATTTACTGTTGCCCCACTCGTAAACAAATGCTGTCCAGCTTTACTTTCAAACTTACCGCCTGTTGTTGAAAATACGCCATCCGCATTAATTTTGAGCTGAGATCCACCCGCTGTTAATACAATTTCTTTTGGACTTGTAAGCTCAATTTTTTCTTCAGTAGAAATAAGCTTGATGACCTTCTTGGCAATCGCTTCAATGGCATCGTCTTGCGCTTGTAATTCGAGCTTTCCTTTTGCTGCATAAGCGCGAAAACCCTTTTGTGCAGCAAACAGACTAATTTTGTCTTGTGCATGCCCAATAATATTTTTCTGTGCGCTTAAATTAATTGAACCACTAGCACTTTCGGCAATATCTTGCGAAGCTTGCAGAATAATATTTTCAGGTGTGGTTAGGGCAATGCCATTTGGCGATGCTAATAACATAAGGGCTTGTCTAAAGATTTTGCCTTGTTCTTGCTGTTCCGCATCCGAGCTACTTTCTAAACCTTGGGTATAACCCTCCATAAAGCCTTGTAAAGAACCCAATGCTTTAGAAGGTGTCACTTCCAATTTGCTACCTTTACTAAAAGTTCCGCATACACTCATCAAATCAAAGTCTTTAGTCTCGACATTGGCTAAGACTTTGCTGACCTCTTTAAGACTTTCAAATGGATTTTGATGAATTCGATCTTTAATGCTTGCGAGTTTGCCTTTAACAATGTCCGCACCATGTTCTTCAACATTTTCAATAAAGGCTTTTAAATTCTCTACCGAATCTTTAGCATCGCTAAAGAAAATATTAAATTCATCTACAACTCCTTTTGCATCGCCACCTAGTGCACCAATATCTTCAATAAAGCCACCGCAGTCTTTTAACGCATGAATAGGATCGTTATTAATCCCTTCTTTAAATAGATTTACCGTGCTATTTAATGCCTGCCCTGTGGTTTTTAGCTCAAGTGACTGGATGAATTTAGGCAACCGGTTAATCACGTTCAAGGCATCAGTTTGCTGCTTTGCTGCAACATCACTGAGCATTTTCATGCTTTCATAGCCTTGTGAGAGTAAGGATTGTGCTTGAGCAGCCTCTAAGTGATCTGCAATTGCCTGCTCTTGTGCATAGGTACTAATGAGCATCCCTTTACCTGCACGCACCGCCCCCCATGCATCTGTTCTAAGCTCAAATCCTTCACCACGACCTTGGCTCGTCGCTTGTTCTTTAGGATGGCTTAAATTACCTAAATTCAGCTGTGTTGCGGCATGGCTACTTTGTAGTTGAGTGCTGATTTGCCCTGTCGTATCGTCAAATCGTAATTGGTTAAAACCACTACCACTGATTTCCTGACTGCGAATACCGCTGAGTTTTTTAGTATCTGGAAGCTGTCCTTTTATATCAAACTTGGTCGGTGAACGCTGCGCTTCATGGATTCGTCCCGTCACAAATGGACGATCGATATTGCCATCAAAGAAGTCAATGACCACCACTTCACCAATACGCGGTAAGAAGCGTGCGCCATAACCTTCTCCTGCCCAAGGAGTCAGGACATCAACCCAAGCTGAATCTGTATCATTGTCATTGCTACCTGCTCCACCATCATGCCCATGATCATCACTACGGGTAAATAGAAAACGTACTTTGATACGTCCCCATTCATCGACATAAATAGTCTCTCCCTCTGGCCCCACGACTTTCGCTCTTTGTGGGTAGGCAATCGGACGATGCTGTTCTGGATTATATTCAGGTGCAGTTTTAATTTGACGGCGAATTAAAGTCAGCTCATTACCTTGACGCTCAATATCGTCATAACCATCTTTATCCCAACGACTTTGGGTTAGTAACTGACTAACTTGCTGATGTAGATCTTTTGGTAAATTGTTTTGGTTGAAGAAATTTTTAGCGATAATCAGGAACTCTTGATCAACCCCTTCATGTTGATCAACTTCAGGATGCTCTCGAAGATTAAACCAATAGCCGACTTGGCTATCTCGAACACTGCTATAAGCTTTGAAGTATTTGGCCTGACTGGCATACATGTCATTAAACTGCTGATTCAGTTTCTCTAGCTGATTACTAGTTGAAGCAGTAGCCTGATCCTTACCTTTTAAATCTTGCATCCAAGCAGGACTCATGTGCCATGCTTGCTCAAGGCTTAAACTCGCCGAATCAAAGTTATCTGAATGTGTATGGGTCGTGATGACAGAACCAGCGCCTTCTTCTTGTGATAAGGCATCGGGCTGCCAGCGTTGCACATGTACCGCAGTCGGTTGCAGACTCCGCACCGCAACAAAGCCCGTAATACTATCTTGATATTCTGTCGCGCTACTTCGGTGATAGCGAATGCTACGGCGTGCTAAAGCTTGGTACTGGTTATTATCATCAATTAATCTAAGCTTTTGGGCCTGTACTGGAGCAGTAAAATGAGGAACAAAAAGCTCTGATTCATCAATTAGCCAACTCACGCCTTCACTTCGCCATAAACGCGTAAGAAAGTCATAGTCGGATTCATTATGCTGCATGATAAATGGACGAGTATCATAACCCCGGCTTAACCCACTCAGGTCTAGGCTTAAACTTGTCGCAAAAAGTGGACTTTTTTCTTGCCATTCTTTAAATAGAACTTCGGTAATTTCTACGATACTTTTACTCATAAAAACACGACTGTTACGGCGTTTATGCCATAAATTTGTCGCGTCTTTTAAGGTCAATTTATAAAGCGTTAAAGCACCATCACTTTGGCCATAACTGGCTTCAGTCACAATTCCTGTGGTTCGAAATAATTGGCCAGAATCTGTAACCTGATCAACAGCAACCTGAACGCCTATAAACTGCTTCAATGCAATTTGGGCATTCGTCGAAAGGCAAATTAACTCAGCTTCAATTCCCCCATTTAGCTGATGTTGGCCTTCTATACGTTGTAAAAAAACTTGGTGATTGAGCAATTCATTAGAAAATTGCACGTGGATCGCGCGTTTCTGTGCACTTAATCCTATTTTTTCCAAAACATTAAAGATATTAAAAAACATTTTTTATAATCATAAGGATATAAAACGGCTGCACTTTATAAAAAAACAGACCTATCTGTCTACAACATTATTCTTTTTTTCAATTCGTTTTTTTATATTTTGATTAATTCTAAAACAATAAAAAAAGCCCAACACAATGTTGGGCTTTTTTTATTCTATTTAAACTCTTTTTTTAGCGGTCTTAAACACTGGATAGAAGCGGAACAATTGCCATAAACAGACTAGTAATAGCAAAATAAAATAGACCAATGACCAAACTGGTAAAGATTGGCCTAAGAAGGCCCAGTCAATTGCTGCACACTCACCTGAACCCGACAAGACTTCTTGTAAAACTGTTTTCATTGGTAAGGCATCAACTAAATAGTTTAAGCCTGGACCACAGCTTGGTACTTGATCTGGGGGTAAATGTTGTAGCCAGACATGACGTCCTGCCACACTTACTGACCATAAAATCGCGATGCCAGCCAAAAATGCATAAAAGCGTTTAACCGCATTAGAAACTGGGTTATGCAAAAATGCAATCAGTGCTATAAGGCCCATTGCCATTAAGCCAACACGTTGAAAAATACAGAGCGGACATGGCTCTAAACCTTTTACATGTTCCAGATACAACGCAAAAGACATGCCGACAATACTTGCTAAAACAAGTAGTCCACTCACCAAACGGTAACTTAATCGCATGTAAAACCTCGTTTTATTATCGATATTGTTCAAGATATTGATCAAAACTGATCTGAGTATCGTGCTCAAGTTGTTCTTGCTGCTGTAAAGATTGTGCAGCCAACTGTTCAAAATGTTTCAAAGTGCCCACACTAAGCTCATGCTGTTCATAACTTTCAGCATGTAATTGCGCCATGTGACTACCAAAACTCCAAGTTCCACCATGCTTTAGCGTATCGTCGATGACATGGGCAGATAAAGTTTCATCAACTTCATCAATTCGCGCTTGCATAACTGCCAATGCTGAACTGTATAAGTCTGTTGCATAAGTCTGATCGAGTAATTCTGCACAATCTTGCATTTGAGCAATATGCAAACGTGCCCAATCTTCGATGTGATAAGACCCATTTGAATCTGTAATGGTTGCGTTCGGTGCACGACCTCGGTTTACCACTTCCGTCTGGTTCTTTTCAATCAAGTCTTGCTCAGGGCCTAATAACTCTGGGCTGTCACTTAGCAAACAATAAAGTGCTAACACTTCAAGGAAGCCTGCCGTTGTTTCATCAACACCAATTGCCGAGTATGGGTTTACATCAACAGCACGTAGCTCAACATATCCCACCCCTCGATTTTTTAAGGCTTGAGACGGCGTTTCACCTGCTTGAGGTACCTGTTTTGGACGGACCAGACTGTAATATTCATTCTCAATCTGCAAAACATGGTCATTAATTTGCAACGGCTCACCAGCGGCATCATTTAACCCTAAACGGCTAAATGGTGGGTAAGGAGAATGAACGGCTTTTTGTAAACCATCCAGATAGCCAGCCAAATTGTTGTAATGAATACCCAAGCTTTTTTGAGCAGAGTTTTGATAGCCCAAGCGTCCCATCCGTAAAGCTGTAGCATACGGCAAATAGTATGAACCTTTGATTAAAGGCAACAACTGATGTTTATGTCCGGTTAAAAAACAGCGGCATACTGTTGGGCTCGCTCCCACTAAAAACATAACCAGTGGTGTTAAGCGGATAAAATTACGAATGAGGCCAAAATAACGATGGCTGCGATAATCCTGCAAACTTAATGATTTTAATTGTTCATCTGTTTCTTGTGCCTGCAATTCAGCAAAAAGCGTATCAGGAAAAGATAAGTTGTAATGCACACCTGAAATCGTCTGCATACGACGACCATATCGAATTCCCAAACCACGGCGATATAGTGTTTTAAAGCGACCAATATTAGAAGTGCCGTATTGCGCTAGACGAATCCGTTCTTCATTGTCGTCTAACATACATGGCATAGACAGCGGCCAGAGTTTTTCGCCATTTTCTAAATGACGATGCACAACCGCATGAATATCGGTGAGCTCATTCAAAGCCTCACCAATCGTTGGCTTTGGTGAGGTAATAAACTCCATCAATGCTTCTGAATAATCAGTCGTAATTTGCGGATGTGTTAAAGCCGAACCTAATGCTTTTGGATGTAACTCTTGCGATAAGAACCCATTACTTTGCATACGTAGGCTTTCACGCTCTATTCCACGTAACATGCCTTGTAGTAGCGACGAATCCACCCAAGCAGGAATAACTGATTGAGATGGTGTAGTGGGTTGACTCATGCATTTGCTCGCTTATTAAAGATCACTATATACAAAATCGTGAGATGATACGGCTATTTATATACTCACATCATTCCAGTTTGGCAATTTTTATCACAATCTTGTTATTTAAGACACGAAAGAATTGTGATTTTATTGAAGAATAATTGCTAAAGAGTTGTCAATATCATGAACGATCAAGACATTTTAAACTTCTGGTTTTCACCTGAACACCGTTCACTTTGGTTTGCAAAAAGTGATGATTTTGACAAAAAAATTCGTGAAAATTTTTCTGACGTTCATCGACAGGCAACTCAAGCAGAACTCTGGTCTTGGCGAAAAACGGCTGAAGGCCGTCTGGCAGAGATTATTGTACTAGACCAGTTTTCTCGCAACATTTATCGTGATCAGCCCCAATCTTTTGCCTATGACAGCTTAGCCTTAGCTTTGGCACAAGAAGCTATTAGTTTGCAATTGGACGCACAGCTTAATCCAGAGCAACGCTCTTTTTTATATATGCCGTTTATGCATAGTGAATCAAAATTGATCCATGAGTTTGCCTTCAAACTATTTCAACGCCTCGGCAATGAAATTAACTTAAGCTTTGAGAAAAAGCATAAAGTGATTATAGATCGCTTTGGACGTTATCCTCATCGCAATGCGATTCTTGGACGTGTCTCCACTCCAGAGGAAACCGAATTTTTATTAGAACCCAACAGTAGTTTTTAAAACTTCTTAATTTTTAACGCTGAGTCATCCATTCTTTAATGCTCAGCTGGGAGTTCATCATGAAATATCTCTCTCTTTGTTTAGCTTTAGGCACTGCCTTAACTTTAACTGCCTGTGCGACAATGCCAAGTAAACCAAGAACCTTTGACCAACTCGGACAATTCTCGGCCTATCCTCTCAATGCACAAACTTTTCGGATCAGCTTTCAAGCCGACCCAAACATGAGTTATGGCGCAGCCGAAGAAATTACCTTGGTAAAATCAGCACAAACGACGGTACAAAAAGGTTTCCGCTTTTTTAAAGTGCAAAATGACCCAAGTAATCAAAGTCAGAAACCACCACGTCAGGCTGTGGTTTACCCATCTGCCCCAAGCTTTTACCCATATGGTTACGGTCGCCGCTACCCAGGTTTCTGGCATGATCCGTTCTATGATTACCCACAAGTGGTCAATATCGACCCTGTTCAAGTGTCGTATACTATTGAATGTTATCGGGATCAAAAGCAGGCTCCTCAGGACGCTTTTGATGCGACATTGATCTTGAAATCAATCGGACAAAAATATGGATTGAGTCCGACAGGAGAGCTGTTGCCCCCGCCTGAGCCGCCAGTAAAACAAAAATGAACAGGATAAATTTATGAACATGGCAGAAGAAGTTCACCACGTGCCCAGTCTTAAACGTAGCAAATATTTTGCCACTCTAGCGCTTATCATCGTGATTGTGCTGTGGGTTGCGCTGATGGTGGCCGATCGCTTTCTGCCAGAATACACAGAATTTATTCATATTTTGATGCTAGGAGCAGAAGCTGGTGTAGTTGGTGGATTAGCTGACTGGTATGCCATTACAGTTCTGTTTCGGAACCCCTTTGGTAAATTACCCATTCCTAAATTTCTACGCGATCACACCGAAATTATTCCACGTAATAAAGCGCGTATTGCAGAGTCAATGGGCCGTTTTGTACAGGAAAATTTTCTTTCACCTCAAGTGGTAGAACGAAGCTTAGAAAAAACTGACTTAAGCCTCGCAATTGGTCAATGGCTGGCAAGTCCTCAAAACAATACACAAGTGGTGCAGCTTATTCAGCAAACTGTGCCGAAAATTTTTGAGTTTGTCAGCCAAGAGCAAATTGCAAATTTTGTGCAAAACAATAGTGTGCAGTGGGTACGTAATACACAAGTTAACAAACTTGCGAGTGAAATGTTACGCGCCGTGCTGGAAAATGACTTTCACCAAGACGTTTTACAACGCGGACTCGATATCGCTCATGAGTGGGTGGTACAAAATCCAGATAAGACCCGTGAATTAACCCGAAAAATGTTTAAAGCACTTGGTGTCTGGTCACTTGCAAAAGGTGCAAGCTGGATTGGTATTGATGTTCAACAACGGACGATCGATTCACTGGTTGAAAAAGTAGAATCGATGCTGGCAGACCATGAACACCCATGGCGCCAAGAAATTGAAACGGTAGCGCATGCTCTCATGCTTGAGCTGGCAAAACCGGACAGTGCTGCCAGTCAACGCCTCAACAGCGGGAAAGATGCCCTTTTAGATAGTCCACAAGTCTTGAATTTTATTAGTGGTGCAGTGACCATTTTGTGTGATGCCATTAAAGAAGATTTAATGAAAAAAGACTCTGGTATCGCAATGAACCTTCAGGCCGCTATTCAACAGTTGGGTGAAAATCTCGTTCAGAATGCAAAAGTCCGCGAAGTTTTAAATCATGAAATGACAGGTCTTGCGATGAATTTTACGGACCAATATAGCCATAAAATCATTCGTTATGTCAGTGAACGCATTCATGAATGGGACTCACGTGAAATGATCGGGAAGATTGAAAACGAAGTCGGTGGCGACTTACATATGATCCGTGTGAATGGTGTTGTAGTCGGGGCATTTATCGGCTTAACACTAGGCGTAATACGGGCGGTTATCGAATCAATTTTATAACTTTAAATATTTTTAATAAGAGAACAATATGCTACAGCTTCAGTCAAAATTGGCCACGCAAGGCGTTACTATTTTCAGTACCATGACGGCAATGGCACAGCGACTAGGTGCACTCAACCTGTCGCAGGGCTTTCCAGATTTTCCAGCACCGCCTGCCCTGCTGGAAGCTTTAGCTCAGGCAACTTTGGCTGGACATAACCAATATCCATCTGGTGATGGTATTCTCGCTTTACGTGAACAGCTTGCTTTACAATTTCAGCAACGCGACCAACTTCAACTTGATCCTGTAACGCAAATTACCATTACTCCTGGCGCAACCATTGCAATTTTTTGTGCCATACAGGCCTGCATCAATGCGGGCGATGAAGTCATTATTTTTGACCCAAGTTATGACAGCTATGGCCCTTCTGTTCAGTTAGCAGGTGGTAAAGCGATTCATATTGCGCTTGAAGCTCCAGACTTTAAGGTGAACTGGCAACACGTTAAAGATTTGATTAATGACAAAACTCGTATGATTGTGGTGAATACTCCCCATAATCCGACAGGGACAATCTGGGATAAACAAGACTGGTTAGAACTTATTGAACTGATTCAAGATAAAAACATTGTGATTTTATCCGATGAAGTCTATGAATATTTAGTTTTTGACGGTCAACAACACTTTAGCGCATTGCATTTTCCAGAACTCAGAGAGCGTAGCTTTGTGATTGGTTCTTTTGGAAAAACCTTTCATGTCACAGGCTGGAAAACAGGCTATTGCGTCGCTTCACCTGAGTTAATGCGTTTATTCCGCCAGATTTACCAATATGCGAATTTCTGTGGCACTACACCTTGTCAGATTGCCCTAGCGCAATATATGGAGCAACATCCAGAACATATTCAAGAGCTTTCGCAGTTTTACCAGACTAAACGAGATCGTTTTAATCAGGTGATCCATAATAGTCGTTTCTTGCTTAAGCCTTCTCAAGGCACTTATTTTCAAAATCTCGATTACAGCCAAATTAGACCTGACCTGAACGATGTTGAAATGTGTCAATTCCTTGCCGAACAACACAAAATTGTGGCTATTCCTGTTTCAGTTTTCTATCAGCACGCGCCAGAGTCCTTACGCCTAATTCGTTTCTGCTTTGCTAAAAATGATGAGACTCTGCAAAAAGCTGGAGAAATTTTGAATCAATGTTAATAAATTTAGTCACTTAGCATAGTAAAAACACTACAAGCCATTTGCTCCAACTATGCTAAGTTGGATATCTGCCCCGCTCATCAAAGAGATGGGCGATGGAGAACACATGCCACCAAGACAGTCTTTAATTCATCAGCAAAATCTATGGAAAACATTTTTTGTTTTCTTGTTACCGCTGATCGCAACCAATATTTTGCAGAACTTGTCGGGAACCATTAACACCATCTTCGTTGGTCAAATGATGGGGGTAGATGCGATTGCTGCCGTCTCGGTTTTTTTCCCTATTTTATTTTTGCTCCTCGCTTTTATTATTGGTATTTCAACTGGTACGACAGTTTTAGTAGGGCAAGCATGGGGCGCGCAAAATATAGAGAAAGTCCAAAGTGTGGTCGGCTCCACCCTATTTATGACACTGATTGGTGGAGTAATTACCGCGATTATTGGGGTGTTTTTTGCACATGATATTTTAGAGCTATTAGGCACAGATCCAAAGGTCATGCACCTCTCTTTGCCTTATGTGCAATGGATGCTGGCTGGTAGTCCGCTTCTGTTTGTTTATATTATTTACACATCAATTTTACGTGGTGTGGGTGACAGCACGACTCCCTTACTTGCCCTTGCCTTAACCAGTGTAATTGGTTTGGTGATTACCCCAATTCTACTTAAAGGTTATTTCGGCTTTCCTGCTTTGGGTATTATTGCACCAGCTATTGCAACCATAACAGGGTATGTGGCTATTTTAATTTTTCTTGCAATTTACCTAAACAAGAAAAAGCATCCGCTTAGACCGAATCGTCAGCTTCTGCAACATATCCGTCATAATTCAGAACTGAGTAAAATCATTTTACGCTTAGGTGTTCCAACCGGCATTCAAATGATTACCACCTCAATGGCAGGCTTAGTTATTGTCGGATTGGTCAACCATTATGGATCGCATGCTACAGCAGCCTATGGCGCAGTAAATCAGGTACTCAATTACATTCAGTTCCCTGCTATCTCTATTTCAATTGCAGCTTCAATTTTTGCAGCACAGGCAATTGGCGCGGGTAAACCTGATTTGTTATCTCGTGTGACTCGTACTGCCTTAGGCATGAACTTTTTATTTACGGGTGCTTTAATTGTACTGGGCTATCTATTTTCAAAATACCTCATGGCTCTGTTCATTACCGACCCAACTGTTGTGGTATTAGGCCAACAACTTTTATTTATTGTGCTTTGGGCAATTTTATTTTTTGGTGCAGGTGCCATTTTTGCATCAATCATGCGTGCAAGTGGCACTGTGACTGTCCCTATGCTCATTAATATTTCTGCTATTTTGTTTATTGAAATTCCATGTGCTTATTGGTTTAGCTCAATGTGGGGACTTAAAGGTATCTGGTTTGCCTACGCTTTGGCATTTGTCAGTTTGTGTATTATTCAAGGACTGTACTACCAATTTATCTGGAAGAAAAAGAAGATCAAAGTTCTTATTTAGAACCAATCAATTCTTATAAAAAAAGCCATCAATTGATGGCTTTTTTTGAATTTAAAATTACTTCATCCATTTGGTCACAATGGTAGAAGCACGTTGATATCCAGTTGGGAATAAGCGCTGGAATACATCAAGAAGTTTTGCATCACTACCGATGAGTAAGCGGCGTTTATTTTTCAATACCGCTTCTAAAATCTGACGTGCTGCCTCTTCGGGTGGAGTACGCAGTAACTTGTCAAAATTTTGAATCGATTTAGCAGGGTCCATACCTAAAGTACTCAGGCTATCACTCATTTTTGCAGCCTTAGCAATGTTGGTCCGAATTCCCCCTGGGTGCACACACAAAGAACTTACACCACTTTTTTCAATATCTAACTCTTGGCGGAGTGATTCGGTAAAACCACGCACCGCAAATTTAGTTGCGTTATAGCCAGATTGTGTCGGTTGAGCAGTTAAACCAAACAAGCTTGAGATATTAATAATATGGCCATCTTGAGTTTGCTTAATAAACGGCAAGAATTCTTTAGTTCCGTAAACCACGCCCCAGAAGTTAATTCCAACGATCCACTCTAAATCTTCGTAAGTTGCACCTTCAACAGTTGAGCCTAAAGCCACCCCAGCATTGTTAAAAATCAGGTTAACACAACCATGATCTTGCACAGTTTCTTGAGCCCACTGCTTTACTGATTCACGATCAGAAACATCAAGCTTTTTTGTGCTAACGGTAATATCGTTGTACGGCTTTAAAAGCTCGACAGTTTTTTGTAGCCCTTGTTCATTAATATCACTCAACGAAAGATGGCAGCCCTGTTGTGCCAAAAGAATTGCGAGTTGTTGCCCAATGCCAGAACCTGCGCCCGTAATTGCAGCGACTTTGTTTTTAAAATTTTTCATTGTCCATCCTTTGTTTTTCGATATTTGCACAACCGGTTCATTGCATGTGCAATTCAGACATCTTCAATATAATTTTGACAATATCCATTGTCAATATAGTACACTGTAATTTCAGATAGAATGGCACAATTCTGCTGAGAGCTTTATCATAGTGAGCATATTTGGTAAAAACTGATAAATTAGGAAACCCTTCTTTAGGATACGTTTTATTTATGGCGACAAACGACTCAACCAGTAAAAAGAAAACCAAAAGTGTGAGTAAAGAACGTCAGTTCAAAGGGTTATCTCTTTCAGAACGTAAAGAGGCACGCCGAGAAAAATTGATTGAAGCCGGTATTGCCACCTATGGAACACTTGGTTTTTTTTCAGTTACTGTCAAAGATGTCTGCCAAGAGGCAAAACTGACTGAACGTTATTTTTATGAATCATTTAAAAAAAGTGAGGATTTATTCCAAACGATTTTTTTAAAAATGATTGAAGAATTGCAGCAAAACTTAATGCAAGCCGTAATTAAAGCGACACCAGATCCAGAAAAAATGGTAGATGCTGGTTTACGAGCACTGCTGACTACATTAAAAAATGACCCACGGTTAGCCCGCATTGTCTATGTTGACGCAGTTTTGGTACAAGAATTACATAATCAGGCAACCATTCAAGAAACACTTGCACAGTTTGATCGCATGATTCAGGCTTTTGTTATGCTCACCATGCCACAAATCCAACACAACGAAAATGAGCTCTCTTTAATCGCCACTGGCTTAAATGGATATGTCACTCAAATTGCAATTCGATGGGTCATGGGAGGGTTTGAGCAGTCTCTTGAACAGGTTTTAACCGCATGCCGCATTGTATTCTTATCTTTATTGGCCAAGGTTTCAAAATAATATGAAAGTTTTTTGACACTCTAAAATGTGCAAAACTATTTAAGCTTTTAAGGCATTAACTTATTGAATGTTTTTAATAATATTTAATCTTTCATGTCATCATATGGTCACATCTTTGCCTTACTTTTGTCACAAATTATTGCTAATTTTAATTTTATAGACTTTTCTGCAATGAAATTGTCATAATTAATCTTTGTAATAAGCCTGTCATAACTACAAAACGGTTCACCGTTAAATCTATAGGATATTGCGCTGTGAAAGATGACTATATTTTAATTGTCGATGATGAGCTTCCTATTCGCGAAATGATCCATACATCTTTGGACATGGCAGGCTTTCAGTGTTTACAGGCGGAAGATGCCAAACAAGCTCATCAAATTATCGTCGACCAACGTCCGGCGCTTATCTTGCTCGATTGGATGTTACCTGGAGGCGTAAGTGGTGTCGATTTATGTCGCCGCTTAAAACGAGATGAGAACTTAGCAGAAATTCCAGTAATTATGCTCACCGCTCGCGGAGAAGAAGACCATAAAGTACAAGGTCTTGACGCTGGCGCAGATGATTACATGACGAAGCCTTTCTCAACACGTGAACTGGTTTCACGTATTAAAGCAGTCTTACGTCGTGCAAATGCATTAAGTGGCGAAAAAATGATTGACGCCAATGGTTTAATTCTTGATCCTGTAAGCCAACGCGTAAGCTTCGGCAACAGTATTTTAGAAATGGGTCCAACTGAATATCGCTTACTTGCGTTTTTTATGACCCATCCAGAGCGAGCATATACACGTGCCCAGTTGCTCGATCAGGTATGGGGCGGTAATGTATATATCGAAGATCGAACTATCGATGTGCACATCCGTCGTTTGCGTAAAGTTTTAGAACCTTTTGGTGTTGACCGATTTGTTCAGACAGTGCGCGGAACTGGCTACCGCTTCTCAACACGTGCAGATTTAGCCGCAGGTTAACCAAGATTTATGTATGAACCCTACCCCGTCCCTGAACAGGTACGTGAACAAAAGCTTTCCCGTTACAGTAGTTTATGGACGTTTGCCAAACAAGATTTACGGCTTTTATTATTTTTTCTAATTATTGCCGGTTTAGTCGGTTTAGGCCTTGGGTATTTCTGGAGCTGTATTTTTATCGCTTTTGTGGGTTTTTTTACACTCCAGTTGCGTTCTTTATATCTGGTCAATGACTGGATTGCAAATAAGCCTTATGACGTACCTCCAAATCTTAATGGGATTTGGGGGGCATTATTGTTTAATGTTTACCGTGCTCAGCGTCAGGAACGAATTGTTCAGGCCGAAATGGTCGGTTTAATTGACCGAGCTCAATCCTCGTTAGTTGCACTTGCTGAAGCGGTTGTTCTGATTGATGACCAACATCAAATTGAATGGTGGAACCCTGCTGCTGAACGCTTATTAGGCATTAGTCCTCTTGATCGTGGCCGAAATTTATTAACGATTTTACGCCAGCCTAGTTTTATTGAATATTTTAACAATATTGACCAGGCCCCCGACGGTATCAAACTCCATTCCAACTTTGATGATGACCGATATGTACAGGTTAAGCTCACACGATTTGGTGGAGAAAGTCGTTTACTGGTGGCTTATGACGTTACGCGTATGCACAACCTTGAACAGATGCGTAAAGACTTTGTAGATAATATTTCGCATGAACTTCGTACGCCATTAACCGTACTCAGCGGTTATATCGAGACTTTTACCGATCAGGAAGATATTAGTCCACGCTGGAAACGTGCATTTGACCAGATGCAGTCACAAACCAAGCGCATGAATGCTTTAGTGAATGATTTACTACTGTTATCAAATTTAGAAAATAATAAGAAAATTGCAAAAAATCAGATTATTGAAATGCCGAGTTTAATGAATCAACTCTTTGATGATGCTCAGGCCTACAATGCCGATTATGGCCATACGCTGAATTTACATATTGATAGCCATTGTGACCTGATTGGTTCTGACATGGAAATCGCCAGTGCGTTTAGTAACTTAATTACTAACGCCATCAAATACACCCCAAAAGGCGGAACCATTACCATTGGCTGGCATGACGACGGTGAACATGCTTACTTTAGTGTACAAGACACAGGCATTGGAATTAATCCAAAACATTTACCACGCCTGACTGAACGCTTCTATCGCGTAGACAGTGACCGTAGTCGCCAAACAGGTGGTACAGGTTTAGGTTTAGCGATTGTAAAACACGTATTGATGCAGCATGGCGCTTATTTAGATGTGCAATCTAAAGAAAATGAAGGTTCCACTTTTACAGCAGTTTTCCCTAAAGAAAGACTCTATAACATGACCTAAAATCCCCCCTTCAAATATAAAAGCCGACTCATGAAAAGTCGGCTTTTTTGTAGCATTTAAAACCATTTACCTAGAAGTCGAGCAATACGAATTACTTTGATTTTTCTCTATTACATTTAAAAAGTTAGTGGCAAAAGTATTACTCTGACGCAATGCATCACGATGATCTCCGCCATCAATCGTTTGATAGATGGCTGGTTTTTTTAATTTACATAACTGCTGGTAATAGGCAGATGTCCCTCTAGGGTCGACTAAATGATCTTTAGAACCCTGAACAATCATTAACGGTACGGTAGGTACCATATTTTCAATCGACTGTTGTTTTAGATAAACCAAGAGAGGTTTTAAATCAGCGTTAGGTCGAAATATGCTCGAAGGAGATTTCTTTAAATCAGTTTGAAGTTCAGATAAACAACGGCTGCGCGCTTGAGTCAGTACCGTGTTCATTTCGGGACTTACTAAATTTTCAGGAACAATACTTGGCTCAGCTGCTTGCGCACCCAATAACACAATGGGAAAAAATGCAGCTACACTAGGTTCTGGGTTTGGATGACTCTGTACATATTCTGCAATACCTTCATATTGATAGCCACCTGGTGCAAGGGCTATCGCGCCTTTCAAATCGAGTTCGGGCGCATCTTTTTGACCATAGGCAGATACTGCAATTGCCGCAGCCCCGCCTTGACTGTGTCCCATCACTAACCACTGTTTATTAAAACTTTTGGGCTTAAGCAAATGTAATGCACGCACTGCATCAACCACTGTATGCAGTTGGCTCTTTGCATTCATATAGGGATGCGCGCCTAATGTGCCTAAACCTTGATAATCAGGTGCAACAACTGCGTAGCCACGTGCAAGCCAACCATCTAAAGCTTTGGAAGCAACTTCTTGATATGAATGAACTGGCCCACCAACATAATCACCAGAAGGCGCGCAGGTATCAGCAACTCCAGTCGTGCCATGTGCCCAAGCAAGTATCGGCCAGCCTTTTTTTGGTGGTGTTCCTTTCGGCAATAAAATAAAAGCCGATGCAACAATAGGTTCGCCCTGAATACCTCGACTACGATAATTTACCAACAAGCGCTGATCTGCATGAGGAAATAAATTCGTCACATCTTGCTGTTCTAGAGACAATATTGAGCCTGGTTTTTCGCTCACAATTTGCTTATTCAAATCTGTAATTGGAGCGGCCATAGCAGAGTCAGACACCAAACAAGCACTGCTAAATAAAATTTTAAAAAGAAAATTACTTTTTCTAATCAAGGGATTAATCCTCTATTATTTACACTATATATTTTTAAATAATCAATTTATAAAATATAAACTACCATAAAAGCAACCACATTCATATTCAACTCAAAATAAATTACATTTAGATATAGCTAGTTAAAATTTAATTAAAATATATTTAAAAAAAACATTATAAATATCGTTGCAAAAATTAATCCCATTTAAATAATAAAAAATATATGCTGATATTTTCTTAATTACTATAGCGATTAAAATGTCAAAACAATATAAATTTATACAGTACCTGATTTACCTTACTCTCAGTTCTCTACCGATCTATAGTTTTGCAGACATTCAGGTATATGGTCCTGGTGGGCCAGCACCTGCAATGAAAGAAGCAGCTAAGCAATTCACCAGTAAAACTGGAATAGCAGTCAACGTAACATCTGGTCCTACTTCTCAATGGTCTGACCAAGCGAAACTAGATGCCGATGTTATATATAGTGGTTCCGAGGCCATGATGTCTGATTTCGAAAATGCTTTTTCTGAACAAATTATAAAAGACTCGGTCGAACCTTTATATTTACGCCCCGCAGCCATTTTAGTGCGTAACGGAAACCCTAAAAATATTAAAGGATTTAAAGACCTAGCCAAACCCAACATTAAAGTTTTAGTTACGCATGGTGCAGGTCAAGTCGGTATGTGGGAGGATATTGCTGGTAGAACGGGAAATATTCAATTAACCAAATCCTTTCGAAAAAATATTGCAATGTATGCAGCAAACACAGGTATTGCTAAGAAAAACTGGGAAGAAAATAGTAGCTACGATGCTTGGGTAGTCTTTAATATTTGGGGAGTGAGTAACCCTAACATTGGGCAAATTATACCTATCGAACCAGAGCTGGTTGTCTATCGCGATACAGGTGTAGCATTAACAAAACATAGTCTAAAAGATGCTGAAGCTAAACATTTTGTAGATTTTTTATCATCTCGGCAAGGCAATACTATTTTCAAAAAATATGGTTGGACTAAATAGTTAAAAAAGGGAGCCTAGCTCCCTTTTTATTTTTTAAAATGATTAATTCTACTTAACCTAAAATATATTCATTTCAAATTAAATATACGCCTGCGGCATATAAAGTGCCCAGTATTAAACAAAAGGCTGAGCTGACATACCAAAATAAATCACTATTTCCGACAAATTTTGACTTTAACCATGGAAAAGCAAAACCACGGATCAGAAATATAACTGCGACAAGCGACAAAATAAGTTTGGTAAAAGGTAATATCTGTATTCCCTTTGCTGCAAGGAAGGCATAAATAGAACATACAGTCAGGATTAAACCGACAGCTATAGCTGTAAAATTAGGATACCAATGCCCTCTTTCTACCATCTGGACAATACTTTTACCTGCCCCTAAGAACCGGAAACCATTTGCTCCCCAAAATATACAAATAAAATGAAGTAGTGCAGCACAAAATGTTAATAATGCAGCAAGACATAGTAGAATATTCGGAAGTGATTGCATTAGATTTTATACTGATAAATATTTGATAAAATTATTATACTCAATTATAAAATATTTAAAAATTATTAATAGTTGAAATGAATTTAACTTGGTATTTAATATTTTAAATACCAAGCTTAGTTCACTTAATTATTTACTCTCAAACTCTTTAAAATCAGCTTTTCGGATTTTTGCATGAATACCTTTTGTTTTATCTACAACTTGTGAAACTTCAAAATCAGTTGCGGCACTTAAATACGCATACGCTATTGCTTCATCAATGCCGTATTCTTGGTTTAAGAAACGAATAGCTTCTCGTGTAGATTTTTTCATTGCTTCATCCAGATCTTCATCAAGTCCCGGCGTAATCCAAAACTCAGCATTTTCAGCTAAAGGTTGTGTTAACTCTTTACCCGGTATTTTATCTTTACCCGCCTTGAGCAAGGTAAATTTTAGTGTCGCACGTGCTGAAGCTTCTAATGCAGTTAATGCTACTTCACCATCCCCTTGCGCGAAATGACTATCACCCGTATAAAATAACGCGCCTTTGACCTGAACAGGATAATAGGCTGTTGAACCTGCACCTAATTCATTAATATCAATATTTCCGCCATACATTGCAGGTGGTACAGAATGAACAGGTTCAGAAGTATTTGCTGCTACGCCCATAATTCCCATAAAAGGATACAGTGGAAAACGTATTGATTTACCCGATTCCGTTTTTAATACACCTTCGTATTCACCTTTAGCATTTTTTTCAATTGGTGTGAAAATCGATACATTTCCATAACGTTCAGGATGCTCAGCTGATGCATTTTCTTGCTTTTCTTTTTTAGGAAATTCTCCGACTAAAGCACCCTTACCATGTCTATTTGAAATGACACCATAAGGAACACGTGGCTCAACTTTAAGTACTTCAACCTTTAAAATATCACCGGGCTGTGCACCTTCAATTGCAACAGGACCTGTCACAATATGTGGCCCATCTTTATGAAAATCATGCTTTAAATTTGACTGCGTAATTGTTTTTGCTTCTTCCAAGATTTCATTAGAATTTACGCCCTTCGATTTAAAGAACTTTTCAGCATTACGTCCTTGGTCTTCAAGCAAACCTTCATGAGAAACCGTATCAAATGTCACAACACTACCCGATGGAACAGTAAGTACGGGTTTGGCATCCCGATTCGGTAAATAGCCCCATATAATGGTATTTAAAGTAGATGGAACGTAATAATTGCCTTTATATTCGCCAGTTTGAAATTGAGTAGGCTGTTTTGAAATTTGATTTAAAACTTTAAAATCATTGGCATGGCTGAGTGAAATACAAAGTACAGATAAAACCGAAGCTGTCAGGCGTTTAACTTTTAACATGATTTTAGAACCTAAAAAATATGAAAATTACAGTAAGGTCCTGAATAGTTAGCAAGCAGTGTGCCAAAGCTGTATTTATGTAGTATGTAAAAAAGTTATTCGCTGTTCTAAAAGTTAAATAATTTTTTATATTTAATAACTTATCTTTAAATAAATTAAAAATTAAGACTTAAGTCTAACTTGAATATTTATTTCTCTTTTTATTTATAAAATTTTAATTATATTAATATTTTTGCTCACTTTAACCACATATGAATGGCCTACATTCATATAATGTACTAATTTAGATCACTTAATAATAATTATATTTATATATAATATAATTCCAAACAACATAATATATTGTGTTTTTATATAGTTTAAATCAAAAAAATAAACCCTGAATAATTAAACTCAGGGTTTACTTGTTTTATATGGGTTATATCGTTTATTAAACTGTATGTCCCATGCGCTCGCCCATTACAACCACAGACTCGGCTTTAAAACGTTGTTCCCATTCAATCTTATCTTTTTCAAATAAAATAACAGCTGTAGAACCTAAATAAAAACGTCCAAGCTCGGCACCTTTTTCCAGCTTCAAATGATGATGCTGTAATTCGATACGACCTGAAGGTTTCACTTTACCTGTCGCTACAGTTTCAATACCAGCAACAATCATTGCACCTACTAAAACAACAGCCATACGGCCAAGTTCCGTATCAAATAAACACACCATGCGTTCATTACGAGCAAATAGTCCCGGTACATTTTCAGCAGTCACCTGATTTACTGAAAATAGCTCACCCGGTACATATAACGTTTCAGTTAATGTACCTGCAAATGGCATGTGAACACGGTGGTAATCACGTGGAGATAAATAGACTGTCGCGAACTCACCGTCTTGAAACGGTTGAGCAAGTTGTGGGTCACCAATTAATTTCTCTACAGAGAAGCTTTGACCTTTTGCTTGAAATACTTCACCCGCAGTAATTTTACCAATCTGAGAAATTGCACCATCGGCAGGTGATACAATACTGTCTGTATTTTCGTCAACCAGACGTACACCTTCTTTCAAAGCACGAGTAAAAAATTCATTAAAAGATTTATATTTCAGTGCATTGCCTTGTTCAGCAATCGACAAATCAATCCCATATTTGGTTTTAAATGCATGAATAACAGCAGTTTTCACAACTGGATTTTCGCTCGCAGCAACTTTACCTACCACACGGCTCAATTGATGCTGTGGTACAAGGTTTTGCGCCTTAATAAATAATTCTTTTTTTAATCGAGATGTGAAACTCACGACGGTGATTCTCCAGTAATAATAGGACTATCGAGGCGATTGCCCCATTCACTCCACGCACCATCATAGGCTTTTGCTTCCCAGCCCAAGAGCCTAGCCAAAATATAGGCTAAACCGGAACGGTGATGTGACTGGCAGTACACAACTACAGGCTGTTTTAAATCAAACCCCAGTTGTTCAAGGCGCTGCCGCGTGCGTTCAAGCGGATGCAATTTTAGATGATTTTGACGATTAAGTGCAGTACTCCATTCAAAATGGAGGGCATTTGGAATGTGACCGCCGCGTCGCGCTGCTAAACGGACACCACTATATTCATCACTTGTCCGGCAATCCCACAATTGAACATTTTCTTGTTCGACTTGTTTTCGTAGTTCTTCGTAGTTCACTCGAAACTGAGCAGCATGCGATAAATCAATTTGGATTAAATCATCAACTCTCGGAAGTTTTTCAATTTCGGTTGTAGTTGGCAGTCCAGCCCCTAACCACGCATGAATACCGCCATTAATTAAACTGGTGCGGGTAAATCCTAAGCAATGCAAATTCCAGATTAAACGTCCAGCCCATGCCCCACCTTCATCGTCATAGACCACGACATGATGATTTGGCGAAATATTCAATTTTTCAATAAGCGCTTGTAAACCAGCTTCATCTGGTAAAATACCCGTAGCTTCTTCTTGTTGAGCCACTAACCACTTAGGTTGTAAATGAATAGCATGTGGAATATGGAGTTGTTCATAAACAGAAGCACGGCTCAAATCTACAATGCGAATATATTCATTGCCTAAATAAGGTACCAATTCTTCTGCTTCTATTAATAAATCGAGTTTAAAATCCGGGAGTGTCATCGTCATGGTTTCTTTTTATACCAGCTTAATTTCATATTAGCATAAGCATATATCTATCAAACTCTGATTTTCTGCAACTCTTTAGCAGAAAATCAGATATCAGCATTCTTACTTTTAAAAATACAAAATAGCGAGATTATTTTTTAATTAAACGACTTCTTCAAGTTCTTCAATTTCAAAAACCTGACGTAAATAAGCCAAGAAAGTATCGTTATCAGTCATGGTTTTACCGGGACTATCTGAAATTTTCGCAACAGACTGTCCATTGCACTCAACCAGTTTCAACACAATATTGAGTGGTTTTTGTCCCATGTCATTGGTCAAATTAGTTCCAATACCGAAACTCACCTGAAAACGATCTTTGAAATATTGGTGCAATTCCCATGCTTTTGGCAAATTAAGACCGTCGCTAAAAGTTAGCATTTTAGTTTTGGTGTCAATTTTTAATTTACGATAATGCGCATAGGCCTTATCGCCCCATTCATAGGGATCACCACTGTCATGACGTAAACCATCAAATAGTTTGGCAAAATACAGGTCAAAATCTCGGAGGAAAGCATCCATACCCACAACATCGGTTAGGGCAATTCCTAAATCGCCACGGTACTCTTGTACCCACGTTTCTAAAGCAGCTTTCTGGAAATCACGTAGACGGACATCAAGCGCCTGAAAAGCCTGTAAAAACTCATGGGCCATGGTTCCAATTGGCGTAATGTTTAATTCTTTAGCAAGCAGGACATTACTTGTACCACGGAATACATTTGGCACCGTTTTATGAAAGGCTGCCACAACATGCTTTTGCCAAACGAAGCTATAACGACGACGTGTACCAAAATCAGAGACTAAAAATGGAGGGTCATTCGGTTTTTGAGTTTTTTCATATTGCTGAATCAATTCGAGCTTTGCTTGTAAACGGCGTTCCCCCTCAGCCCATACATCGTCGGTTTTAATACGGCTAAAATAAAGTTCATTTACAATTGCCAATACAAAAATTTCAAACATCATGGCTTGGACCATCGGACCTTCAATATGAATATCTAATCGGCCTTCGGCATCAATACTTGCCTGAATAAAACGTCGTTTCAGTTGAAATAGTTCTAAATAATCAACAAAGTCACTTTTTATAAAGCGTAATTTACGCAAATATTGAAGCTCGTCTTCTTTATATTTGAGATTACATAAATGGTCGAGTTGCTCGTTTAAGTCATCCAAAATATCCACTAACGGATAAACTGTATCTTCTAAATTTCTACAGCGGAAATGATAGACACTATGGGTTTGCGGAAATTTATGCAAAACCACTTGTAACATCGTAAATTTGTACAAGTCTGTATCTAGTAAAGAATGGATAATTGGAGACATAGTCAATGATTATTCGCTTGCTTCTTAGCATTAAAGCATATTTTTATAAATGAATTGCGGGCTTTTAGACCATTGTTGCAATTCCATGAAATTTCCTTTTAAAAATCATTTAATTTAAATTCTGCTAAACTAAACCAATTCAATTAATTGCAGAAATTTGCTTTAACTATGCGTGCTTTAATACAACGAGTTCTTGAAGCCAAAGTGGTGGTTGACGGTGAGACGACTGGTGAAATCCAACATGGACTACTGGTTTTTTTAGGTATCGGTCGAGATGACACTTTAGCAATTGGCCAAAAGCTTATTGATAAGATTTTGAAATATCGTATCTTTGATGACGAACAGGGCAAAATGGGCTGGAATGTCTCTCAAGCAAATGGTGGAATCCTGCTTGTTTCACAATTTACTCTGATGGCCCAAACTCAAAAAGGTTTACGTCCAGATTTTGGTCCAGCCATGCCACCAGCAGATGCCAAAGCGTTATATGAACAGTTGGTTGAATATACACATTCACAATTTGAAAAAGTTCAAACCGGCATTTTTGCAGCTGATATGAAAGTACATTTAATTAACGATGGTCCAGTTACGTTTAATTTGGAAGTCGAAGCTTAGATATAAAAAAACTCCCGTTCGGGAGTTTTTTTATATCTGGCGATTAACGACCAGTTTTCTCTTTAATAAAAGCACGTGCCTGACGTACTTTATCTTTAACTGGTTTTGGCAACTTAGGTGGAATGAGTCTAGCCACTTGGTTAAACCAAACAAGTAGGCTGAAGTCGCCTTCCATTTTAATACTGCCGTTTTGCATACCCGTCATAAATGCTGTTGGGTCACCTTTAATCAAAGTTTTTACGCCCTGTTCGCTATCTGCAAACTGCAAGATAAAATCAGCTTTTTCAGGTGCGCCTGCAACAGTGTCAATCTGTCCATTATTAATAATGATCTGACGTGCAACACCTAAATCCGTACCGATCTGAATACGAAATGCGCGGTCATGAATCAATTCAATAAACTTAGGGCTAGTACGTGCCAATTGCTTCATACGCAGCACTAAACCTGCTACCAATAAATCTAACGGGTCTGTACTGACATCAACGAGAGGTAATTTGACTACAGGTATAGAAGAAAGTTTCATGAACATTCACGCCTATTGTATTTTTATGAAAACTGTAGAGCAAAACTTAGCAAGGACATACCATTGCGTGTGTTTTGTGCATCAACTGATAATTTTTAGCTGGCAACGCAATCTAGATGAAACGTCAACAGACCCATCTATCCTAGCATAACTGGCTATTTTTTAATAAATGCTTTGTATAATAAAAATCACGTTTCGTAAATAAAAGAGGCATGCTATGCATACCTCTTTACCGTTAGATAACAATTTAATTATCGGCTAGAACATTGCTGCTGATCATCTTCATATACTGGCGTATGTTCTATATATTGGCGATTTGCCAAAGCCTTTTGTGCCTGTTTATCCTCACGTAACAAAATAAATGTAACTATTACCATCGCTAGACTTAGTGCAGTTAAATAACTATATGTGACTGGCATTTCAAAAGTGACTTGAACTCCAAAACGGACCACTTCCAATAGCCCCCAAAAGAACATCCCTGCAAGCATAAAACCAAGCCAACGACGGTAAGGAGAAAAGAAAACAGCAACAAGCGCGACAGCGATCAAGCTGAATCCGGCGATAGCGGCAAAATTCGCTGTTACCATAGAAACCTCCGTCTTAATGAAAACGTCTAAAAACATTCGGTCTTAAAAACCCGACCTCATTCTAAAAACAACTTTAATTCATAATTTGTATTGAAGCTTAGGATGCATTATGGATGTTTTTTTTTAGAAAAAAAGACCCGTCTTTTCTTAATGCGACATACTTTGTCGCAACATTCTTTTGTCATTACATTTTTGTAAATTTCAAAAAGTTCGATTCCCTATATGGCATCAATTCTGGCGTGTCATTACAAAAAAATATGTTGTTTTTAAGGCCCAAAATAAGTTTTTTTCAGATTTTTTTATTGCCTTTTTTCTGTGCACGATTTGAGCATAACATCCTTGATTTTATAACTATTCTGCATAAAAAAAGCGCTACTCTGAAGTAGCGCTTAAAGCTTAGCCCTATAGATTAAGCACGGTTTAAATCTTTGTCATGCATACCAAGTAAATACAGCACTCCATCCAAGCCGACACTTGAAATAGCCTGATTTGCATTTTGACGAACTAAAGGTTTAGCACGATAAGCCACACCAAGCCCTGCAATCGCAAGCATTGGCAAATCATTCGCACCATCGCCTACCGCCATGGCTTGTTCTAAAGAAATATCCATTTTATTTGCAAGTTCACGTAATAGCTCAGCTTTACGGGCGCCATCAACAATCGCACCTTTAACTTCACCCGTTACAAAGCCATCTTGTACATCTAAAATGTTGGCATGAACTTCATCGATACCAAGTTTACCTTGTAGATATTCAGCAAAATATTGGAATCCACCCGATAAAATTGCCGTTTTATAACCTAGTGCTTTCAAGGTCGAGATAAGACGTTCAGCACCTTCTGTAATAGTTAAACGCTCTGCAATTTTAGGTAAAACAGCAGCATCCAGTCCTTTTAATAATGCAACACGAGCACGGAAGCTTTGCTGAAAATCAAGTTCACCTTGCATCGCTCTTTCAGTAATTTCAGCAACTTGTGCACCCACCCCTGCTTCAATCGCCAGCTCATCAATAACTTCTTGTTCAATTAATGTTGAGTCCATATCAAAACAAACTAAACGACGGTTACGTCGATAAGCGTTGTCTTCTTGAACAGCAACATCAATGTTTAATTCGCTTGAAAGAAGTAAACATGCTGCACGCATGGCTTGTGCGTCTAAAGTTGGACCACTACTTAAACCAAACTGTACACATGCACGACGTGGGAATGCGCTATCCTTTTCAAAGTCGACACGGCCTGATAAACGGGTTACCGTTTCAATGTTAAAGCCTTGGCTAGACACAATTTGTGTAACTGCTTGTAAGTGTGCAGCAGTAAGTTCAGGTGCTAAAGCCGTGACGATATAACGAGTACGGCCGCCTTCACTTACCCATTGATCGTATTCTGCGCCTGTGATTGGTTTAAAGCGCACTGTTAAGCCAATATCATGTGCTAAAATCAGAATTTCTTTCATTGCCAATGCGGTCGCAGTTTCATTATCAGACGCGACCACAATGCCCAATGTAAGTTGATTATGAATAACAGCCTGACCTACATCCAGTATTTGCAATGAATGTACGGATAGTACTTGCATTAATCGGGTAAACTGGTTTGGTTGGTCTGGTCCTAAAAAGGATATAAGAATGATTTCTCGCATGAATTGACTCTAGTCTGAGTGACAACTATTGTAAGAATCATAATCGAATTTCAATATAATTGCCTTGGAAGTTTAACTTGATTGCGCCTAGACAAGGGCTATTTGCTAGCCTACTGATCGTTAGTTTTGCATTGCATACCTTTTTATTGGTGATTGCAACGACACACCAGCTCAATGAAAACCGTGCGAGTCAAGGTCAGCTCATGACCAGTCAGCTCGTTGCAGACAGCTTATCCGAGCTAGAACCGGCAAATACGGTATCTTTAGCTCTGATTGCCAATCGCTATGCGACCAATCCAAGCGTTGCGTCTATTCGCATTCTTGATGCCAATAAACAAGTGCTGGCAACAAGCGGAATTTCAAAAACTCGCCAAGGTGAGATTTTTGCTCGCGATGCGCTGCAAAATGAAAAGAAAGTGGGCTCTATTGAAATTACGCTTATTCAGCCAAGTATTGGGGAAATTCTGCGTACTCAATGGCTGGCAATCTTAGCTTCTCTGTTTTTGCATGTTTTATTATGGCTTGCCTATCGCGCGATTGCTCGTCCAACCCGTACTGAATATTTGGCACGTATTAATGAAGAAAATCGTTTAAAACATGAAATTCAGCAGTTAACTCAGGCGCTTGCAATCGAAAAACAAAATACGGTGACTTTAGTTGCCCAAGCTCAGCAGCAAGCGAAAGGTAAACCATCGGTTCGCCCACAACCAGAGAAAACTTCAGATTCTAATAACCAACATGTGTTGGCACTTAACATTCAGTTTTATGATCCTAAACAGTTATTAAGCAGTGTTAACCAATCGGTATCGGTCCCGTACTTTAAACTCTGTCAGCTTTTTTTAAACAAGAGTATCGAGTTGTGCGTGAAGCATTACCAATTAAAGTTATCGGACATTGAAGTCGTAAATGAATTTAATGCTGAAGGCGCTACACTTGCGATTTCAACTTCGCATACTCACGCTGTAGAGTGTCTGCTTATGGTTGGAACCGTATTCCAGTTGCTTTCTGACGTTTTATATAAACGTTACCGCGAAGATAAACGCTTTGCTTTGCAAACTCGTAGTGCAACTTGTAATGCTGTAGAAGCTATGCAAATTGATGCGCAAGAGGCTGCTCAACGTTTAGCACAACATCTCCATGCAAAAGAATCTGCTTTATATCTTGAGAATGATCAACTCAAGGCAATTCAAGACAGCTATCAACTTGTTGCAATGCCAAACCCAAGTAATGTCATGACTCGTCATGCCTTTATGATTAATGGCATGAATGCAGAGTGTGCTGAACTTGCTCAAAATATCCGGACTGAGATTTTGATGGGAAAAAAATCAATCCCACAAAATGATAGCCCAAGCAGTGCAGCTTCATAAAAAGTAAGTGCGCACATCAGAACCTAGCCTTTTGGCTAGGTTTTTTTATTTAAATTCATTGTTTTTATTTTAAATTATTCCATTTTCTTATGATTTATTTGTATAAATAAAGCTGGATCTATTCTTTAGAGTAGCAAATTTGGATAAATCAGAATCATAGGCAAAATTCTCTAAACAGCGTAAACTATGCAAAATTTATTAAATAGAAATTGTCTTACGACAAAAAAAGGTGAAAGCGAATGCCGCTGAGTCGTGTTGAAGATCTTGTCGCCGATATTCGTGCAGGCAAAATGGTTATCTTGATGGATGACGAAGATCGCGAAAATGAAGGTGATCTTGTCATTGCAGCAACGCATGTTCGTCCTGAAGATATTAACTTCATGATTACCCATGCACGTGGTCTAGTTTGCCTAACGTTAAGCCGTGAGCGCTGTAAGCAGTTAAACCTTCCATTGATGGTTGACCAAAATGGTGCTCAGCATAGTACAAATTTTACTTTATCAATCGAAGCCGCTGAAGGTATTACGACTGGTATTTCAGCAGCAGAGCGTGCACATACAATTCAAGCTGCTGTCGCAGCGCATGCAAAGCCAAGTGATATTGTACAACCAGGCCATATTTTCCCATTAATGGCACAACCAGGCGGTGTACTACATCGTGCAGGTCATACCGAAGCGGGCTGTGATTTAACACGCTTAGCGGGTCTTGAACCAGCTTCTGTTATTTGTGAAATCATCAATGAAGATGGCACAATGGCACGCCGTGCAGATTTAGAAATTTTTGCCGAGAAGCATGGCTTAAAAATTGGTACAATTGCGGACTTGATTCACTACCGCATGACCAATGAGCAAACGGTTGAACGCCTGGATCAAAAAACCATTCAAACAGAATATGGTTCATTTGAACTCTATCGTTATCGTGAGATTGGTAACCCGGACATCCATTTGGCTTTAGTCAAAGGCGAGCCAAAAGAAGGTGTTACAACAGTACGTGTACATGGTTTCAGTCCAATTCGTGATTTGCTTAAGCTAAATAAGGCTGATGGTGAACCTGCGTGGAATTTAGACCGTGCACTACAGACAATTGCAGCGAGTGATCGCGGTGTTTTAGTCTGGATCGGGCAAGATCATTTGCAAGACTTGGGACCAGCGTTGGATGATTTAAATAAGCCAAAACCGGTGAAATCCAATGCAGCACTTTCACATCAATATCAAACCATTGGTGTAGGCGCTCAAATTTTGCGTGACTTAGGTGTTGAAAAAATGAAGCTTCTTAGCTCACCATTACGTTTCAATGCCTTATCTGGCTTTAATTTAGAAGTAGTGGAATATGTCACTGCTGATCAAATCACAACGAAATAATCGAGGTTGCTATGGCAATTCGCCGTATTGAAGGTTTATTACATCTCGCAAGCGAAGGTCGTTATGCGATTTTAGTGGGTCGTTTCAACAGTTTTGTTGTTGAACACTTATTGGATGGTGCAATCGACACATTAAAACGTCATGGCGTAAATGAAGATAACATTACTGTTATTCATGCTCCTGGCGCATGGGAACTCCCGATTGTTGCTAAAAAATTAGCTACATCAAACCAGTTTGATGCCATCATCGCACTTGGCGCAGTTATTCGTGGTAGCACACCACACTTTGACTTCGTTGCTGGTGAATGTGCAAAAGGTTTAGGTGTAGTTGCGTTAGAAAGCAGCTTGCCTGTCATCAATGGTGTATTAACTACTGATAGCATTGAGCAAGCCATCGAACGCTCAGGCACAAAAGCAGGTAATAAAGGTAGCGAAGCTGCTTTAACTGCAATTGAAATGGTTAATTTATTAAAGGCAATTTAAAGCATGTCTCAAACACTGCAAGCCGTTTATGCAGCAAAACGCAAAGCACGTCGTTTTGCTGTACAAGGTATTTATGAGTGGCAAATGAGTCACAACCCTGTACACGAAATTGAAGCACGTACACGTGCTGAAAATGCCATGCACAAGGTCGACTTAAACTACTATCACGAACTGTTAACGCAAGTGATTGCACAGCGCGAAGATCTTGATGCATTGTTGATTCCGGTACTTGACCGCGAACTTGATGCACTTGATGGTGTAGAGCTCGCAACCTTACGTTTAGGGGCTTATGAATTACGTGATCATTTAGAAGTACCTTATCGTGTAGTTCTTGATGAAGCCATTGAACTCGCCAAACACTTTGGTGGAGCAGATAGCCATAAATACATTAATGGCGTTTTAGATCGTTTAAGTTCAACACTACGTAGTGCTGAAAAACAACAAGCAAACTAATAGGTTTGAAGTTGATATGGCTGAGTTTTCTATTATTGACCAATACTTTAACAGACAATCTTATACAGATGTCACCTTAGGTATTGGAGATGACTCAGCCTTAGTCACCCCTCCAACAAATCAACAATTGGTGATCTGTGCAGATACGCTAGTTGCTGGTCGTCACTTCCCTCTTGATACCTCTCCCCATGCCATTGGCTGGAAAAGTGTTGCTGTCAATCTTTCAGATATTGCTGCAATGGGTGCTAAACCTCATAGTATTTTACTTGCGTTAAGCTTACCTACCATTGACCATGAATGGCTTGAAGGATTCAGTCAGGGAATTCATGACTGCTGTAATCAATTTGGTGTTGCTCTCATTGGTGGAGATACGACTCAAGGTCCACATCTCACCATTACCGTCACGGCCATGGGCTGGATTGAAACCGGACAAGCTGTGTTACGTTCAGGCGCAAAAGTCGGTGACTATGTTTGTGTGAGCGGCCAAGTTGGAGATGCAGCCTATGGTTTACAACACCTAGGACACCCCTTACAACAAAGACTAGACTACCCAACACCACGTTGCCAGCTTGGACAACAGCTAAAAGGTCTTGCTTCTAGCATGATTGATATTTCTGATGGATTAGCCCAAGATTTAGGCCATATTTTAAAAGCCTCACACGTCGGTGCTCGATTATTTTTAGAAAAGTTACCGATTGATTCAACACTACAGCAACTCGAAGAGCAACAGCGTTGGCAATATGCTCTAGCTGGTGGTGATGACTACGAATTATGTTTTACAATAACACCGCAAAATTATGAAAAACTTTTGCAAAAACAACTAGACGTTAAGATTACAATGATTGGACAGATCATTGAGCAAACAAAACTAACTTTTAAGCATTTGGGTGCAGATTACCCATTGCAAATTCATGGATACCAACACTTTGCATAAGCCTCCCATTCATTTTAAAGATATGTCTTGGTTTAACCGCTGTATTGTTTTCTGTGGAGTTGGTTTTGGATCTGGTCTCGCACCTAAAGCACCTGGTACTTTTGGCTCTGCCTTTGCCCTACTCTTCGTTCCGATCTGGTTATCGCTTGGATTTAACTTAAGCTTAATCGCGATGATTATCATGTCACTGGTCGGGATTTATATCTGTGGGCAAACTGCAAAAGTCATAGATGTACACGATGATGGTCGAATTGTGTGGGATGAATTTGCAGGGCAATCTATTACCTTTCTTCCTCTCATTTATTTACAACAAATGAACTGGATGTGGGTAATCGTCGGCTTCATATTATTTCGAATTTTCGATGTTTGGAAACCTTGGCCTATACGTGTTATTGATCGTCAAGTACATGGTGGTTTTGGTATTATGCTTGACGATATTATTGCCGGTGTATGGGCTGCTCTTTGTACACTAATTATTATCCATTTGACTTAATCATTAGAGTTATACATGTCAACTACCGTCATTATTCTTGCTGCTGGCAAAGGAACGCGTATGCGTTCTCAGCTTCCTAAAGTACTACAACCTTTAGCGGGTCGCCCATTATTAGGGCATGTCATTCAAACAGCAAAACAATTACAAGCTAAAAATATTATTACAATTTATGGTCATGGTGGTGACCGCGTACAACAAACATTTGCCCAAGAAAATGTTCAATGGGTTGAGCAAGCTGAACAACTGGGTACAGGCCATGCAGTACAAATGACTTTACCCGTACTCCCAAAAGAAGGTGTTTCACTGATTTTATCAGGCGATGTACCATGCATTAATGCAAATACGTTGCAAAAATTATTAGATACATCGACTCAGACAGGAATTGGCTTAGTTACGCTTACTGTAGATGATGCAACAGGTTATGGCCGTATTGTGCGCCAAGATGGCAAAATTCAAGCCATTGTTGAACATAAAGATGCAAATGAAGCACAACGCCAAATTAAAGAATTCAATACAGGCATTTACTGTGTTAGCAACGCAAAACTTCATGAGTGGTTGCCTAAACTTTCAAATGAAAATGCACAGGGTGAATATTACCTAACTGACATCGTTGCAATGGCAATTGCAGATGGCTTAGAAGTTGCCTCTGTTGAACCAGAGCTTGCTTTTGAAGTTGAAGGGGTTAATGACCGCTTACAACTTGCAGCTTTAGAACGCCAGTTCCAGCAAGAACAAGTCAAAAAGCTCATGCAGCAAGGTGTAATGTTCTTCGATCCTGCACGTTTTGATTTACGTGGCTCTGTAAAAGTTGGACAAGACGTTCGTATTGACATCAATGTTATTATTGAAGGTGAATGTGAGCTTGGTGATTTTGTAGAAATCGGTGCTGGTTGTATTTTAAAGAACACTAAAATTGCAGCAGGTACTAAAGTTCAAGCCTATAGCGTTTTTGATGGTGCAGTTGTAGGTGAAAATGCTCAGATTGGACCATTTGCACGCTTACGCCCAGGGGCGAAATTGGCAAATGAAGTGCATATTGGCAACTTTGTTGAAGTTAAAAACACATCGATCGGATTAGGTAGTAAAGCTAATCATTTCACCTATTTAGGTGATGCCGAAATCGGTGCTGAATCAAATATTGGGGCAGGTACAATTACTTGCAATTATGACGGTGCAAATAAACACAAAACCACTATTGGCGATGCAGTTTTTATCGGTTCTAATAGCTCGCTGGTTGCTCCGGTGACCATTGGGAATGGCGCAACAGTTGGTGCGGGTTCTGTGATTACGAAAGATGTAGCCGAACAAAGTCTCTCCTTTGAACGTGCACAACAAATTTCAAAAGCAAATTATCAACGTCCCCAAAAGCTTAAAAAATAAGAGGATTGAAGTATGTGTGGTATCGTCGGAGGCGTTGCAGAGCGTTGTGTAACCGAGATTTTAATTGAAGGTTTAAAACGTCTTGAATACCGTGGTTATGATTCTGCGGGTGTTGCTTTACTAAATAATCAACAAATTTTACGTGAGCGCCGTGTAGGTAAAGTCATCAATCTTGCAGATGCAGTTGCTGAACACCAACTTACAGGGGCTATCGGCATTGCGCATACACGTTGGGCGACCCATGGTAAGCCAACTGAAAACAATGCTCACCCGCATATGTCTGGTAAAGTTGCTGTCGTACATAACGGTATCATTGAGAACTATCAAGAACTAAAAGACGACCTACAAGCTTTAGGTTATGTTTTTACTTCTCAAACAGATACTGAAGTTGTTGCACACTTAGTTGCTGAAGCCCTAAAAAGCACAGATAGCCTTTTAGAAGCTGTTGAAAATGTTGTACCACAGCTTAAAGGTGCTTATGCGCTAGGTATTATCCATAGCGATTATCCAGATGAACTCATTACTGTACGTGAAGGTTCACCTTTAGTGATTGGCGTAGGTATCGGTGAAAACTTTATTAGTTCAGACCAACTTGCACTTTTACCAGTGACAAACCGCTTTATGTACCTAGAAGAAGGTGATATTGCGCGTCTTACACGTACTTCAATTGAAGTATTTGTAAACGGCGAACGCGTTGAGCGTCCAGTGCGAGAGCTTGATGCAACTGTAAGTAATGCATCAAAAGGTGAATACAAACACTACATGCTCAAAGAAATTTATGAGCAGCCAGAAGCAATCAAGCAAACGATTTCTCAAGCACTTGATGGTAATAGTTTACGTGATGATTTCTTGAAAAATGCTGAAGCAGATTTCAATAAAATTCAAAGCGTACAAATCATCGCTTGTGGTACAAGTTACCACTCAGGAATGATTGCGAAATATTGGTTTGAACAACTCATTGGCGTGCCTTGCCAAGTTGAAATCGCGAGTGAATTCCGTTATCGCACCCCTGTAATTGTTGAAAATACACTTTATATTTGTATTTCACAGTCAGGTGAAACAGCCGATACTTTAGCTGCGCTACGTGAAACTCAAAAACGTGCGAAAGCAAACAATATCGACATTCAGACTTTAACGATCTGTAACGTTGCAACGTCTTCAATGGTTCGTGAAACTAATCATCACTTATTGACGCTTGCTGGTCCTGAAATTGGTGTTGCATCAACTAAAGCGTTTACGACTCAGCTCGCTGCGCTTATGTTGTTAATCTTGAAAATTGGTCAAGTTAAACAACGTATTAGTCCTGCGCTTACTGAAGAAATTACGCGTGAGCTATGGCACAGCCCGAAAGTTATTCTTGATACCCTCAAAAATGACCCAGAAATTTTGCGTTTGTCTGAATTATTCGTTGAAAAAAATCACTGCTTATTCTTAGGCCGTGGTACGAATTATCCAATCGCATTGGAAGGCGCATTAAAGCTCAAAGAAATTTCATATATTCATGCAGAAGGTTATGCGGCTGGTGAGTTAAAACACGGTCCATTAGCACTCGTTGATAATGAAATGCCAATCGTGATTCTTGCTCCACATGATGAAATGCTTGATAAGCTCAAATCAAATATGGAAGAAGTTCAGGCACGTGGTGGTGAATTATTCGTTTTCGCTGATGAAAATAGCGGAATCAATGAAAAAGACCGTCAGCACGTTGTGCATATTCCAGCAGTAAATGAATGGCTAGCTCCAATTGTTTATAGCGTACCAGTTCAGCTATTGTCTTATCACGTTGCTGTATTACGTGGTACAGACGTTGACCAGCCACGTAACTTGGCTAAGTCAGTAACTGTAGAGTAATTTAAAAAAGCTCATTATTAAGGCATCACCTGCTTTAATAACTGATTGATTAAGCCTGATATGTGTAAGTGCATATCGGGCTTTTTTATTGCATTCATACGGCATAGCCCCTTTCCCGTGAAAGAAAATCGAGTTTAATAATAGAGAAGTCCCCTAGGACCCTGTGTCACAACGGACTTTTTACTTTTGCGCTGATTTAAAGTTTGAGAGATCATTGCGACACAGAGATAAAGGAGCTAAGCGAACTTAGCCCATTTCAGTTTTGTCGCAGCGTTGAATGCTGCTAAACAAGTTAGGGGCAAAGTCCTGTGGGAGAACAGGACTTTGCAAACTGGTGTGTTTTAAACGTTGTACGGTTTGAGATGAATACACCTGTGCAAGCTGTTGGCAAATACAATCGCAACTGGCTTGCATGTGTTCACCTGAAAAACAAATTCTTTTAAATTCCTGCTGAGCATTGGCATCATCATTTGTAATACTGTAAGCACCGACCATAAGGTTTAAAACTAATATAAATTTATGAAGCTTCATATTATTCACATGATTATTTATATCTTTAAATAAAATCAAAATATTATTCATTTAAATATTAAAATAATTTTTAAAATAATAATTAACCCTCCTACAAATACAGGAAAATAAAATAATTAAAATTTTAAAATAAAAATAATTTATAAATTTAAAAAATCAGGTCGCAAAAAACCTAAATTTTAAATAAATAAAATAATTAAATAAGAGAGAAAATGAGTTTGAATAGTGGCATAGCCAACTCCTTAAAAATGGAGTCCTACCACCAGATCACCGCGAATTAATTTATGGTGGTAGAACGGAAAGAGGTTGACAGACTAGACTTAGCGACCAGCACGCGCGAACGCGTCCCCCTTCCGCCCTACCATAGAGAAAAAGGGGGCACAAAGGTTCCACATGGGAAATACTAAGGAAGTATAACCCATTTGCTAAGTACGGTCTGTCAAAACCGTCTGGCAATGTAGGCCAGCAACGAAATATTAATCGGTATAATAAAGAACGTCAATTTATTTTAATAAAAAAGTTTAAATATAATAATTTTATTAATATTTAGATAATATTATTCTCTTTATTGTATTCATGGCTTTTAATTAAATTTAAAATATAAACTTGAGTTATATATATTTAGTTAATAAAACAAACTAATCGTTAATTCTAATTTAACAGTTTATGTAAATATATAAGATTAAAAAGAGCTAGGCATAAAAACGTCTTATAGAAAACCCCTACTCCATCAGATGATAAGCGAACACCTCTTACCATCTTTTCGAGAGCTTATTTTCCTACAGCTTTTACAGGTAAATGTTTATCTAAGAAAGCAAAAGACCGTCAATACGTTGTACAGATTTAAAAGTATATTGAGCTTTTTATTGTGCTCATAAAGCTCTAAAGCATAGTTTCTGGCTTTTATTAAGATATTCTAATAAATACATCTAAATCAATATCTTATATACAAAAACCAACAAAAACACTCGGATTTATACATATGAAATTATGGTATAAATCACGCTTCGAAATTTTCTTGATAACTATAAATTTCGACTATTACAAAACTTTCTAATTATAAGGAGTGACTTATCATGGCTAATGGATTCCCAGAAGGAAACTTTAGAATCATTAACAAAGAAACAGGTGCATGTATTTCAAGTCTGTATGGTGGTCAGACACATGGTATGCAAGATGCCGTAACTGCACGTGGTGAAACGGGTCAGTTATCGTACTCTCATACAAATGACCGTGAATTTACGGTACATGACAAGGTTAAAAACATAGAAGAAGAGCTTTGGTATTTTGACAGTAGTGCAGACAGTTGGGGTTATAAAGTGAATATGCTTTATAACAAAGTTAAAGATATCCGATCTAGTTGGGTTCTCGGTGCTTGTGTAAATACAAAAGTGATTGGATTTAAGCTGCATGACAAAGACTTAGAACATTTTATTAGTCTTTTACCAAAGCAAGATGAAGAAACACTAGCCCACTTAAGAACCAGTGATGGTCTTGATATTGTTCGTTTATTAGAAATATTTATTCATAGTAACGGTGAAGAAAATATTAAATCCGAACTTATTGGCAAACAAGATGAGACTAAGCTGAATGATGCTTTAAATACGGTACTGGCTCATAATTCAATTCGTAGCATCGAGCAAAAGTTCTATGAATATGCTGAATATGCTGAATCTCCGTTTCTAGATTTCGATATTCCTGAACTTAAAGATTTATCTGACAGTTCTTTCGCTCAGCAGAATGAACAACTCTATAAGATCATTTTTGCTTCTGTGCAATTAGATGTCTTGGATCAAAAAGATTGGCAATCAGATTCAGTATTCCGATTGTATTTACGCCGTTACAATATCAATGAACTTCTAAAAAAACTTAAAAAAGAGCAGCTTGGGGAACTACAAGAAAAGGTATGGACAGAGCTTCAAGATGTAGAAGACCCTCAAAAAGAAGCAGTAAAAATTATTCTAGAGCTTAGAAAAACTCTAGATTTACATACGAATGAAAAAAATATAGATACGGCCAAAAAGATTTTGCAGACAGCTTTAACGTCAAATGAGTCTTTTGAACAACTGCAAACAGCATTAAAAAGTATAAATGATAAAGAGATGCAGGCAATTCATTGGCATAGTGGCGATGTTTTCTTACAAGGAGCGGGCCGCCAGTACCAAACTAAGTGGGCATTTGAAGATGGTTATATCTTTGTAGAAGACCAACCAGATGCTGTACTGACACATCTCTGCGATTCATATGCAATTATCAGTCAACGATCTAATGACCCAAAACAGCGCTGGGAATTTAAATAAGCTTAATTTGAGTTAGAGCACAGGATGGTAAGAGAAAATGCTCTTACCATCTTTTCGAGAGCTTATTTTCCTACAGCTTTTACTGGTAAATGCGTACCTAACAAAGAAAAAGTAACATCCGCAACTTCCAACGGGTCTGAACTGGTCCAAATAATATGATTTCCATCATTTGAGCTTTCAGAACTTAAATGATATCTCTTTAACTGGCGGATTAAATGTGCTGTAACTGCTTCTGAAGGCTCAATAATTTGGATATCACGGCCTACAATTTCCTGAATCGTATCTGAGACAAACGGATAGTGTGTGCATCCTAAAATAATTGTATCCACTTTTTGTTCGACCAACGGCGCCAAAATATTTTCTAAATAATCCTTAACTTCCGCGGTATGTGCTTTGCCCGTTTCGATTTTTTCGGCTAAGCCAATACAAGGCACCAAAGACACTTTAATATCTTGCGCATACGTTTCAATTAAACTTTTTAAGTTTTTGCCCTTCACTGTGGTGGCAGTTGCCAAGACAGCAATATGCTTACTTTGAGTGATTGCTACTGCGGGTTTTACGGCGGGTTCTATTGCAATAAGTGGCACATTAATTTGTGCTCTAATCGTTTCAATCGCTACAGCCGTCATGGTGTTACAAGCAATCACAATCGCTTTGCATTTACCCTGTGCAACTAGGTTTGAAATTAAATGCGTAGTCCTTGAAACAATCCAGTCGCTTTCTTTGTCTCCATACGGGACATATTTCGAGTCAGCAAAATAGATAATATCTTCATTCGGAAGTGCCTGCCGAATGTGCTTAAAGAGAGACAGCCCACCTAAACCAGAATCAATCATTCCAATCGGGTTATTCTTCTGGTTCATTATTTTTCCAATTTTAAATTCTAAAAGAAACTATATTTTTCATTATTATATTCTGTTTTCTATCTGTTTTTAAATCAGGCCTCTGAAGACCTGACCTAAATTTCGAATTTTATTTTAAGCTGCCGCTTTTTGTTCCTTAATCCAATTTTTAATACGGGCATCCAATATATTTAAAGGCAATGTTCCTGCATTTAAGATCATGTCATGGAATACTTTTATATCAAAACGATCTCCAAGCTCATGCTTAGCTAACTCTCGTAACTCTAAGATTTTAAGTTGCCCCATCTTGTATGCCAATGCTTGGGCAGGAATAGCAATATATCGATCTGTCTCTGCCTGAATATCAGGTTCATCTAAAGCAGAATGTTCTCGCATAAAATCAATCATTTGCTGACGAGTCCATTTTTTATAATGTACTCCAGTGTCAACCACTAACCGACAAGCACGAAATAACTCACTCGATAGTCTTCCATAGTCTGAAAGTGGGTCTTTATAGAAACCAACGTCTTTACCCAGTTGCTCTGCGTAAAGTGCCCATCCTTCAATATAGGCAGTATGATTCGGCTGCTTGCGGAACATTGGCAAATTTGGCAAGTTTTGAGCTATATCAATCTGCATATGATGCCCCGGAATAGCCTCATGATAAGCCGTAGCTTCCATTGATATTTTTGACCGTTCAGAGAAGTCGCCTGTATTCACATAAACTTGTCCGGGGCGTGAACCATCAGGTGTTCCTTGATGATATTCGGCGCCTGCTGCTTCTTTTTCTCGATATTGCTCTACAGGTAAAACTTCGACTTTATTTTTTGGTAATAAACCAAACAGCTTCGGCAACTCTGGTTGGATTTGGGCAATATACCCCCGATAAATTTCTAAAATTTCTTCACGAGATTTTGGGAAAACAGCGGGATTTGTTTTTAAGGATTGTTGGAAACTTTTTAAGTCGCTGAAACCTTGTGCTTTGGCAATTTTAAGCATTTCCGCTTCAATACGAGCAACTTCTTTTAATCCGAGCTGATGGATATTTTCAGGGCTTTCAGAGGTTATCGTATTATTTTCTACATAAAAGCGATAGAGCTCATCTCCTTTTGGTAAGCTCCATATACCTTCATGTTGTCGTCCATAGGGTAAGTAATCTTTCTGAATAAACGTGCCGAGTTTTTGATAGGCAGGCCGAACATACTGATGTATGGCCTGTAGCATTTCATGGCTTAAACGTTCTTGTTCTGCTTTCGAAATGTTATTTGGAAATTGCTTTAATGGAGAAGCAAAAACACTATCCTTCCCTACGGGAGTTGCAATGCTATTAATCTGTTTTGCCACCTTTTCAATTAAGTATTTCGGTGGCATCAAGCCATCTTTTTGTCCTTGTTTCGCTAACTGAATCCCCTGATCAAGAATAAGAGGGATTTGCTTTAAACGAGCAATATAGTCTTCATATTGCTTAGCATTATCAAAGGGAATCGAACTAATAAACCCCGGAAACTGTAAATGCAGTCCCCACATTTGATTGAAAGGCATCTCATAGAGTTTCAAATCATAATTTTTAAGTGACTCTTTCAACTGATAAATTATTAAATCTTTATTTAATTGATCAGTTGCTGAAAACCCTGTGCTATTAATCGCTTCAAAACGTTTTAAGAAATTTTGCGTACTTCTTTTATCTTTCTCGATCTGATTTTTTGAAAGCTCAGTCCATCGATTGTTGTAGCGTAAATCTCCTAAAATAGTTGCAGTTTCAGGATTATTTTTTAAAGTATATTCCCACTGTTCTTGTAAAAGCTGGTTTAAAGCTTTCACCCGAACAGAGACATTACTATTTGGTTTAGATTGTGATTTTTCGATGGTATTCGTATTAATTTCGGGGGTTGCAGCACCAGAAGAATGAGACATCCAAAATAAAACACTGATACAAGCCAAGTGTAAGGTTCTGTTTTTCATTTAATTATCCAGAAATATTTAACGAAGGTTAAAATAAAGACAAAACAAATTACGTGCCAAGCAGCATATAAAATGGTGTAAAAATCGAGTATTTTTTTAACTCAATGATTTTATAAATTAATTTTCTTTTTAATTAAATTATTTATAGTTGCTATCTATATTCCGTATCTGACTTTAATGGTTCAGAAACTTAAAAAAGTGCACATGAGCGATCTCAGTGCACTTTTGAATTTCTACATTAAAAATTGTTTCTTAAGAAAATAAATATTGATAAACAATATAGGCAGCCAGTTTTGCTGTTCTATTGTCTAAATCAAATTTTGGATTGCACTCAGCAATATCTAAAATTTTGATTTTTCCAGTCTCTTGAATATGCTTAAAAATTGCTTCAAAAGTAGCTAAATCAATTCCTTTTACAGCAGGTGCACTAACTCCCGGTGCAACCGCAGCAGCAAATACATCTAGATCAATCGTAACGTACAAACAGTCCACTTTCTCAATAAAAGCATCAACCGCCGCAAGTACGTTGTTCAGGTTAAAAATATTAACCTCATGATCACGTAAATATGAGCAATTTAGAGCATCAGCTGTATCAAACAAAACTTTAGTATTGGCATGGTTGGCGACCCCAATACATAAATAATTAAATTGTTTTTGATGCTGCTCAGAAAGTCGAGCTGCCTGTAAAAAAGGTGTTCCAGATGTCGCCTGCTCTGCTTCACGTAAGTCAAAATGGGCATCGAAATTAATAATGCCTATTTTTTGTTCAGGCGCATGTGCTTGTACATATTGGAATAAACCGCTAAAGCTGCCAAATGCAACCTCATGTCCACCACCTAGTACAATCGGTTTTAAACCATTTTGTAGGCTATTTGCGACTTGCTCAGCCAACTCAGTTTGCGCTTGTTCTAAATTGCCATATTCACAAGTTACTGTACCTAAATCGACAATACTGACTGGACGATGAATAGGTAAATTGGCAAGCTGGTTACGTATTGCGTCTGGAGCATCGGCAGCACCAACTCGGCCTTTGTTACGTTTCACGCCTTCATCAGAGCTAAAACCAATCAGCGCAAAGTCTGCGTGTTGGGTTTTGTTGATAATATGATGAATGCGTTGGTGTGCTTCACCTTCGCCATCATGGCGGCCTTGCCATTTAAATGTGTGATTCATGTGACACCGTTTAAAAAATAACTTCTTGTCCATGCTGAATTACTCGCTTAGGTAAATCTCCGCCAAGCCAGTAAACAATTTCAGATGGATGCTCAATATCCCAAGCCACAAAATCCGCGACTTTACCTTGTTCCAAACTGCCATGTGTTTGCTCTAAACCGAGTGCTTGTGCAGCATGAATAGTCACACCTGCCAATGCTTGCTCAGGTGTAAGACGGAATAGCGTGCTGCCCATATTCAGCATTAAACGTAAAGAAAGTGCTGGAGATGTGCCCGGGTTTAAATCGCTCGACAGTGCAATACGCACGCCATGCTTAATGAGACTTTCAACTGGTGGATATTGTGTTTCACGTAATAGATAAAAGGCGCCCGGCAATAGCACAGCAACCGTGCCCGACTCTGCCATGGCTTTAACATCATCTTCGGTCATGTATTCTAAATGGTCAGCCGACAATGCATGATAACGTGCCGCCAAGCTTGAGCCACCTAGCGATGAGAGCTGCTCGGCATGAAGCTTAACGGGTAGATTCAGTGATTGGGCTGTTTTAAAAACACGTTCGACCTGAGCTGGTGAAAATGCCAGATGCTCACAAAAAGCATCAACAGCATCGACTAAACCTTCAGCATGCAGTTTAGGCAACATTTCTGTACAGATATGCTCGATATAAGCATCGCTTTGATCTTTGTACTCTGGCGGTAAAGCATGAGCAGCCAAACAAGTACTTTTTACGGTCATTGGCAAGACTTCACCAATTTGACGAATCACACGCAGCATTTTGCGCTCATTTTCGTAATTAAGTCCGTAACCAGACTTAATCTCGATGGTGGTTACACCGTCTTGTTGCATACAGCGAATGCGTTTAAGTGCTGAATTTAATAATTGTTCTTCGCTTGCTTCACGCGTTGCGCGCACTGTACTTGCAATGCCACCACCGCTTGCTGCAATTTCAGCATAGCTCACACCTTGCAAGCGTTTTTCAAACTCAACACTACGGTTGCCACCAAATACACTATGCGTATGACAGTCAATAAACCCTGGGGTTACCCAAGCGCCTTTTAAGTCAACTGTTTCGGAATATGTGTCGGTAGGAAGTTGTTGTTGTTTTCCAATCCACTGAATGAGATGCCCTTCTGTGACAATTGCAGCATCTTCAATGTAAGAATATTGCCCATTTTGCATGGTCGCAATGTGGCAATTTTGCCAAAGTTTTTTCATTAGCCTTTCCTCAAAACTGCCCAATAGTTAAACCATTGGGCAGTTCATTTGTTAGCTTTCTATCTCAACATTTTGATGGATAGGATTACTTTCCTTGCCCAAGTTCTGGTCTGGTTTTACCCATATGCGATAAGCAATAGTTAATAGAACAAGCCATGTTATGCCTACATAAATTGCAGGACGTGAATCAGGGAAATAACCCATCATCACTAAAATAAACACCATAAAACCAATCGCGAACGCAGGTGCATATGGCCAACCCCATACAGGGAAATCAAGCGCCTTAATTTCAGCAGTAGATAATTTACGGCGCATTGCCACTTGCGAAAGCAAAATCATGAGCCAAACCCAGACGGTTGCAAAAGTCGCAATTGATGCAATGATCATGAATACATTTTCAGGAATAAGGTAGTTCAGTACCACACCCGTCAATAGCACACCGGCCATCACCACAACAGTCATCCATGGCACACCATTACGTGACAGTTTTTGGAAAACTCGAGGTGCTTGACCACGGTTTGCCATACCATAAAGCATACGGCCTGCGCCGAATACATCACTGTTAATTGCTGAAACAGCCGCTGTAATCACGACAATATTCAAAATATTTGCTGCTGATTTAATGCCTAAATTTTCAAAAATCTGGACAAATGGACTACCTTGGCTACCAATTTGGTTCCATGGGAAAATCGACATCAAAACAAAAATCGTGAGTACATAAAAAAGTAAAATACGAACTGGAACAGCATTAATTGCTTTTGGCAAAGTCGTTTTCGGATCTTGCGACTCACCCGCTGTAATGCCAATAATCTCAATACCACCAAAAGCAAATACAACTACAGATAAACATGCCACCAGACCGGCAATACCATGCGGCATAAAACCGTCATAAATCCATAGGTTTGAAATGCCCGGTACGATATTGCTATGGTCAGCCTGAAAACCATAGAACATAAGGCCCAAACCACCTAAAATCATGGCAACAATGGCGGTAACTTTGATAATGGATAACCAGAATTCGAGTTCACCAAAGACTTTAACGTGAATTAAATTAATGGCACCCAAGAACATAATTAACGATAAAATCCAGATCCACCGTGGCACATCGGGATACCAGAACCCCATATAAATACCAAAAGCAGTGACATCGGCAAGTGCAACAATCACCATTTCAAAAACATAAGTCCAACCTGTGGTAAAACCTGCCAGTGGACTAATGTACTGTGATGCATAATGGCTAAATGAACCAGATACAGGGTTATGGACAGCCATTTCACCCAGTGCACGCATAACAATATAAATTGCAATCCCTGCAACAATATACGCTAGTAATACTGAAGGCCCCGCCATTTTAATGGCAGTTGCCGAACCATAGAAAAGCCCAGTTCCAATTGCTGAGCCCAATGCCAAGAAACGAATGTGACGGGTGTTCAACCCCCGCTGTAGTGTGGAGTTTTGTGACATTATAATCTCCAATCCTTGAGGATATTTAGTTAGATTCGGCCACTCCATGTGACCGTTTTATTAATCACACTTCAGATAGACTAGGGAGTAGGTTTGGAATAATTAACTCGTTTAGACAACCACTCGAAAGTAATTCACTTGCCTGTTCAATATCAGGAGCAAAGAAACGGTCTTCACTGTAGTAAGGCACTTGAGCGCGCAAGATTTTACGGGCTTGTTCAAGTTTAGGCGAGCTTTTTAGGCCTTCACGGAAGTCTAAACCCTGACAAGCGCCTAACCATTCAACAGCTAGAATGCCGCGGACGTTGTCAGCCATTGGCCAAAGACGTTTACCTGCGTTAGGTGCCATTGAAACATGGTCTTCCTGATTCGCTGAGGTTGGTAAACTATCTACACTCGCTGGATGTGCAAGCGCTTTGTTGTCACTCGCAAGCGCAGCCGCCGTAACTTGAGCAATCATGAAACCCGAGTTCACGCCACCATTTGCGACCAAGAACGGTGGAAGCTGTGACATGTGGCGGTCCATCATCATCGAAATACGACGTTCTGAGAGTGAACCAATTTCTGCAATCGCCAATGCGAGATTATCTGCTGCCATCGCAACAGGTTCAGCGTGGAAGTTACCACCTGAAATCACATCACCTTCTGCTGCAAACACAAGGGGGTTATCAGACACTGCGTTTGCTTCAATTGCTAAAACTTCAGCAGCCTGACGGATTTGGGTTAAACATGCACCCATCACCTGTGGTTGGCAACGTAAAGAATACGGATCTTGAACTTTGCTGCAGTCTTCATGTGAATGCGCAATTTCACTTGATTCTGTTAAGAGGTCACGATAAGCCGCGGCCACATCAATTTGACCACGCTGACCACGTACTTCATGAATACGAGCATCGAATGGCGCACGTGAACCTAACATCGCTTCAACGCTTAAACCACCACAAACAGTTGCAGCAGCAAACAAATCTTCAGCTTCAAATAAACCGCGTAAAGCGTACGCTGTAGAAACCTGAGTACCATTTAAAAGTGCCAAGCCTTCTTTTGCCGCTAAAGAAATAGGTTCTAAACCTGCAATTTTTAAAGCTTCAACTGCTGGTATCCATTCACCTTTATAACGTGCTTTACTTTCACCCAATAGAACTAAAGACATATGCGCAAGTGGTGCTAAATCACCAGAAGCACCTACAGAACCTTTAAGAGGAATGTGCGGATAAACTTCTGCATTAATTAATGCCAACAAAGCATCAATGACTTTACGGCGAATACCTGAGAAACCACGTGCCAAGCTGTTTGCTTTCAATAGAATAATTAAGCGAACCATCGCATCATCAAGTGGTTCACCTACACCTGCTGCATGCGAAAGAACCAATGAACGCTGTAATTGTTCTAAATCTTCAGGAGCAATCTTGGTTGAAGCGAGTAAACCAAAACCGGTGTTAATTCCGTAAGCTGTACGTCCTTCATTTACAATCTGTTCTACACAAGCCACGCTTGCGTTGATTGCAGCTGAAGCACTTTCATCTAATTTAACTTTAATCGGGTTGAGGTAAGCTTGACGTAAATCGGCTAAGGTTAATTTTCCCGGTTGGATCAATAATTCCATGTTGGCTTCCTAATTTTTGGCACTATATTCTGCTGAGACGGTGCTTTTCACAATTGCAAAAAGCACCGCCAGTTCTTCCATGTGTTTTTATTGAGTGATCATTGGCAAGTTTAAGCCTTGCTCTTTCGCACAGTTAATCGCAATTTCATAACCTGCATCAGCATGACGCATAACACCTGTTGCAGGGTCATTGGTCAGTACACGGGCAATACGTGCAGCAGCGTCATCTGTACCATCACACACAATCACAACGCCTGAGTGTTGAGAGAAGCCCATACCTACACCACCACCGTGATGTAAAGATACCCAAGTTGCCCCGCCTGCTGTATTTAACAATGCATTTAATAAAGGCCAGTCAGATACTGCATCTGAGCCGTCTTGCATTGCTTCAGTTTCACGGTTTGGACTCGCAACTGAACCTGAGTCTAAGTGGTCACGACCAATTACGACTGGTGCTGATAATTCACCACTACGAACCATTTCGTTAAAAGCTAAACCAAGTTTTGCACGTAAACCTAAACCCACCCAGCAAATACGCGCTGGTAAGCCTTGGAAGCTAATACGTTCACGTGCCATGTCTAACCAGTGATGTAAATGTTCATCATCAGGAATTAACTCTTTAACTTTGGCATCTGTTTTATAAATGTCTTCTGGGTCACCAGAAAGCGCTGCCCAACGGAATGGACCAATACCACGGCAAAACAATGGACGGATATATGCAGGAACAAAACCAGGGAAATCAAATGCGTTTGCTACGCCTTCTTCTTTCGCCATTTGACGGATGTTATTACCATAGTCAAATGTTGGAACACCCATTTTTTGGAAATCGAGCATCGCTTGTACGTGTTTCGCCATCGACTGTTTTGCAGCTTTTACAACAGTTTCTGGTTCTGTTTTCGCACGTTCACGGTATTCATCCCAAGTCCAGCCTACTGGTAGGTAGCCATTGAGTGGATCGTGTGCACTTGTTTGGTCTGTCACCATGTCTGGACGCACACCACGGCGAACAAGCTCAGGTAAAATCTCTGCAGCATTGCCATGAAGTGCAATTGAAATTACTTTGCCTTCTTTCGTGTAACGATCAATACGCGCTAAAGCGTCATCTAAATCAGTTGCTTGTTCATCTACATAACGTGTGCGTAAACGGAAATCGATGCTTGCTTGTTGGCATTCAATGTTTAAAGAACAAGCCCCTGCAAGTGTTGCAGCTAAAGGTTGAGCGCCACCCATGCCACCTAAACCGGCAGTAAGAACCCAACGACCGTTTAAATCGCCGTTGTAGTGTTGACGACCTGCTTCAACGAAAGTTTCGTAAGTACCTTGTACAATGCCTTGGCTACCAATATAGATCCATGAACCTGCTGTCATTTGACCGTACATTGCTAAAGCTTTTGCATCTAACTCGTTAAAGTGTTCCCAGTTTGCCCAGTGCGGTACAAGGTTTGAGTTTGCAATTAAAACACGTGGCGCATCTTTATGAGTTTTAAATACACCTACTGGTTTGCCTGATTGAACCAATAGAGTTTCATCAATTTCTAGATTTTTTAAAGTATCTACAATTTTATCAAAACATTCCCAGTTACGTGCAGCACGGCCAATACCACCGTATACAACCAACTCTTTCGGGTTTTCTGCAACGTCCGGATCAAGGTTATTCATCAACATGCGTAATGGCGCTTCAGTTAACCAACTTTTAGCTGTCAATTCAGTGCCGCGTGGCGCACGAATTTCTACATCACGAAATTTTGTTGTCGTTGTTGTCACAGGCGGACTCCTTCCTTTGAGCTTACATCAGCAGAACATCACTTGTTTCTGCATTTGTATAGTAATGTATTAACTTGTATATACATCCATATACTACACAAATATTTTAAAACGTGAAGAGGGTTTCAAATATTTTTTAAAAAAACTTAATAAGCTATTGAATTAAAATAATTTATTTTTATAATTTGCATAAAAAAAGCACACATCCTTTCACTAGACATGTGCTTTTAAAAAGCTATTTTTTAAATTTTAACGTTGAGTTAACTCAATAACATAACAATTTTTTGCCCAATTTTGAGGAAAATGAACTGATGTAATCGCAGTGGTTTTCTCAATTTTTAAAGTCTCGTGAGCAGTGAGTACAAAGGTTTTATCCTCAATCGCTACTTCTGTTTCTGAACCACTATTAAAAATAAAAATCAGGTCTGCCGAGCTTAAAAAAGTCTGTGCTTCTGTACCATCTACTCTCTGAAAGCGGGCATGAAATTTTGCAGAATCATAAATTAGATTTAAATCTCGAATTGCACCGTCAACTAATTCACTTTGTACCTGACTTTCGCCGTGGAAAGCAAAAATATCGCCCAGCTTTAACGACCTAGCAGGCAGATCATCGACATGTAATTCAATACCTTTCCCATCAAGTACAGTAATAATTCGCTGCTTATTTGGGAACAAGGAAAATGGTCCAGAAGTTGTCACATCTGCCATCGAAATTCGCCAGTCGAAATCAAGATCACCTAGGCTTCGCGCAATTTCTAAAGTATAGCCTGCACCATTTTTCCAAAGCATTTTTGTATATTGGTCTGCCTTGAGTACTTCAATCATTGCGTAAATTTGCCTTCGAGATAATAACGACTGCCGGGATAAGTCAGACGGGCACTAGAAATGAGTTGTTTGTTTGACCACGTACGGCGACGGATCAGTAAACATGGTTCAGTTTTAGTAATTTTTAACCACTTACACTCTTGCGGAGATGCTAAAACGGCTTCAACAATATGCTCGCCTTCTGTCACAGGTGCTTTCGCCATTAAGTATGCATTTGGAGTAATGGTTTTAAAATCTTGTTCTAAATAATCTGGGATGAGTGCTGCATCAACCAAACGATCTTCGACCTGAACTGGCACATCATTTTCATAATGCACAATAATTGAATGAAATAGCTTTTGCCCTTCGCGAGTCTGCATTAATACACTTTGTTCTGCATTTGCATAAATTTGTTCTAAAATTAAAACTTCCGCATGGTGCTTATGGTTTCGTGCAACAATCTCTTCGGCAATATTATTAATTTGAAAAAGCGCGGTTCGGCCTTGCCCTTCAGCAACAAAAGAACCAACACCCTGTATACGTACCAATAAACCCTCAGTCGTTAATTCGCGTAGCGCACGATTGACTGTCATGCGACTGCAACCAAGTTGATTGACCAACTCACTTTCAGAAGGAATTTTTTTATTTACAGCCCAAGAGCCTTCATAAATCTTTTGTGAAATCAGCTGTTTGACGCGTTGATATAAAGGAACTGGACTATCAGCTTCAATCGAAAGCTCAGCATGTTCTTGTTTTGATGTTCTGGGCATAGCAAAGTCTCAAAAAGGCAGCAGGCAAAGTTATATTTTAGTTGACATGTTATGTATATACAACCAAATACAACATGTGAATGAATAAAAATAAAAGATTTAATCTGGCTAAAAAACAAGCCAAATACAATATAAGCTAATTTAAAGTTTTATGTAGAGAAATTCAATTATATTAATATCTTATCAATATTTTCATTTAAGCAGTTAGTCGCCTTAAGCTTTGCCCAATTCAACTGTTTTCTATTCGTATTATTTTAATTACTCAATGATACTTAAAAATTTTATTTAAAATAACTGATCGATAGTATTCTTCTGCCACACAGTATATTAATAAACTGGAAGCACATCGAATGCGTAATTATAAAATAGATATTCTGCGAGGAATCTCTATCCTTTTGGTTCTTTTACATCATTTTAATATTCCCTATAAACTTAAAGACACATGGTTAGGTTTTAATTTCTTGGGTGAAGCATTTAGCACCTTACTTGCAAGAAATGGAAATTATGGCGTCACCATGTTTTTTGTGATTTCGGGTTTTTTAATTACCCATCACACTTTAAAAAGAGACAAACAATTCTCCGCAATTAACCTCAAGCATTTTTATATCCGACGAGCAGCCCGCATTTTACCGTGTCTGGTTTTACTCATTCTAGGTGTAAGTTTACTTGGGTCATTTGACTTAAAACCCTTTATAAACCAAGCCCCCAATGGCATTGAGGTCTCATATCCCTTAACTATATTTGCAGCTTTAACCTTCTGGATGAATATCCTGATTATCAAATTTGGTTGGGTAAACTACGCTTTGGGCGTGTTGTGGTCACTCTCTGTAGAAGAAGTTTTCTACTTTGTGTTTCCATTATTGTGCCTGCTCACGCGTAGTAATAAGGTATTTATTGCTGTACTTGTTGGAGTAATTTTATACGGACCTTATTTTAGATCTCTACATTTTGGAGAAGAAAGCGGTGCCTATTTATATCATTATTTTTCGAGTTTTGACGGCATAGCTATTGGTTGTTTAACAGCGATATTTTCTCATACATATCGACCAAATTGGACCTATAAAAAACCTCTTTCTTGGTTCATTATTTTGAGTATGACAGCCCTTTATTTATATGCTCCCATTAAAGAAGTCAGTACATGGGGTATTAGCTTATTTGCTTTCGCCTCAGCTTTACTCATTTTATGTTTTCAGCATTCTGCGGGAACGCAAACACATAGTCTGTTTACAAAAGTGATGGTCTGGTTGGGGCAAAGAAGTTATGAAACTTATTTGTTTCATCTGGTGGTGCTTGGTCTCATGAAGGTTGCTTTTATTCCAGCTCAAACCGACTCTAGCATCAAAATTATGCTTTTAATTGCCTATCTCATTGTGACTTTCATCATTAGTGCAGCAATTGAAAAATATTATTCCACCCCACTTAACAGCTACATTCGTAAGATATTTATCAAAGATAAATCATAAAAATAAGCCCCTTTTAAATAGGGGCTTTTCTTTGTTAAGCGATCAACATGGTTTCATCTTCTTGTTTAAAAGGATTCGACCAGCTCTGCCAAACTTGTGGACCTAAAGCCATTTCTTCATCATTTAATAAACAATAGTCTAATTTTTCTATTAAAGCTTGCTCATCCATTTGCATACCAATGAGAACCAGTTCCTGACGTGCATCACCTGTTTTTGCATCCCAAACCTTTTTAATTTGTTCGATGCTATCTAAGTCACTCGGCCAGTCTTCTTCTGCAACAGCAGCCCACCAATAACCTGCTAAGCCGTGCCGTGCCATTGCGCCCGCTTGCGACCATGAATAAGCCAATGTCGGTTCGGCAGCCAACCAGAAAAAACCTTTAGAACGTACAACACCCAGCCATTCAGCCTGTACCAAATCATAAAAACGCTCTGGATGAAAAGGTCGGCGCGCGCGGTAAACAAAGCTACTGATTCCATACTCTTGGGTCTCTGGCGTATGTTCGCCACGCAATTCTTTTAACCATCTCGGCGCTTGTGCTGCTTCATCAAAATCGAATAGCTGTGTATTTAAAATTTTATCTAAAGCAATCTTTCCAAATTGAGCAATTTCAATTCGGGCACGTGGGTTTAATGTCTTTAGAATTGCGGTGAGCTGCTCTTGCTGAGCTTGGTCAATCAAATCAATTTTGTTGACTATAATCACATCACAAAACTCAATTTGATCGATAAGAAGATCCACCACAGTTCGTTCATCTTGTTCGCCTAGCGACTCTCCGCGTTGCTGTAGTGAGTCCAGAGAGCTGTAATCTTTAAGGAAGTTAAAAGCATCGACCACGGTTACCATGGTGTCTAGTCGAGCAAACTCATTTAAAGAATTTCCATTTTCATCTGCAAAGGTAAAAGTTTCTGCAACAGGCAATGGTTCTGAAATACCAGTCGACTCAATCACCAATTGGTCAAAGCGTCCTTCATCGGCTAAACGTTTAACCTCAACCAGCAAATCTTCTCGTAGCGTACAGCAGATACAACCATTACTCATTTCAACCAGCTTTTCATCTGTTCTTGAAAGCTCCGCTCCACCTTCGCGTACTAAAGCCGCATCAATATTCACCTCAGACATATCATTCACAATCACGGCAATACGGCGGCCTTCGCGATTATTTAGAATATGGTTGAGTAACGTGGTCTTTCCTGCACCCAAAAAGCCAGATAAAACGGTAACAGGAAGCTTGGCAGATGACTTGGCGTTTGCAGTTGGCATGGCTTAATCTCTTAATAATATTAAAAACTTGGTCATCACTGATGATTTAAACGATCTACTCACAGGAGGTATTCATTTCTAAACCACAATAATGTTATGTTATGTTATAACATAACTATTAATCAAGTTTTTTATCTTCCTCCTTGTCTCGTTTGAGTTAACAAAAGGGAAGATTTAATATTTAAAAGCCTTGGCAAATTGACGTTTTATAGTGATGGTCAGGCCCCCACGCACGGAATCCTTGACTATCAATATGAATTTGTCCTGAAGCATAAACACCAAGGCCCATATTGAGTATTTGGCCTTTGGTTGCCCAGAACTGACAAAGTTTGGTTTTGGTTTGTTGGATATTGAACTGATCTAAATCACTAGGTTGTTCTGGCCCAATTCGGAAATCAAGCGCTGCATTAAAGACATGTCGAGATGCATCGGCACCCCCAGCACAGCGGTTTAAAGATAAAGCTCGATAGGCCGATGTCACCTCAAAATCATTAATTACCCCATCGTCAACCAATGCTTTTAAAATGCTGAGTGTCGGAACAATATTGGACCAAATCTCGCGTGGAGGCACTGCATAGGGTTCAACTCCACATTTTTGCCAATCTCGAGCTGAACGCAATAATTCATGGTCTGGAATTAAATCTGCGAGCCCTTTTTGCTTAAGAAACTGCTTATAAGCTTGTACAGACTGTCCATGATCTGCGGTTGCTACCCAAGCAACATAATCTTCGGGTTGCTGTTTTATTCTGACTACTTTTTTTGTAGGTTGAGGTAAAGTCTGCGTGTGCGGAGGAGTCGTTGACTTGGGTGGTTGAGTGCTACAAGCTGTGAGAGATAATAAAATTAAACCTAAATAACGCTTCATAAATATGCTCTATCTTCACTAATACTGGGAAAGATGCTCATCATTAAATTCAAGAAATGTTATATTATAACAACTATAAAATCTTTTAATTTCTGTTATTAAAATTTAAAAATAAAAAAGGACGTATGAGATACGTCCTTTTATAGCTACAACTTAAAATTTTATTAAATATCTGCTTCTACAGCAGTTAAAGACTGCTCTGCTTTCAGCTTACGACGTTTAAATTGATAAGCCATCATTAAACACAAAATCCAGCCAGGAATCATCATGACTGCAATACGCATGTCTGGTGTTAAAGACATTACAACTAAAATGCCCAACATAAACACGATGCATAGATAGTTGCTAAATGGATACATAAAGCTTGGGAACTTAGTCGTTTGACCTTGGCTTTGCATGTATTTACGGAATTTTAAATGTGTCCATGAAATCACAACCCAGTTAATCACAATGGCTGCAACCACGAGCATCATGAGCAAACCAAATGCTTTTTCAGGGAAAATATAATTTAACAATACACATAAAATAGTCACCGCAGCAGAAAGGATCACTGCATTGGTTGGAATACCACGTTTATTAATGTGTCCAAATGCTTTTGGTGCATTTCCTTGTTGTGCAAGGCCCAATAGCATACGGCTACTGCAATAACTTGTACCGTTATAAACTGAAACCGCAGCAGTCAAAATTACAAAGTTCAGCAACGTTGCAATACCTTGGCTATCTAAAGAAGCAAAGACCATCACAAACGGGCTACCGCCTTCAGCCATCTGGTTCCATGGAAATAGCGAGAATAAAACAAAAAGTGTCGCAATATAGAAAATCAAAATACGGTAAATAATTTGATTCACAGCTTTAGGTAAGGTTTTGTCCGGATCACGTGCTTCAGCAGCAGTAATACCAAAAAGCTCAATACCACCAAAAGCAAAAATAATGACCGCCATTGCCATCACTAAGCCTTCAACACCAAATGGGAAAAAACCACCGAGTGCCCAAAGGTTGCTAATACTCGCTTGTGGGCCAGCTGTACCAGTTGCTAGTAAATATGAACCGAAACCAATCATTCCCAGAATCGCCAAGATTTTGACAATAGAAAACCAGAATTCCATTTCGCCAAAAAACTTAACATGGAGTAAATTAATGCCATTAATTAAGACAAAGAAAGTTAAAGCAGATGCCCACGTTGGGATTTGCGGCCACCAATATTGTATGTAAAGACCAATTGCACTCAGTTCTGCCATACAGACAAGGACATTCAGTACCCAGTAATTCCATCCAGACATGAACCCAGCAAATGGTCCCCAGTATTTGTAGGCAAAATGACTAAAAGACCCACTTACTGGCTCTTCAACCACCATCTCGCCAAGCTGACGCATCATTAAAAAAGCAATAAATCCTGCAATCGCATAGCCAAGGATGACCGATGGACCTGCTAATTTAATCGATTGTGATATACCAAGAAAAAGCCCTGTGCCAATCGCCCCACCCAATGCAATAAGTTGGATGTGCCGATTACTCAAACCATGTTTCAGGTTTCCTTGCTCTTGTGCTGACATATGATTATTCTCATCCTTGTCACGTAATTTTTTTCCAATAAATTACGTATATCATAAATTAATCAAACTTTCATAGAGATTCATGAAAAATAATTGCGTGACTTTTCTCATGACCGCGAATGAAAACAGAAAATACAAGAAATGACAATTATTATGAAATGTGTAATCAAATTATGTATTGCGTAATTTTATGAATTCAGTATTATAAGGACATGAAGCAATTGGTTGTGCTCGGTCTATATCAAACTCATAAGACAAAAGTTGATCTAAATAAAGATTAAAAAACTTATTGAGTAGCTCAGTCCTAGACCGAACTTTTATTTATATAAGACCTGAGATGAAGACAAGGACGCGAAAATGGAACAAAAACTAAATTCTTTTATTGAAGTTTCACCTCAATCTGATTTCACTATTCATAATTTACCTTATGGTATTTTTAGCAGAACTGCCGAAAGCGAACGCCAAGTGGGTGTAGCTATTGGTGATTGGGTCATTGATCTCGCTGCTCTTGAAAAGCACGGTCTTTTAAAAATTTCAGATCAAGATACTTACTTTAATCAACCGACACTGAATAAATTTATTGAGTCTGGTAAAGCAAACTGGTCAAAAGTGCGTAAGACACTACAGTCTCTTCTCTCGACTAATAATTTAACGCTTCAACAAAATGAAGCATTACGTCAGGAAGTTCTGGTTAAGCAAGACAGCGTTACTTTGCATTTACCAATTCAAGTACCTGGTTATACCGATTTCTACTCTTCTAAAGAACATGCGACCAATGTGGGTTCTATGTTCCGCGATCCAAAAAATGCCTTACTTCCAAACTGGAGCGAACTACCAGTTGGTTACAATGGTCGTGCCAGCTCTGTTGTGGTAAGTGGTACCAACATTGTTCGCCCATCTGGTCAAATTAAACTTCCAAATGAAGAACGCCCTGTTTTCTCGGCAACCCGTAAACTCGATTTTGAACTTGAAACGGCGTTTATTGTGGGTAAACCGACAGAGCTCGGTCAGCCAATCGCGATTGAAAATGCTTGGGATCATATTTTTGGAATGGTATTGCTCAATGACTGGTCAGCACGCGATATCCAGCAATGGGAATATGTTCCACTTGGCCCTTTTAACGCTAAAACTTTTGCCAGTTCGATTTCACCTTGGGTCGTGACACTTGAAGCTCTTGAGCCATTTAAGGTTAAAGGGCCTCAACAAGATCCGAAACCAATGGGCTATTTACAAGAAAATGTCGCTAATAGTTACGATATTAATTTAAGCGTTGAAATTCAGACTCCAAAATCGACACAAACTGACGTGATCTGTAAAACCAATTTTAAATATATGTATTGGTCTATGTCTCAACAGCTCACTCACCACACTATTGCAGGCTGTAATGTTCAGGTTGGTGACTTGATGGGCTCAGGCACCATTTCAGGTTCCACACCGGATTCGTATGGCAGTTTGCTTGAGCTTACATGGAATACGACTAAACCTTTAACACTTGCCAACGGTGAAACTCGTGGTTTCTTACAAGACGGCGATACGCTCATTATGAAAGGTCACTGTGAAAAAAATGGGATGCGAATCGGCTTTGGTGAAGTGAGAAATACCGTTCTTCCTGCATTAACGTTCAATTTTGCAGAAACTTCGGAGCCTGACTATGAAGCTGTATAGTTACTTTCGTAGCTCTGCAGCCTACAGAGTACGGATTGGTCTAAACATTAAAGGTTTAGCTTATGAAACTGTTCCGGTACATCTAGTAAAAAACGAACAGCGAAGTGAAGACTATTTAAAGTTAAACCGCAGTGCTCTGGTCCCGACTTTAATTGACGGCGATTTAACCTTGTCTCAATCGTTAAGTATTTTGGAATATCTGGATGAACAATATCCAGAAACCAAATTACTCCCAAGAGATGTGCAAGAGAGAGCCAAAGTCCGTGCTTTTGCACAAGTGATTGCCTGCGATATGCACCCATTAAATAACCTGCGCGTACTGAAATATTTAAAAAATGAGTTAAATGTTTCAGATGAGCAAAAAAATTATTGGTATCAGCACTGGATTCTTGAAGGATTTCAAAATCTGGAACAGCAACTACAAAATTCAAATGGCCAATTTTGCTTTGGACATGAAGCAACAATTGCCGATTGCTGCCTGATTCCACAGATTTACAACGCGAAACGCTTCAAGATTGATTTATCTGCGTTTCCAAAAATTGAATCGATTTATCACCATTGTTTGTCTATCCCAGCCTTTTATAACGCGGCGCCAGAACAACAACCAGATTGGGAATAGTAAAAAGGAGTTTTAACATGACATTTGCCATTAAAAAAATACATCACGTTGCATATCGTTGTAAGGATGCGAAAGAAACTGTTGAGTGGTATAAAAAAATGCTCAACATGGACTTCATTTTAGCTTTTGCAGAAGACCATGTGCCTTCCACTAAAGCCTTTGACCCATATATGCACTTATTCTTAGATGCAGGTCAAGGCAACATTTTGGCATTTTTTGAATTACCGACTCAACCAGAAATGGGCCGAGACGAAAATACGCCTCAATGGGTACAGCATATTGCTTTTGAAGTCGAAGATGTAAATGCGCTGATGGCTGCGAAGCAACATTTAGAAGAAAATGGTGTGAAAGTTTTAGGTGTAACCAATCATGGTATTTTCCACTCAATTTACTTCTTTGACCCAAATGGCCACCGTTTAGAACTTACCTATAACGATGTACGCGCTGAAGAAAAAATTGCAAAAATTACTGAAGAGATGAAAGCAGAAATGTTAGAGGAATGGAGCAAAACTAAACGCGCGCCTCACCACACACATTTCTTACATGAAGCAGAGTTAGGTACCTAATTTTAAAAGAACGATCTAAAAAGTCGGCATTGATTAGAATTGTTTGCATGAACTGTTCTATATCAATGCCGATTTATATTATTTAAATCTGCTAAATTGCTAGAAAATTGCGCTATAAATGAGAGCAATATGATTTTCGAAAATTGTTGATTATTAAACATGTCAATTTCGCTAATAGAAAAAGGTGATTTCTATTTTTCAATAGGCTCAGGCATGATGTAAAACGCAGCAATTTCAATTTATGTTTTGAACATCACTGTTTAACAGTTGAAGTAAATTTATTAAGGGTATTTAAATGATTGAAGAAAAAGTATCTGGGGGGGTTCAATCACTTGAAGTCGGTTTATCTGTACTAAATGCTCTTTTAGAACACAATCAACCTATTATTCTCAAAGACCTGTCCAGTAAGCTAGAAATGCATCCTGCGAAGGTACACCGCTATTTGGTCAGCCTTATTCGCATGGAATATGCAAAACAGCTTGATGATGGTCAATATGCTTTAGGCGATCAAGCATGGCGCTTAGGTCTAAACTGTGTTCAGCATAGCGACACCCTACAACTGGTACAGCATTTAATTTACGACCTACAAAACAAAATTGGTTGCGGCATACAAATCAGTAAATGGTCACCGAAAGGCCCTGTGGTTGTTCAATCTATTGAATCTAACCACCCTATTTCGATTGTTACTAAAGTCGGCTCGATTATGCCTTTAGTCAATTCTGCTGCAGGACGCCTATTTGCTTCTTACCTTCCTGAGCATTTTGTTCGTCCATTAATGGAAGCAGAATGGCAAAAGCATCAAGAACTCGGTCTAAACATCGCACCACAAAACTGGCAAGCGTTTACAGAGCTCAAAGAAACCATTCGCCAGCAAGAAATGTCGGCAGCAAAGGGTGATTTACTAACAGGAATTAATGCAGTGGGTTTACCTGTGTTTAACTCAAATCAAAGCATTGAGTTTTGTATTGTCGCACTGGACAGCGAAATGTTTTTACCAGTTGACCCACAAAGTAAAACGATTGAAATCTTAAAAAGTGAAGTGAAGCTCATCAATCAATATATTAAAAGTCGCTAATCAATAGCCATAAAAAACCAAGAGATCAAACTCTTGGTTTTTTAGATCAGAAACAAAGCTCAGCTTATTTAGTTTCTAGAACACCACGGCGAATCTGGTCACGTTCAATCGACTCAAATAACGCCTTGAAGTTACCTTCGCCGAAACCATCATCATCTTTACGTTGAATAAATTCAAAGAAGACTGGACCAATCATGTTTTCAGAGAAAATTTGCAATAACAGTTTCTTCTGACCATCTTTAGTATTGCCGTCTAGCAAAATACCACGCTGTTTTAACTCGTCAGTCGGCTCACCATGCTCAGGTAAACGTTCTGGTAGCATTTCATAATACGTATTTGGTGGCGGTGTCATAAATTTCAGACCTAAGCCCTTTAACTTATCCCAAGTCGAAATTAAGTCGTCACAAATAAACGCGATATGCTGAATCCCTTCGCCATTAAAGTCAGACAGGAACTCTGCAATTTGACCGTTTCCTTTGTCCGAATCTTCGTTTAATGGAATACGGATCATACCGTCCGGCGCTGTTAATGCTTTAGACGTTAAGCCTGTATATTCACCTTTAATATCAAAGTAGCGAATTTCTTGGAAGTTAAAGATTTTTTCATAGAAATTTGCCCAATACTCCATACGGCCTTTGTAGACGTTATGAGTTAAATGGTCAATTTCGTTTAAGCCTGCACCCACTGGATGTCTTTGCGCGTCATCAAAGAAAACAAAGTCATTTTCATAAATATCGCGGTCAACTAAAAAGATTGGCATGCCACCAATACCTTTAATTGCCGGAATGTTGAGCTCCATTGGCCCAACTTTTGAATACATCGGTTCAGCACCAAGCTCTACTGCTTTTTGGAAAGCTTTTGCTGCATCACGTGTTTTAAAACCCATTGCACATGCTGATGGGCCATGTTCATTAAAGAAGAATGAAGCATAAGATTCTGGCTGATAATTCAGGATAATATTGATATTTCCTTGACGCCATAAGTACGCTTCTTTCGATCTATGTTTGGCTACTTTTGAAAAGCCGATTGTTTCAAAAACTGGATCTAATTCATTTTCTTTTGAAACAAACTCAATAAATGCAAAACCGCATAATTCTAATGGGTTCTCTAAAATATCCATCTAGTTTCCCTCTGGTGATTACCTGTTCCGTTTATCTCTATTGCTGATCAACTCAGCTCCTTTCTCTATAGAATACGTATTGATTGGGGAGTATTTGAACCGTCAAAATGCCTTAACCCAACGCATCCTATGAGAAAAAAACGAATCAATAAAACGAAGATATGATGAGCGTGAAGCTTTTGATGATTAATTCCCGTTCCATTTGGTGTTTGTTTTCCATACACACTGTCCTTTCTTATCTAAAAGTACGATTGAGATTTTTCACTAAACCCTTAAAAATCGTCTTTTCCTAAAAATCATTTATAGATTTATGGAGACCAACATCCTTGTTGGATCTCCAATGGCCATTTACCTTGAATTAGATGCTACTAAAAACAATTAAATTATGCAATACATAACTTAATTATGAATTGCATAATTTTGGTAATCTTTTAATTTGTCTGTTTTAAAATGAATTGTCATATTTCCTATTCTGTTTATGATTCTTTATCTTCAAAAAACCTCACTTGCTTTGGGTTTGGAAAACTATGCTTTTAGTCAGCGCATGTTTAATTGGTGAACCTGTTCGTTACGATGGCCGATCTTGTCTGCATGGTAAGCTTAAGCAGCTTCTTCTTGATAAAAAAGCCCATGCACTTTGCCCAGAGTTATTAGGTGGTTTTACCACGCCACGCTTACCCGCAGAAATTGTGGGAGGAACAGGACAAGATGTGCTAGATGGCAAAGCCAAAATTACCGATTCATCTGGTTTAGATGTAACAACGTTATATTTAAAAGGTGCTTACCGTACTTTAGAAATTGCTCAGCAAATAAAAGCAAACTACGTGGTTTTAAAAGAAAATAGCCCTTCTTGCGGTAGTCAAAAAGTTTATAACGGTAAGTTTCAAGGCGAAAAAATTGCAGGAACTGGAGTCACCACAGCACTTTTACAGCGCCATGGTTTTGAAGTTATTTCTGAAAATGAAATTGAAGATTGGTTAGCCACCAATCCAATTTAAATATAGCTACTCAGCTTTAATTTTAGCTACTTCATTTACATCTTTACGACTCGCCCAATAAGTCGCAAGTGCTGGGCCAGAAATATTATGCCAAAGACTAAAAATAGCACTTGGCACTGCCGTAATCGGGGAAGCCGCAAAATGTACTGCTGCGAGAGCAACACCTAAACCCGAGTTCTGCATACCCACCTCAACCGCAATTGCCTTACTGTCTGCATAAGGTAATTTAAAGAACCGTGCTGCGGTAAATCCTAACAAATATCCCAATCCATTATGCAATATTACAACGGCTAAAATGAGCAAACCCGACTGTAGAATGGCCGCTTTACTCCCACCAATAATGGCTGCAACAATCGCTACAATTGCAATGACTGAAACTAAAGGCATGACTTGAATATAGGACTCGACCTGACGTTTTAGCCATGTTCTTAAAATCAGACCAATCACGATAGGAAGTAATACCACCTGCAAAATTGAAATAAACATAGATGCCGCATCAATTTTTAGCCACTGACTAGCAAGCAAATAAAAAATAGCGGGTGTTAATACTGGCGCTAAAAGTGTTGAAACTGAAGTGCAGGCCACCGATAAAGCCACATTGCCTTTAGCCATATAGGTAATCACATTTGAAGCCGTTCCACCCGGACAACATCCCACTAAAATGACACCAACCGCAATTTCAGGAGGCAAATTAAATAATTTACACAAAACGTATGCTAAACCGGGCATCACCACAAACTGCGCCACTACTCCAATCAACACCGCTTTAGGGCTTTGTAATACCCCTTTAAAATCATCGACGGTCATGGTCATTCCCATACCAAGCATAATAATGCCCAAAATCCATGGAATGTACGCTTTCATCCAGACAAAAAATTCAGGCTGCCATAGCGCCAGAGCGGCAAAAACAATGACCCATAGGGCAAAAGTTTTTTGAATAAATTGGGTAAAGCGCAGGAATGCAGACATATTTTCGTTCCCTAAAAATTAAAACATCAAAGTCAAAACACGAGACCAATAAATTTAGCGCTCACTCAGCAAATCACTAGATTGAATACGGGCAACACCTTGTTGCTGCATGGTTTGCCACGCTTGCTCTAACGAACCATTTAGGTCAATCCCTTTACAAGCATCTTCAACCACTAAAGTTTTAAAACTTTGTTTTACTGCATCTAAAGCGGTCCACGCCACACAAAAGTCCGTGGCAATCCCCACCACATATACCGTATCAATACCACGCTCTTTTAAGTAACTGGTTAAACCAGTCATTGTGGACTGATCTGCTTCCATAAAAGCCGAGTAGCTATCAATATGAGCATGAAAGCCTTTTCGAATAATGAGTTGAGCTTTCGGAATATTTAAATCAGGATGAAAATCGGCATCTTTGGTGCCTTGTACACAATGTTTAGGCCAAAGTACCTGAGGTCCATAAGCGAGTTCAATGGTTTCAAATGGCTGCTTATTTTCATGATTTTCTGCAAAAGAAATATGATGATCTGGATGCCAGTCTTGCGTTAGAACAATATTTTCAAAACAATCAGCAAGTTGGTTAATCGTTGGAATAATAGTATCGGCATTGGCAACTGCTAAATTTCCACCCGGTGTAAAACCATTTTGTACATCAACTACGATTAAAGCCGCATTTTGTGGTTGTTTATTCATTTTCATGTCATCTTCAATCCCAATCGGGAAACTGCATTCTATCTTGCCATAAAAAAAGCCGATATTAAGTAAGGCTCAGTTGAATCAAGCTGTATTGTTATATTTACGAACCCTTCTCACCCCTGCAATAACGAGAACATCCTATCTTTTCCTCAAGTTTACATAGCGATTATCCATTAGGCGTATTGTTCTTATGCGTCTGATCAGTCATAATTTGCATAATTGTCATTCAACAATCTGTTATTGTTAGAACTGGACAATCAAAATACTGCAACCATCCCACATTTTGTTTTTCTTACCTCAGATTCGGATGGATAAATAGGATATTTTTAAAAATGACTCAGCAAGCACAGACCATTCAAGGCTCAATCGTCGCAATCGTCACACCAATGTTGAAAGATGGTGGTGTAGATTGGAAGGGTCTTGAGAAGCTGGTTGAGTGGCACATAGAACAAGGTACAAACAGTATTGTAGCCGTCGGTACTACCGGCGAAGCCTCAACATTGAGCATGGAAGAGCACACACAGGTTATTAAAGAAATTATTCGTGTAGCCAATAAACGTATTCCAATTATTGCCGGTACTGGTGCAAACTCAACCCGCGAAGCAATCGAATTAACAAAAGCTGCCAAAGATTTAGGCGCAGATGCAGCCTTACTTGTTACTCCATATTATAATAAGCCAACTCAAGAAGGCCTCTACCAACACTATAAAGCGATTGCTGAAGCCGTAGAATTACCACTTATTCTTTATAACGTACCTGGCCGTACGGGTGTAGATCTTGCAAACGATACAGCTGTACGTTTAGCAGAGATCCCTAATATTGTCGGCATTAAAGATGCAACAGGTGATGTACCTCGTGGTAAAGCTTTAATTGAGGCTTTAAACGGCAAGATGGCTGTATATTCAGGTGATGATGAGACTGCATGGGAACTTATGCTTCTTGGTGCAGACGGTAATATCTCTGTTACAGCAAATGTTGCGCCTAAAGTAATGAGCGAAGTATGTGCTGTTGCGATTGCCAAAGATGAACAACAAGCGAAGACGATTAACAATAAGATTGCAAATTTACACAATATTCTATTTTGCGAATCAAACCCAATTCCTGTGAAATGGGCACTACATGAGATGGGACTGATTGATACTGGTATTCGTTTACCACTCACTCCTCTCGCTGAGCAATATCGCGAACCTCTCCGCAATGCCCTAAAAGATGCGGGAATTATTTAATAAGAGCAATTTATGATGCAATTACGTCTTGGTTTAGTCCTTGCAGTTTCAGCCTTGAGTTTAGCTGGTTGTGGTCGCTTCGCAATTAATAATCACTCTTTAGATTATAAAAATGCCAAGCAACTTGCCCCGCTTGAGTATCCTGCCGATGCAACTGTACGACCAGCGACACCTTTGTATCCAGCCCCAACTGTAGACCAGCTCGCTATCGAGCACGCGCCGAAGTTTGAAAACGAGCGTGGTAACCGTTTTGCATTGCCACGCCCTGAACAAACACAGGGCAGCAATGCAACAGCAGATGCATCTGCTCAAACGACTACTGCGCTTGGACGCCCTCAGCTTGTGACCGACGGTAATAAAAACCCATTGTTAAAAATTGATGGGAATACAACCGAGATCTGGCAATACGCCAAAGCGACATTAAGTACTTTAAATTACAACATCATCGCTCAAGACAGCAATCAGGCGACAATTAAAGTAAATGACAATACTTATGTGCTTAAGCTGACTGGTGTGGGTTCTAGTCATACTCTTGCTCTATTTAATGTAGACAACACTTTCGCAAGCCCAGATGTGGCGGCTGAAGTGTTAAACCAGATTTACCAAAATTGGCCAGCCTAGTCATTTACTAGGCATTTTTTTTTAAAAGGTTCCCTCATGTTAAAACAAACCTTGCTCTATACTGGTAAAGCAAAATCTGTATATGAAACAGACAATGCCGACCATCTGATTTTAGTCTTTCGTGATGATGCCTCTGCGTTCAACGGCGAAAAAATCGAACAGCTAGATCGTAAAGGCAAGGTGAACAACCTTTTTAACGCCTTCATCATGGAAAAACTTGCTGCTGCGGGTATTGAAACGCATTTTGAAAAATTGCTTTCTCCAACTGAAGTGCTTGTTAAAAAACTTCAAATGATTCCTGTTGAATGCGTAATTCGTAACTACGCAGCTGGTTCTCTATGCCGACGTTTAGGTGTAGAAGAAGGTAAAGAGTTAACTCCTCCTACATTTGAATTGTTCTATAAAGATGACGGTCTAGGCGACCCAATGGTTAACGAATCTCAAGCGATTGCTTTAGGTTGGGCGACGGCTGAACAATTAGAGCAAATGAAAGTGTTAACTTACCAAGTAAACGATGTATTAAAAGCATTATTTGCTGAAGGTAACATGATTTTGGTGGACTTCAAGCTTGAATTCGGTGTTTTCCATGACCGTATCGTGCTTGGTGATGAATTCTCTCCAGACGGCTGCCGTCTATGGGACAAAGACTCTAAGAAGAAACTCGACAAAGACCGTTTCCGTCAAGGTTTAGGTGGTGTTGTTGAAGCTTATGAAGAAGTTGCTGCTCGTTTAGGCGTAGATTTATCTGCTATCTGATCGTTCAAACTTCATGAAAAACCGGGCTAAAGCCCGGTTTTTTTACATCAGGTATGTTAGAAAATAAAATAATGTAGATAGATTTGCCTATTAAAATAAATTAGCACACGAATTGCTTAATCTTCCTTTCTAACTGGTATTTCATCTGACTGATTGCTCTTATTCATGCAGTATTTTGCTTCTTTTCTGTCACAGTATGATTCAACTTATAAAAAAACACAGAAAGCTGTTAGGAATAGACTGGATTTATTCTGAACACTGCTTTAACAATAAATAAAAACGAGAAATATAAAATATTTATTCAGGGAGTAAACCAAATGGATCATAAAATAGAGGAAGAAAAAGTCGATCAAACCTTAAGCTGGCGGGAAAAAATAGCGGTTGAAGAACATGAGAAACTTTCACCCCGACTAGTCTATGAAATTATTCGCCGTGATGGTGCCGAGGAATTGGATCGACCAACCGCCGCACTGATCTTTTCAGGAATTGCCGCGGGTTTGGTCATCAGTTTTTCATTTGTATTTAAAGCGATTATCGCATCTTATATTCCGACTGATGCGATCTGGGCCGATTTAATCACCAATATCGGTTATACCATTGGTTTCCTGATCGCTATTTTGGGTCACATGCAGCTCTTTACCGAGAATACCATCACTACAGTTGTACCTTTATTCAAACCCTTTACCTTGGATAAATTACGAGCAGTAGGTCGCTTATGGGGGATTGTGATTCTATGCAATATCATTGGAACAGGTTTGGCGAGTTTATTTTTCCTAACGACTCACCTGTTTACTCCTGGTATTGACCAAGCACTCGATGAACTCGCCCATCATGTAGGTTCCTTTTCTGCAACCCAGAATATGCTGAAAGGTATTATGTCTGGGCTGTTAATTGCAGCATTGGTCTGGATGCTACCCTCAGTCAGTAATAAATTCCTGCTCATCTTTTTCATGACTTATCTGATAGGACTAGGCGACTTTACCCATGTAGTGGTTGGTTCTACAGAAATGTCCTATCTGGTCTGGCAAGGAGATGCTTCGATTAACCAATATCTGTTTACTTTCCTGATCCCCACCACCATTGGCAACATTATTGGTGGTACAGGCGTGTTTACCCTACTGATTTATGGTCAGGTGACTGAAGAACTGGAACAACATGATCATCGTTAGGTGTAGCTTGATACAACGAATAGGTTATTACTGTTCTTGCTGCCATCTGCGTTGCTGCAAGCGCTCACCTTCAACTTCACGCTTGTTTCTCGCAGACTCATAAACCTTGGTTCCCTTTAACTCTGGCGGCAAATAGTCTTGCAGCACAAAGTGCTCTGGGTAATCGTGAGGATAGAGATAATTAATTCCATAACCTTGCTGTTTCATGAGCTTGGTTGGTGCATTTCTTAAATGTAAAGGCACGGGTAAATTAGCTGTTTTTTCTGCAAGTTCTAAAGCTCGATTAATCGCGAGATAAGTACTATTACTTTTTGCACTCGTTGCTAAATAAACCGCCGTTTGGCCCAAAATAATTCGCGCCTCAGGCATACCCACAGCTTGGACAGAACGGAAGCATTCACCTGCAAGTAATAGCGCATTCGGGTTAGAGTTTCCAATGTCTTCAGAGGCTGCAATGAGCATACGTCTTGCAATAAAAACTGGATCTTCACCGCCTTTGAGCATACGTGCCATCCAATACAGAGTTGCATCTGGATCACTACCCCGAATCGATTTAATAAATGCAGAAACTAAATCGTAATGCTGCTCCCCAGATTTGTCATAACGTGCAATATTTTGCTGCGCTACTTTCACTACCACAGCATTGGTAATCGTGTTTTCAATCTCTGGTTCAAATGTACTGGCAATCAGGTCAAGTAAATTCAGTGCCTTACGGGCATCACCTGCAGCGAATTGAATAAGTGCATCATATTCTTCAATATGAATATAGCGTTCTTTTAAGAATTTATCGGCTTGAAGTGCATTATTAATGAGCGTCTGGATCGCTTCACTGTCTAGACTGTTTAAGGTATAAACCTGACAGCGTGATAAAAGCGCACTATTCACCTCAAAAGACGGGTTTTCGGTGGTCGCTCCCACTAAGGTAATTTTTCCTTTCTCAACTGCACCCAATAAAGCATCTTGCTGTGATTTATTAAATCGATGAATTTCATCAATAAAAACTACAGGGGTCAGTAAATCACCACTTTCTGCAATAATTTCACGTAATTCTTTCACACCCGTATTCAGCGCTGATAAGCTCACAAATGGTCGGTCTATCGCCTGAGCTAACAGCAAAGCAATTGTTGTTTTACCAACGCCCGGTGGCCCCCAAAAAATAATAGAAGGTAAATGTCCCTGATCAATCATTTGACGCAGAGGCGCGTTTTCACCTAATAAATGATCTTGCCCAATAATTTCAGACAAGTCTCTCGGGCGTAGGCGTTCGGGAAGTGGAATATGGGTGTCTGACATTTCAAATAGCTTTATCGTCTTTTATCTATAGTCTATTGTGTCTCACAGAAATCTACAATTTGTATCTATGAGACACGACCTTTATTTGCAGGCTGTTTTGTCACATTAAGATGCTTTCTTACTCAGCTTAAGTAAGCGTGCCTTTGAACCATCTTCAATGACCCAAATCGAACCATCTTGTGCTTCATGTAAGCCACGAATACGTTGTTTCATATCTAGTCTTTGCACTTCTTTCACAGGTTTATGCTGTAAATCCACAACAATAATCGCTTCGGAAGATAAGCCTCCAATTAAAGCCTTATTTTGCCATGCAGGAAATTGCTGACCACGATAGATAATAAGACTCGATGGAGAAATTACAGGAGTCCAGTCAATTTCAGGCGCTTTAAACTCTGGATGAGTGTGATGATCTGGAATAGGTTGGCCCGAATAATGGTCGCCATTTGAAACGATTGGATAACCATAATTTTCACCTTTTACGATGATATTAAGCTCATCACCACCTTTAGGTCCCATCTCAACCACCCATAGTTGTCCTTGAGCATCAAAGGCCATTCCTAACGGATTACGGTGTCCCAGTGACCATATTTCAGCAGTGACCCCGCCTTGCTTATAAAAAGGGTTACCTACGGCCGCTGTACCATCCTCATTTAAGCGCAAGATTTTACCTAAATTACTTTTCATGTTTTGAGCAGGATCAAACTTTTGTCGCTCACCTGAACTCACCCAAAGTTTTCCATCCGTACCAAAAAGCATCCGATGTCCATAATGGCCTTGACCTGAAACTTTGGGTACTTGCTGCCAAATCGGCTTCACATCTGTAAGTTTTGGCTGTTTGGGGTTAGATAAATCCAGTTTCGCGCGTGAAATAACGGCACCAGATCCTCCTTGCCCTTTTGTTGCATAGCTCAGATAAATCCAATGGTTTTTGGCAAAGTCAGGATGTAAAACCACATCACCTAATCCACCTTGTCCGCCATAATTCACTGTCGGAACACCAGAGACATCCAACATTTGTTTATTTTTAGGATTAAAAAGTTTTAATTTTCCTGGGCGTTCAGTGACCAATAAACGCTGATCTGGCAAACTTGTTATTGCCCAAGGTTCATCAAAATGTGCAACCGTTTCAACCTGATAAGATGGTTTGACTGAATTAGATTGTTCTGTTTTAGCCGAGGTTTTTTGTTCTAGATCTTTTGAATTGGTATTATTTGAGCCACAGGCCATCAACAATAAGAAACTACTACATAATAAAGGGGCTGCTAATCGTCTCATCATTTTTATCTCCTTTTGCTTTTATTGTTATATAACGGAGATGAGCAAAAAATTTACAATAAAAGTGTTACTTTATTATACGCTGTAATTAGACCTGTCTTTTGAAGATTCAATTAACGAACCCAACGTACCACATAATCTTCAAGATCATCCTCATGGACATTAACTTCAGAAATACAACGTCCTGCAACTGACTTTTTCGCTTTCACCACACTTTGTCTAGAGCCTGTATTCAAGTAATGCCAAGAAGGTAAATTTTTACCTTCATTCAAACGCTTATAGGCACAACTTGATGGCAACCAGTGAATTGTTTTTAAAGACTCAACCGTTAACTGTAAGCAATCCGGTACTTGTTGCTGACGATTGGAATAGTCCGAACAACCTCCTGTACTGCAATCAAGTAACTTACACGCCACTTTGGTATAAGCCACCTCATGGGTATCTTCATCTTCAAGCTTTACTAGACAACACAAACCGCAACCATCACATAAAGCTTCCCACTCAGCCTGAGTCAGTTGCTCAAGCGTGTAATTTTTCCAAAATAATGGGCGAAGTGAGGTCTCGGTAGACATAAGTTTTCAACGGCTGAATAGATGAAACAATGTGTAAGTATAGCATTGAAGTATGCCGTGCCTAAAAACAAGATAAATTTTTAGAATCACAAAATGATTGTTTAATATACATTTCAACCACATAAACGACACATTCGCTGCAAAAAACACGCTATATAGTAAAACGACAATGAAAAAATAAGGAGAACAACATATGTTCCGTTGGGCGATAATTTTTGCAGTGATTGCACTCATTGCCAGTCTATTAGGGTTTGGTGGTGTTGCAGGACTATCTAAAGACTTTGCCGTGATTTTATTAGTTGTGGCTGTAATTCTAGCTGTAATTGGGTTCATTTCCCGAGGCCGGACTTAAGTTTAAGCATCACCCCATAAAAAGAAGGAACTGGTTTCCTTCTTTTTTATTGCGCTGAAATATTTCTCTTTTTCTTTTGATGTAGATTCTTACATAGTTATTTATATCACTTTTATCTTTTTATGCTTTAATCAAGCGTGTTTAAATCTCTTTAAATTTCAGGATTAAGGTCATGAGTACAGCAATTAAAACCCGTGAAATTCAATATACTGCACCAGATGGCAGCCATTTAATTGGCTACTTTGCGGCTCCAGATAGTGAAACACCTGTTGCGGGTGTGATTGTTGGTCCTGAGTGGTGGGGTCGTAACGAATATACCGAACAACGTGCACGTGAGCTTGCCGAACATGGTTATGCTGCGCTTGCAATTGATATGTACGGCGATAAAAAAGTAACCACGACTGCAGCTCAAGCCTATGAATGGATGATGCAGACATTTGAAAATTTAGACACAGTTACTGATCGTGCCAATGCAGCGCTTCAAACTCTAGCTGCTCAGCCAGAAGTAAATAGTGAAAAACTTGCCGCTATTGGTTTTTGCTATGGTGGTAAAGTCGTGTTAGACCTCGCTCGCTCAGGTGCTCCACTGAAAGCAGTTGCAACATTCCATGGCACATTAACGCCTAAAGCACCTGCTCAAAAAGGCAACATTCAAGGTGAAGTTTTAGTACTACATGGTGAATTAGACAGTATGGTCACCTTAGAAGATGTTGCTAATTTTGAAAAAGAGATGCAAGCTGCTGAGGTTAAACACGAAGTAGTGGTTTTAGAAGGTGCTAAACATGGCTTTAGTAACCCGCTTGCAGATGAAAAAGCTAAAGCGAACGGTGTAGATCTTGGCTACAATAGCGAAGCGGAAAAACAAGGCCTTGCTAAAATGTACGCTTTGTTAGATCGTACTTTAAAATAAAAGAAGCAAATTTGGAGCAAATGTTTTTTCGCATTTGCTCCCTTAAATGTTTATGACTTTGCAATATTTTTACTGTATTTTTTAAACCATACTTCAATAACTATACTCCCGTTGAGCTAGAGCAAAGCCTAGTCTTATTTCCCGCACTCGGGGTTTAATGGAATAACATGAGAGGATACAACAATGACTGACAAGAAATGTCCGTATTGCGAATTTGATGAATATGACATCATTGATAAGAATGAATTTGCTGTAATTTTACCTGATTCTAATCCGTTATCTAAAGGCCACTGTGTGGTAACACCACTGCGCCATGTTCGTTCTTTTTTTGACATCACTTCTAAAGAACATCAAGGCCTGCTTACACTTCTTGAAATTGCGCGCCATGAAACACAGCTTCGCCATCAACCAGCCGGTTTCCATATTAGCTTCAATGATGGTGAAGTGTTTGGACAAAATTCAGATCATTTCCACATTCATGTCATTCCATACTATAAAAACCAACCGTTGAAACTTGACCAACGTTGGGGCATACAAAAGGATTAATCCTTTTTATTATTGAAACAGAGATTGCTCATTATCAGGTAATCTCTGTTTTAACACTCTCTTGTTCATTGTCTGCTTTAATCAAAATTTCAGCTATAATTTAGCCCTCTCTTTTCTTCTTTAGCTGTTCATGCCTGAATTTTCTTTTTCTGATGCCCTTTTAAGCTGGTTCGATCAACATGGTCGTCATGATTTGCCGTGGCAAGTCGTAGATGATCCATATAAAGTCTGGGTTTCTGAAATCATGTTGCAGCAGACTCAGGTAAAAACAGTTCTGCAATACTTTGACCGCTTTATGGAGCGTTTTCCAACAGTAGAAGCCCTAGGCCATGCAACTTGGGATGAAGTAGCTCCTTACTGGGCTGGATTAGGTTATTACGCTCGTGCACGCAATTTGCATAAAGCGGCTGGCCTTGTCACTCAGCAAGGTAAGTTTCCTGAAACACTAGAAGAATGGATTGCCCTACCTGGTATTGGCCCCTCTACCGCAGGCGCGCTGATGTCTTTGGGATTACGTCAGTACGGCGTCATTATGGATGGTAATGTAAAACGTGTATTAGCCCGTTTTTTTGCTATTGAAGATGATTTAAGTAAGCCCCAACATGAACGTGAAATGTGGAAATTAGCAGGGCAACTTTGTCCAACTCAGCGCAACCATGACTACACTCAAGCCATTATGGACTTGGGTGCAACCATCTGTACGCCTAAAAAGCCTCTTTGTTTATATTGCCCAATGCAAGCTCATTGCCAAGCTTACCAGCAAGGTTTAGAACAAGAATTACCTTTTAAGAAACCGAAAAAAACACCGCCTGTTAGAACAGCAGATGTTCTTATCATCCAGTGTGAAGATGAATGGTTCTGGCAACAACGACAATCTCATGGTTTGTGGGGTGGTCTATTCTGTTTACCGATTTTAGAAATTGAACACGAACGTCTTAGCTTAAGTCAGCAATTTAAACTGCAACCTCAAACGCAAAGCTTTCAGATCAGTCATAGTTTCACTCATTTTACATGGCTACTTAATGCTCACACGTTCCACGTGGAACCTGATCAAAAAGAACATCTGGCAATTGAACTCGAAGGACAATGGCTGAGCCCAGAACAAGCTGTTGCCAAGGGCGTTCCAACAGCCATGAAAAAATTGATCTCGACGAGTCGTTCGTGACATAGTGAGCAAAATAATTTTGATATGGCTGTGACAGGGAGTATTTTGTGCGACGATTTGTTTCTCATTTCTCACTTGGTTTTTTAATTCTTCTATTGGCTGCCTGTGCCAGTGCACCTAAAAAACCAGCCCCACTCTCACCAGCTCAAGTCAGCAAGCTTAAAAGTATGCAACTCGCGAATCGACTTCCTGTGCCTGTGAAAGGTGTCGACCGAGATGAGTTAAAAGATACGTGGGGAGCTGCACGCAGTCAGGGCCGTAGTCATGAAGGAATTGATATTTTGGCTCCACGTGGAACCAAAGTGTACAGTGCGACCGAAGGGCTTGTTGCAGATCTGCGCAATAATAATCTCGGTGGTAAAGTCATCTGGATTTTAGGTCCAGCAGGAACATGGCATTATTATGCTCACCTTGATGGTCACAAACGTGGACTAAATGTTGGTGATTATGTCAAAAAAGGTGATCTGATCGGTTATGTCGGCAATACTGGCAATGCACGTTATACTTCACCTCATTTGCATTATGGTCTTTATCTAGATGGTAAAGGGCGTGGTGCTGTTAACCCTTATTCTTATTTACGCTAGGAACATTGTATGTCGGAAGCGCTGATCAATCGCTTAGTAGAGTTTGCCGAGTCAGGCAATCAGCAAAAGATCATTTTAAATGGCAATAGCTATCAAGGCTGGATCATGGAAATCAGCGACGATGCCCTGCTAATCAGTACAGGTTTTTCAGATAAAGTGGGCAAAGACTTTTGGCTAAAGTTTGAAGACTTAACTCAAGCTGAACTGTATTATTGGGATACGCGCCCAAATGAATGGGTGTTATTTAAACTTTAAAATTCTAAGATAAATATAAGGAGCATCATCATGAAAATTCAACGCTGCGGATGGTGCTCCAACGATCCTCTCTATATTGCCTATCACGATGAAGAATGGGGAAAACCAGAACATGATGAAGCACGATTATTTGAAATGCTTTGTCTGGAAGGTCAGCAAGCGGGCTTATCTTGGATTACCGTACTCAAAAAAAGAGAAAGTTACCGTCAGCACTTTTTTAATCATCCGATTACAGAAATTGCTTCATTCACAGATGACTTTTTAGAACTCAAATTATCCGATGCAGGTTTAATTCGCCACTTAGGCAAACTTAAAGCCATTCGTGATAATGCCATTGCTTGGCAAGTACTCAAAGCACAAGTCGGTGATGTCACTACATGGCTTTGGCAATTTGTAGATGCTGCACCAAAGCAAAATGATGTTGAAGATTATCGTCGGGCACCAGCACAAACCGAACTCAGCGTAAAACTTTCCAAAACACTCAAAAAGAATGGCTTCAAATTCGTTGGCCCAACCACCTGTTATGCTTTTATGCAAGCAGTAGGCATGGTCAATGATCATGAAAACAATTGTCAATTTAAAGCTTCATAACCCACCAGAACGGTTCAAATCCGCTTAAGGAGTTTCCGATGAGCAATAATACAATTCAAGCTTATGCCGCTATGCAGGCAGGTGAAAAACTGGTTCCTTACCAATTTGATGCAGGTGAATTACAACCGCATCAGGTTGAAGTCAAAGTTGAATACTGTGGTTTATGCCATTCTGATATTTCTGTTCTAAACAATGAATGGCGTTCAACTGTGTACCCTGTTGTTGCAGGGCATGAAATTATTGGACGAATTGTTGCTTTGGGCTCAGAAGCTAAAGGTCTACAAATTGGACAACGTGTCGGTATTGGCTGGACAGCAGAAAGTTGCCAAGCATGTGATGAATGTATTGGTGGTCAGCAAGTACTGTGTACAGGTGGAAATGTTGCAACAATCGTGGGGCATGCCGGTGGTTTTGCCGATAAAGTACGTGCAGGCTGGCAGTGGATTATTCCCCTTCCCGATGATTTAGACCCAGAAAGTGCAGGTCCTTTACTTTGTGGCGGAATTACCGTTTTTGATCCACTACTCAAACACAAAATTCAGGCAACACACCATGTCGGTGTGATTGGGATTGGCGGTTTAGGTCATATGGCCATTAAGCTACTTAAAGCTTGGGGCTGTGAAATCACAGCATTTAGTTCTAATCCTGATAAAACTGAAGAGCTCAAAGCAATGGGCGCCGACCATGTGGTGAATAGCCGTGACACAGACGCGGTAAAAGCACAAAAAGGTAAATTCGATTTATTGCTCAGTACCGTAAATGTGACTCTAAATTGGCCTGCTTTTATTGCAACACTGGCACCAAACGGAACCTTACATTTCTTAGGCCTTACGCTTGAACCCGTTCCTGTTTCTGTAGGTTCACTTATTGGTGGTGCTAAGTCAATAACAGGCTCCCCTACAGGTTCACCTGCTGCACTGCGTCAACTTTTAAAGTTCGCTGCACGTAAACAAATTGCGCCTCAAATTGAGCTGTTTCCAATGTCACAGCTCAATGAAGCAATTGAACGTTTACACTCAGGTCAAGCACGCTACCGTATTGTGCTTAAAGCAGACTTTGCAGAATAAAACTAATTTACTGTTTTCATCTGTTGCCGTGACCATTCCGCCAAGTCACTAATTGCTTGGCGGACCTCTGCTGTTAATTCATGACCAGCGTTTAAACGAATGAAATGTCGATAACGTTCATCTTCACCAAAAACATGACCTGGAACCACAGTAATTCCTTCAGCTTTTGCAGTGTAATACAGCGCTAAGGTATCTACATTCTTAGGTAACTGTATCCAGAGTGCATAGCCTCCTTCTGGCTGGCTCAATGCAATTGGAAGGCCGTCAAAGGCTCTTAAAATACAGCTGCGGTACTGCTCGACTTGCCGCATTAAATTTGGCCGTAGTTGCTCTAAATGCTCTCGGTAACCACGGCTATAAATAAAATCTGCCAGACCTAATTGTAAGGGCGTATTCACTCCAATATTGCTTGCTAACAGCTCAAGTCTTAAATGCTGTAGTTTTGCACTTAAACAAAACCACCCTACCCGATACGCGCTCGACAGCGACTTAGAAACCGACCCACACCAAATAACATAGCCTTCACGGTCCCAATAGCGAATCGGTAGTGGGCGTTCATTACTGTAACCACACTCACCAAAAATATCGTCTTCAATAATAAAGCACTTATATTTCGCAGCTAATTCAGCAATCTTTTGTTTCTCTACATTGCTAAAACAATATCCCAAAGGGTTTTGATAGTTCGCTGTCATCAGGCAAACCTTCGCCAAACCTTGCTGCATTAAAGACTCTAAGCGTTCAAGATCAATACCACGATGATCTGCTGGAATCTCAACAATCTGTCTTTTTAAACTTGCTAATAACTGTAAATGACCATTATAGGTGGGTGTAGGAATAAGGATACTATCGCCCACTTCAGTGAGCTTCTGAACCACTAAAGACAAAGCAGGCATACAGCCATTGGTAATAAAAATTTCTTCCGGAGCAATGTAAATACCATCTTCACGCCAATGATCAGAAAGTGCTTTTCTTAATTGATCATGCCCTTGTTTATTACAGTAAAGAAAGTCTTGTGGCTGACAATTTTTTAAAGCACGTTGAATAGAACGGCGTAAACCATCCACAGGAATAAAATGAGGCGTCAACTGAATAGAACCCAACGGTACCAGATGACTTTGTAAGGCAGCCTCTTGAATCTGGTTATGCAACTCCAGATTTGAGACTTGTCGAGGTAAAGACAAAAAATCTGGGCTATCAGGAATAGGACTAGATTGAGCACGAGCAACCACGAAATAACCTGATTTCGGCTTTACATAAATGAGTCCCCTTGCCTCAAGCAATTCATAACAACTTTTTGCCGTGCTTAAGCTAATACTGTGCTGACGAGCAAAATCTCGTAAAGAAATAAGCTTCTGATGGGGTTTAAGCTCATCTTGATAAATACGATGAGCTAATTGATTGGCAAGAACCTGATATTGAAAAGTCATTCTGTGCTGCTTTTTTAAAAATTTCTGTATCTGTACTGGTTTATAGAACACCTTTACGCTATAGAAATCAACTCAAAGAGTAGCAAGATAATGAAATTAAACACTATATTATTATTTACTATTGTTTTAGTAGGTTGCCAACCTCAACCAAAAAACGAACAGCACAGACATACGGTTTGCCAAAGTCTGATTGAGGGTTATTTAAAAATGACAAATCAACAAGACTACAAAATGGAGCAACGCACTGATGATGAGACCAGTACGATTTCTCATTATCAATATAAGCGTAATAGCTCAAATGAAGTTGTAATGTTGAACTCGGTTTATTCAAAATTATATTTTAATTGCCGCCAACAGCAAAAAAGCTACTTTCTGGCCCAGCATTCATCAGAAGGACAAATCACTCCAATTTTAGAAGTTCATTTTCCAAGTAATGCTTATGTTAGTTTTAGAGAGCGTTTTTAAAACCATCTTTTAACTGTTCTGCCAAAAACTCAATGAATAAACGGATTCGTTTTGGTAGATGCTCTTGTTGATAATACACAGCATGGATGCTTTGATATTGATGTTCAATTTGATCTTCAAATAATGCAATCAATCGCCCTTCTTGAATATCTTTCCAAATTTCAAATTCAGATAACCGCGCAATGCCATGCCCTCTAATGGTAAGTTGACGTACCGTCTCTCCACTCGATGCTTTAATTTTTGATTGTGCAAAGAAATATTCATCACCGACTTTAATCGGCCAGCTATTAATATAGGCAGGTCTAGTGAATCCAATCAAATCATGTTGTTCGAGTTCCTGTGGTTGTGTGGGTGTGCCTTTAACCGCCAAATAATCCGGACTTGCCACAATATATAAACGGCTTTTGCAAACTAATTTTGCATGAAGACTCGAATCATTAAGTTCCCCAAATCGAAATGCTACATCAGTTTTATGCTGCAATAAGTCAATCACTTGATCATTACTATTTAACTCAATTTCAATATCTGGATAGCACTCACGAAACTTATGCATTAATGGTGCAATCACGTGTAAAACAAAAGGTGTAGCCGAATCAATGCGAATGAGTCCCGCAGTACCCTGATCAGATTTTTGTAGTTCTTCTTCAGCTGCATTCAGCTCATTTAAGATTTTACGAGCCTTTATAAGAAACTGCTGCCCTTCTTGAGTCAATTTCAACTTACGTGTTGTTCGCTCTAACAAGGTGACATCTAACTTAGTCTCTAAGCGTGTTAAAGATCGACTAATCCCTGAAGGTGTTTGTTTTAAATGTTCTGCGGCAGCGACAAACGAACCTGTATCAATAATTGTGATAAAGGCAACAAGTTCTTCAATTGTTGATTTCATGGCTTATTCTATTATTGACTAATCATCAAAGATATTTTGCTTATTCATCTATTTTTTCGCAACAATAATCCGAGCAAAATGCACCTCAAGTTAAACAATTATTTAAATTCAGGTGAATACATGAATATCCCACGTTTTGGCCTAGGAACTTTCCGTCTAAAAGAGCAAGCGGTGATTGATTCTGTTAAAAATGCTTTAGATGTAGGTTACCGTGCAATTGATACGGCTCAAATTTATGACAATGAAGTAGCAATTGGTCAAGCCATTGCCGAAAGCGGTGTATCACGTCAGGACTTATTTCTAACCACAAAAATCTGGGTAGATAATTTTGCTCAAGATAAGTTTATTCCAAGCTTAAAAGAAAGCTTACAAAAGCTTCATAGTGACCATGTCGATTTAACTTTGATTCACTGGCCAGCACCAGATTTAGGTGTTTCGATTCCTGAAATCATGCAGCTTTTACTTGAAGCAAAACAACAAGGCCTTACTAAACAAATTGGTATCTCAAACTTCAATATTGAGCTTACCCAACAAGCAATTGACACAATTGGCGCAGAGCATATTGCAACCAACCAGATTGAACTAAGCCCCTACCTTCAAAACCACAAACTTGTGAACTTCTTACAAGAGAAGAATATTGATGTCACTTCATATATGACGCTTGCGTACGGCAAGGTGCTTCAAGACCCAGTTCTAGCTGAAATTGCAGCAGCTCATCAAGCAACAACAGCGCAAATTGCGCTGGCATGGGCATTGCAACGTGGCTTTGCGGTCATTCCATCTTCGACTAAACGTGAAAACCTGATGAGCAATTTAAAAGCACAGGATATCGAGTTAACTTCGGCTGAAATGCAACTGATTGCCGAACTTGATCGTAACAGTCGTGAAGTTAGCCCAGAGCCATGGGCACCTGTTTGGGACTAAACTCATGAATACTCAATCAAATACGGCGTTTTCGTTATTGGCATTAGCCATTGGTGCCTTTGCCATTGGCACCACTGAATTTTCACCAATGGGATTGTTGCCGAATATCGCGAATGATTTAGGAATTTCAATTCCAACGGCCGGAATGTTAATTACAGGTTATGCACTTGGCGTAATGCTAGGTGCACCTTTCATGACCTTGTGGTTTGGTGGTTTTGCACGACGTAATGCACTTATTTTTCTCATGGCGATCTTTACGGTAGGTAACTTGATAGCGGCGTTTTCACCAAGTTATATGAGCTTATTAGGTGCGCGTCTCATCACCAGCCTTAACCATGGTGCTTTCTTCGGGATTGGCTCTGTTGTAGCAGCAAGCATTGTCCCCACACATAAACAAGCTAGTGCTGTAGCCACCATGTTTATGGGCTTAACCATTGCTAATATTGGTGGTGTGCCTTTGGCAACATGGGTTGGGCAAAATATTGGTTGGCGCATGTCTTTCCTTGCGATCTCCGTGCTTGGCATCATTACCATGCTCGCTTTATGGAAAGCCCTACCACAAGGTATGGTTGCCCAAAAACCAAATGTGAAAGCTGAATTGAAAGTATTAACGCGCATGCCTGTAATACTTGCATTGCTCACTACAGTACTCAGTGCGGGGGCAATGTTTACGCTATATACCTATATTGCGCCAAGTTTGACTGAGTTTACCCATGCTTCACCTACCTTCATTACTTTTATGCTGATGTTAATTGGTGTCGGTTTCTCGATTGGTAACCATTTAGGTGGCCGCTTTGCAGATTTATCTATCAACAAAACCCTAATTGGTTTCTTGGTTCTGTTGATTGTGATGATGGTGACTTTCCCAATTCTTGCACAAAGCCAGATTGGAGCAGCCGTTGCATTAGTGATCTGGGGCGCAGCCACTTTTGCTTTAGTTCCACCTTTGCAAATGCGTGTAATGTCAGTCGCTCACGAAGCACCAGGCCTTGCCTCTTCAGTAAATATTGGTGCGTTTAACCTCGGTAACGCAGTAGGAGCAGCAGCAGGTGCGTTAGTACTCGATTTAGGTTGGGGTTATAGCGCAGTTTCATTTGCTGGTGCTTTACTGGCTGGGTTAGGTTTGTTATTGGTTTTATTCCAAATCAAACGCGAAAGCAGCCCCACTCCCGCCTTGCAACAATGTTCAGATTAATAAAAAAGCGCCTGATTTCAGGCGCTTTTTTATTAAAGTTATTTATTTTAAAATATCTGGTAATTTCGGTTGTTCATAAATCGGACTGGTCACTTCGCGCTTCATTTTCAACAACATCTGGTAAGGTTGCTGTTGAACAAACATATTCACAAAACTTAATGGAATTGCACCCGCAGGGTCCGCATAACCACTGGTGGTTACTTTCACCTTATTGTTTGCAAGCTTCAGGAACGTCCAATCACCTTCATAACGAGTTAAGCGTACTACATCAGGTTGTATCGGATAATTTCCACTAATTGCAGTATTTTTAATCGTTACAACGCCATTTGCGGCCTTACTCATTTTACCTTTTACAACGACATCGCGATCTTTCAAAGGAAACGGAAAATCCAACACCATGTAGAGTGTGAATTCACCTTTTTTCTCATCTTGAGACAACATCTGAACCTTGCCCATATAAGGCACCCACTGATCGGCACGATTTACATCTAAAATCACTGCAACAGCGCGTTCGAGTGGCACATCAAATGTCGTTTCTGCTTTATATTGAAAGACTGGATTATCATTCTTTTGATAAGTCCAGACTTTAATATTATTACGGTCCAAGCTGAGTTTAGCTTTTTCCGTAGAAGCAGCCCCCGTCCAGAGGCTGCTCAAGCAAAGAAGAGTGGTCAAGGCAATTTGTTTTTTATTCATGTTCTGCTCTATCTTTTTTTTCTCGCTACACATGGAATACGGACAGGGTTTTAAACCTGTACGTCGTTCAATCCTAAAACATCTTTCATGTCATATTTACGCGCTTCACGGCCCACAACCCATGCCGCAGCTCGCACTGCGCCAGCAGCAAAGTTCATACGGTTAGTCGCTTTATGAGTCACTTCAACGCGCTCACCTTCACCAATGAACATAACAGTGTGTTCGCCAACAATATCACCCCCACGAATGGTTTCGAAACCAATCGTTTGACGGTCACGTGGGCCTGTATGTCCTTCACGTCCATAAACAGCAACTTCTTTTAAGTTACGGCCTAAAGTATCTGCAATCGCTTCACCCATCATTAACGCTGTACCTGATGGCGCATCTACTTTATGACGGTGATGAGCTTCAATCACTTCAATATCTACTGTATCGCCAAATACTTTTGCTGCAAGCTCAAGTAACTTGATTGATACATTTACACCTACTGAATAGTTCGCAGCGTAAACCACAGGTGTATGAGTGGCAACTTCGTCTAACTCAGCTTTTTGCTCATCTGACATACCCGTTGTGCCAATGACCATGGCAACCCCAGCTTCACGGCAAAGCTTCAAATGCTGAGCAGTCGCAACTGGCGCAGTAAAATCAATGATTACATCGCAGTCTTTCAGAACATCTGCCAAACTTCCTGAAACCTTCACACCCACTGAACCAATACCAGCAAGCTCACCTGCGTCAGTGCCGACCAAACTACTTTCTGGACGCTCTACCGCAGCAGCCAATTGATAGCCTGCCTGTTGAACTGCTTGAATAAGCGTACGGCCCATACGACCGCCTGCACCTAAAACACCAATGCGTGGAGCTGCTGACATAATCCTTCTCAATCTTCTGTTTTACGTAATTTGTCTACTATATCAAAACTCTTTGCTCACGATAAAAAGTAAAAATTATTTTTTGAAATGAGCTGAAATTTAATCTGTTTTCACAAAAGTTAAAGAATTGATCGGCACACTACTCAGCCACGAATGAAAAAAAGATGACTATAAGGAGTTCAGCATGCATTCGAGAGTTATTGGCTTTACAGTGATAATGGGGATTATGAGTTCAATGGCATTTGCAGAACCTGCAATTCAGCCAGGGGACACATTAGAGAGCTTATCTAAAGCGCGTATTACGACTAACGTAAATATTCAAACAGCAACGCCTACAGCTCAAACGAGCGTAGCAAGCGAGGCTAATACTGACGTTAAAGTTGAAGATATTGACCCGATCATTGAAGAAAAAACAGCTGAAACTCCCAAAGTAACCATACAACCACTTACTCAAGCCGGTGTAGAAGCTGCGGCAGTCTCAATTATCGAAAATACACCTACTCTTGCTTCTAGTGAACCGACTATAAGTGTTGATGATATTGATGTTGCTCACCCTACAGAGTAAGCAGAAGTAATTTTCTTTTAAGCAGAATAAAAATAATAAGATGAATCAGCGCAATAAAAAGGCGGATATTTTATCAATATCCGCCTTCTTTTTAATTTCTTATCTAATCAAGTATTAATCGAACAAACGATCAAAGAATGATTTTTTCTTTGGAGAAGAAGCACTGTCTTCGCCATCAAAAGAAGCTTGCAACTCTTTAAGTAATTCACGTTGGCGAGCATTCAAGTTCACAGGCGTTTCTATCACAATACGGCAAAGCAAATCACCCACCATACTGCTACGAACTGGACGAACACCTTTACCACGTAAACGGAATAATTTGCCTGTTTGAGTTCCCTCAGGAATCTTCAAGCTAACGCGACCTTCCAATGTTGGAATTTCAATTTCTTTACCAAGTGCAGCATCAGCAATGCTCACTGGCACATCCATATAAAGATCAGCACCATCACGTTGGAAAATTTCGTGTTCGCGAACAACCACTTCAACGTACAAGTCACCTGATTGGCCATCACGAATTGCTTCGCCTTTACCGCTCAAACGAACGCGATCACCATTATCTACACCCGCTGGAATGGTAACTTCCAACGTTTGCTGGCGATCAGCTACACCTGAACCATGACATGCCTGACAAGGGTTTTTAATAATTTTACCTTGACCACGACAAGTACCACATGTTTGTTGTACTGAGAAGAAACCTTGCTGCATACGTACTTGTCCTGAACCATGACAAGTTTTACAGGTTTCAACATCTTTTGGATTTTTTGAACCTTTACCATCACACATATCACATGGTGCTGGAGCAGTAAAAGTAATGGTTTTTTTCACCCCTTTTACAGCTTCTTCAAGGGTAAGTTCCATTACATAGCGTAAATCTGATCCGCGACGTTGACGTTGTTGACGTCCACCGCCACCGAATGCGCCACCGAAGATATCACCGAACTGGCTAAAAATGTCTTCTGCACTAAATCCGCCAAAGCCACCACCGCCGCCGCCACCAAAGCCACCTTCGAACGCATTATGTCCCATGCGATCGTACATGCTTCGCTTTTCGCTGTCCGATAAAACTTCATAAGCTTCAGCAGCTTCTTTAAATTTCTCTTCAGCTTCGGCATTGTCAGGGTTTCTATCAGGATGATATTTCATCGCCAATTTACGGTAGGCTTTTTTGATCTCATCATCACTTGCGGTTTTTGAAACGCCTAAAACCTCATAATAATCACGTTTAGCCATTTTTGGCGGTGCTCCTCACGGAATTTTATCAATACTCTATTGCCGACTAAATGGGGGGCTTTAGCCGAATTTACAAGGGGAAAATGTTTAAAAAATAGATATATTAAAAAACTGCCTTATTTTTTAAATATTTAGACAAGCCTTTTAACCATGCATTTAATAGGAATAACCACGCAATGGCGCTAAAAACTACACCAGCAACAGTAGAGGCGGTTACCCAAAGGTTACTGTCCCATGCAAAAAAGAACAGCGGAATAAACCAGACCACAGCAAAAATTGCCATACAAAGAAATAGAATTCCGTTGCGCATAATCCATAGCGCATGTGCATGAATCCAGACTTCTGCATTATCTACAACAGCCACTTTACGCGCAACCAAATAAGCAAACGCCGCAAAAATAACCGTAAATAATGCAAGAAACATGAATACATAAGAAATTACAATATAACGGCGATGCTGTTGGATATGGTCTTGCCCCATCTGTATTTCACCTCAATTCACTGCATTTTGCCTATTTTTTATGCAGTGAAATAATCCTGTATTTTTTGTGTAAAGACAGGTGCTACTATATTGGAGTTTTCAATATTTCGCACCTTTATTCACAAAAAATTTATGTATTTTATGCGGTTTTTTTCACCTTAAACCACGCTGCGTAGAGCGCAGGTAAGAAAAATAATGTCAGTAAGGTGGCAACAATCAAGCCGCCCATGATCGCAACTGCCATCGGACCAAAGAAAATACTCCTTGAAAGTGGGATCATTGCTAAAACGGCAGCCAAGGCAGTCAAAATAATCGGACGGAATCGACGTACTGTCGCCTCAATAATCGCTTCCCATGTTGGATGACCTGCCTGCCTGTCTTGTTCAATTTGATCAATCAAAATAAGCGAGTTACGCATGATCATGCCAGAGAGCGCAATTGTGCCCAACATAGCCACAAAACCGAATGGTTTGTTAAATAGAAGTAAGAATAAAACCACACCAATCAAACCCAGCGGAGCTGTTAATAACACAATGGTCGCGCGAGATAAGCTTTTGAGCTGAATCATCAGTAATGTCATGACAACCGCTAAAAACAGTGGCATACCCGCATTAACAGAGTTTTGCCCACGTGCAGACTCTTCTACCGTTCCACCAACTTCAACAAGATAGCCACTTGGTAATTCAGCACGTAACTTATCCATTGATTCAGCTAACTCACCAACCACTGTAGCTGGCTGCAATTGAGTCCGAATATCTGCACGAACAGTAATGGTTGGTAAGCGGTTACGATGCCAGATTAAGCCATCTTCAAACTTATATTCAATTTTAGCAATCTGGGCTAAAGGCACAGTCGTTCTATTGGTCGTTGGTACGGCTAAGCTTGCCAGTGAAGCTACTTCAACTCGCTCTGCCTGATCACCACGTAAACGGATTTCAATGAGTTCACGCTTTTCACGATATTGCTCAATCGCACTACCTGTAATTGATGCATTAATGAAGTTCGCCAAATCCAGACTAGAGACACCCATTTGTCGAGCACGATCTTGGTCAATTTGAATTGAAATAATCTTACTCGGCTCACCCCAATCTAAATGTACATTGGTCGTATTCGGGTTTTCGCTCATCAGTTTAGCGACTTTCTGTGCCTCTTGACGTACCAGATTTTGATCTTCACCCGACACACGATATTGCAATGGATAACCAACAGGTGGTCCATTTTCCAGTAATGACACGCGAGTACGAACTTGCGGAAGTAATTGCTTAATTTGTGTTTCTAACGAGCGACGAATTTCATCACGATCATCAAGTGATGATGCGAGTACAACAAACTGCGCAAAGCTGGCTTGTGGCAGTTGCTGGTCTAATGGTAAATAAAAACGTGGTGAACCTGTACCGACATAGGCCACATAGTTATCAATACCTTTTTGTTTAGACAGGAATTTTTCAACCTTTTTCACAGCTTGTTCTGTCGCTGTTAAAGAAGCACCTTCTTCAAGTTTTAAATCGACTAAAATCTCGGCACGGTTTGAAGGTGGGAAAAACTGCTGAGGAACTATCTTAAACATCAGCACAGATAGCACAAAAATACCTACCGTTGTCGCAATCACGGTTTTACGATAGGTCACACAAAATTCGACCATCTTTCTAAAACGTAAATAGAAGCTAGATTGATAAGGATCGTAGTGATGGTCCTGTGAAATGGCTACAGTTTGCGGTTGCGGTTTCTTAGTTAATCTTGCCCATAAACGGACATACCAAGGGGCCTGATGACCTGTTTTGGTAAAATCTGGTAATAGCTTTTCACCTAAATAAGGTACGAATAAAACTGCTGCAACCCAGGATACAAGCAAAGCAATTGTCACCACCTGAAAGATAGAACGAGTGTATTCACCTGTACCAGACTGAGCTGTCGCGATAGGTAAGAAACCAGCCGCGGTAATCAGTGTTCCAGTGAGCATCGGAAATGCTGTTGTTTTCCACGCAAATCCGGCGGCTTTAATCCGGCTATAACCCTGCTCCATCTTAATTGCCATCATCTCGACGGCAATAATGGCGTCATCGACTAACAAACCTAGAGCCAAGATCAGAGCACCCAGTGAAATCTTATGCAGGCCGACATCGAATAGACTCATACCTGCAAAAGTCATTGCTAAAACTAGAGGAATAGAAAAAGCGACAACTAATCCCGTGCGGAAACCTAAAGAGAAAAAACTCACCAACAAGACAATAATAACTGCTTCAGCAAGTACCTTTATAAACTCTTGAATACTGCGTTGTACTGCGACAGGTTGGTCAGAAACTTTTTGCAGCTTCATGCCTAAAGGCAAAGTTTTTTGCAGTTGAGCAAATTCTGTGTCGAGATTTTTACCCAAGGCAATAATGTCACCACCCTTACGCATCGATAAAGCAATACCAATGCCATTCTCACCCATGAAACGCATACGTGGCTGAGCAGGTTGACTAAAACCACGGTAGACATCGGCGACATCACCAAGCTGGATGGTTTTATCACCTACCAGCAAAGGCATTTTCTTAATTTCATCAACGTTTTGTAAATGACCACTTACCCGAATCTGAATACGGTCTGTGCCTGTTTCAAAAAAGCCAGCACTTGCCATACTATTTTGTTTCTGTAAGGCATCTTGAATAGCAGTCACTGGAATACCAAGCTGTACCGCTTTGGTATTAGAAATCTCAATCCAGATTTTTTGATCTTGCAGACCAATTAATTCGACCTTACTGACATCCTTGACGCGTTGAAGCTGTAATTGCAAACGATCTGCATATTCTTTTAGAAGCGCATAGTCAAAGTCTTTGCCTGTCAGTACATAAATATTGCCGTAAGTGTCTCCAAATTCGTCATTGAAAAATGGACCTTGTACGCCGTTTGGTAGTTCATGGCGTATGTCATTCACCTTCTTACGAACGTTGTACCAAACATCGGGAATCTTGTCAGAAGTAAGTGAATCCTTGGCCACAAAAGTGACTAATGACTCGCCTGGACGGGAGTAAGCCATAATCTTGTCATACTGCCCTGTTGTCATGAGTTCCTTTTCGATACGGTCCGTAACTAAAGTAGAAACTTCTTTGGCAGTCGCTCCAGGCCAGTAGGTCTGTACCACCATGACCTTAAAGGTAAATGGTGGATCTTCACTTTGTGATAATTTTGAATAAGAGATCGCACCGATAATGCCAAGCAACAGCATAAAATAAAGGACGATGCCTTTATTATTTAATGCCCATTCCGAAAGGTTGAATTTCATGGCTGGGTTGCTCCCTGAATTTTCACCCCACGGTTTTCACGATCAATCGGATGAATCTTCTGTTTATCACGTAGCAAATGTACGCCGCCAATCACAACCCAATCATTTGGAGCCAAACCAGATAACACTGGTACGCTGTCTTTTCCATATGCACCAATCGTTACAGGTACTTTACGCAATGTCTGATTCGCATTAACGACCCATACGTAAGGCTGATTATCTGTTGCTGAAACACTCGACAGTGGCACACTCATCACATTGGTTTGAGTAGAGCTAAAAAATACGCGTGCGCTTTGTCCAAGCTGAATAACAGATTGACCTTCTTTGAGTGCAACCTTGACCGTAAATGTACGAGACTGATCAGCCGCTGGGGAAACTTCGCGCACATATCCAGCAAATCGGTCATTCGGTTTAGACCATAAAGTGACCCATGCTGCCTGCCCCACTTTGATCTCGGCAACCGCTTGTTCTGGCACGCCAATGACAACTTCACGCTCTCCATCAATTGCCAGCTGATAAGCCGCTTGGCCCGCTGCCACCACTTGTCCAATTTCAATGTTTCGCGCAGTAATCACCCCGTTTTTATTAGAAACGAGTTGGTTATATCCTGTCTGGTTAGCAGAAACTTCATAGTTAGAACGAGCTTGCTGTAGAGCCGCTTGCGCCGAGTCATATTGATTTTTTACTGTGTCATATTGCGAACGGCTAACCGCATTTATTGGTAATAATTGCTGAAAACGTTTTAACTCATCTGATGCTGTTTTTGCTGAAGCCTGTGCATTGTCCAGTTGTGCCTTAGCTGCATTTAATTGTAGCTGAGCATCAGCCACATCAAGCTTTGCTAAAACCTGCCCAACTTTAACTCGATCACCGACATCAACGTAACGTGCCGTAACCTGTCCACCTACACGAAATGCCAAAGCTGTTTGTTGTCTGGCTTGTACATCGCCTGCATAGCTTTTTTGTTCATTGAGGGTAGTCAAAGGTTGAGCCACCATCACATAGGGTATTTCTTCTGTTTTTGGGGCTTCTTTACTACACCCCATTAATGTGACCGTACAAACAATCACCATACTCATGATGAGAGGTTTTAACAGATTCATATCTTATCGCTCTTATTCAAACTGATTTTTTAAGGCACAATATGCTTGCATCATAAATTGTTTATTTTTTAATTAATATACTCATGGGTACATTAATTAAAGAAAAACTTATAAATTGCTATTTTTTAAATTTTTGTCAGAGGATTTTGTGCAAACAGTTAATCAAAGTGGACGCCCCAAAGATCTAGAAAAACGTGCTCGGATCCTACAAGCCGCGAAAGCTATTTTTTTAAAATCTGGTTATCACGGTACCAGCATGAACCAGATTGCACAGGAAGCAGGTGTCACTAAGCTCACGGTTTATAACCACTTTCAAGATAAAGCCAACCTGTTTATCTGTGCAATTACAGAAACCTGTGAAGAGACACTGTGTACTAAACAATTTGAATTAGATGCATCGGCAGACTTTTATCAAGCGCTCTTTATTGTATGTTCACGCGCCTTGCAAATTATTTACTCACCTGAAGCGCTTAAACTTGAGCACGTTTTATTTGAACTCGCAGCAGAACAAAGCCCTTTAGCTGAACAATTTTTTACTGCATCTCATACCCGACTTCAAAATCAGTTAGCCGCATTCCTCCAAAAAGCAGCTGAATTAGATTTTATTCAAGCCGATGATCCGATCTATCAAACAGAGCTTCTTTTAACTTTATTGCTTGGTGTACGTCACCATAAGGTTCTACTTAGAATTATTGCTGTACCTAATGCACAAGAGCTAGACCAGATTATTCAAGATGCAATTAATTTATTCTTACTCAAATATCGGAATTAAACCAAAGTCCGATTGCTAAAAGTTGCCCTGAGTGCATGTCTACTTTTAAGATGCCATAGGCGAATTAAATGTTATTTTTTAAGCAAAAATTCACATTTTCTTACGCTCAAAGCTTGGAATGTTTGTTAATCGCGCTATATTCGATAAGAATAAGAACAGGAGAAAATAGCATGGTTCAGCAAATCGATGCGCCACTGCGTGAGGATGTCCGTTTACTTGGCAATTTGTTAGGTGAAACCCTAAAACAACATGCAGGACAAGAACTGTTTAATCAGATCGAGCAAATCCGTGCTCTTGCCAAAGGTGCACGTGATGGTCAAGCTGAAGCCGAAAAGCAACTAGAACAATTATTTTTGGAACTACCCGATGAAGAGCTACTTCCTCTTACCCGCGCTTTTTCTCATTTCCTAAATTTTGCCAATATCGCCGAGCAATATCATGTGGTTCGTAGCCGCAGACAGGCAGAATTTGATTCGGATGCCAACTCTCCGAATCCGCTTGTTCATCTATTTGAAAAATTCAAAGACAAAAGTATTTCGACAGAAAAACTATTCCAACAAGTTTGTGATCTTGATATCGAGCTGGTACTTACGGCACATCCAACTGAAGTTAGTCGTCGTACACTCATTCAGAAATATGATGATATCAATGCGTGTTTGTCTCAGCTTGATCAGCAAAAACTTACTCCCCGTGAACGTCAAAGTGCACTTGCGAACTTAAAGCAACAAATTAGTTCGGCATGGCAAACCGATGAAATTCGTCAACATCGTCCGACTCCTGTTGATGAAGCAAAATGGGGCTTTGCAACCATCGAACAAACGCTCTGGAATGCTGTACCTAAATTTGTTCGTGAGTTAAATGAGTTGGTCCAACAAAATTGCCAACAAAATTTACCACTGAACATTGCACCAGTGCGTTTTGCATCTTGGATGGGTGGAGACCGTGACGGCAACCCAAATGTTACTCATCAAATTACGCAAGAAGTGCTGTGGTTATCTCGCTGGCAAGCTGCCGACCTATATCTAAGAGATATCGAAAACTTACGCTGGGAACTTTCGATCCAAACCTGTTCTGAAGAAATGATTCAGGCCATTGGTAACCAACATGCAGAACCTTATCGTGAATATTTACGTGCAACACGAGAACGCTTAAAAGCGACTCGTCACTGGTTAGCTCAACGTTTGCAAGGCTTAGAAGCAGACGACAGCAATGTCATTAAAAGCAAAGATGAACTTTTACAACCTCTTTTGCTGTGCTACCGCTCTTTAATCGACAGTAACCTACCAGAAATTGCCAATGGTCAATTGCTCGACTTTATCTATCGTGTGAACTGTTTTGGTATTGAACTACTTAAACTCGACATTCGCCAAGAATCAGGTCGTCATCGCCAAGCCATTTCAGCAATTACCGAATATTTAGGTTTAGGTAATTTTGAATCGTGGACCGAACAAGCGCGCCAAAACTTCCTGATTCAGGAACTACAAAGCAAACGACCACTTTTACCAAAATATATTAATGAACCTGAAGGCAGTTTGATTGGACACCCAGATGTTCAAGAAGTATTTGCGACCATGCGTACTTTGGCAGACCAGCCACCTGAATCTTTAGGGGCCTATATTATTTCTATGGCTGAATATCCAAGCGATGTTTTAGCTGTATTATTATTGCAAAAAGAAGCTGGCATTCAGCACCCTCTACGTGTAGTTCCCCTATTTGAAACCTTAAAAGATTTAGATGGCGCTGCAACTACCATGAACACGCTGTTCAATATGCATTGGTATAAACAGCACATTCAAGGTAAACATGAAGTCATGATCGGTTACTCCGACTCTGCAAAAGATGCTGGTTTCATGTCTGCCAACTGGGCGCAATACCGCGCTCAAGAAGAGCTGACTGCAATTGCTCAAACACACGGCGTACAGTTGACTCTGTTCCACGGTCGTGGTGGTTCAATTAGTCGTGGTGGTGCTCCAACTCAACAGGCACTATTTTCACAGCCACCGGGTTCGATCTCTGGTGCAATCCGAGTTACAGAACAAGGTGAAATGATCCGCTTCAAATTCGGTTTAGAAGGAATTGCCATGCAAAACCTTGAAATCTATACCGCTGCCACACTCGAAGCGACCTTACTCCCACCGCCTGAACCTAAAGCTGAGTGGCGTGAAATCATGAACCGTATGACAGATCACTCTGTTAAGGTCTATCGTCAAACAGTGCGTGAAAACCCACACTTCGTTAAATATTTACGTACCGTCACACCTGAGCTTGAATTACAAATGCTGCCATTAGGCTCACGCCCAGCAAAACGTAAAGTCAGTGGTGGTATTGAATCTTTACGTGCGATTCCTTGGGTGTTTGCATGGACCCAAATCCGTTTAATGCTACCTGCATGGCTAGGTACAGGGGCCGCTATTAACGAAGTGATTGCAGACCAGCAAAAAGCAACACTCGATGAAATGCTACAACAATGGCCTTATTTCCAGACCCTCATTGATATGCTGGAAATGGTATTGTCTAAATCTGACGCCAATATTGCGCTCTATTACGAGTCACATCTGACTGAAGATGAAGATTTAAAAATATTGGGCAATGAATTACGCCAGCGTTTAAAAGATGCTGTTGAAACCCTGCTTGCATTAAAAGATGAATCAAAACTGCTGAGCAATAATGAAGTTCTTGATCAGTCTATGCAGGTTCGTAAGCCATATTTACTTCCTTTGCATCTTTTACAGGCTGAACTGATGAAACGTCGCCGTGACTATCTTGCTGAGCGTCAGGCAGAAAACACACCTGTTGATCATGCGCTTATGGTGAGTATTGCAGGTATTGCTGCTGGTTTACGTAATACAGGCTAAGCTGATTTTACCGATCGTTTGACAAAGCAGTGCATCTTGATGTGCTGCTTTTTACTTGCAAAATTCTCTATTTTTCTTAAATTTTCCTCGATTTTCTATTTTTTAGAATATTTTTTTAAAATCAAAAAATTAGGCTTTATAAGAAAAAAATAACTAATTCCTTATATTTAGAATTCATAGAATTATACCAATCGTTAAAAAATAATTATTTTTCACTCACATACTTCTCTCTAGAGATTAAATGCATTCTCAAGAAAGAGTATCATTGCACCAATTAAAGAATAATGAGCTTATTTTATGTCCAATTGGTTTCCAAAATGGCAGCCTTACCAAGGTGATATTGACCACCGACCGGTCTCTACCAATGAATATCTCCCACCAGTTCAAAGTGCTATTTTAGGTATCCAGCATGCTTTTGCCATGTTTGGAGCAACCGTTTTAGCACCATTACTCATGGGTTTTAACCCGAATCTTGCCATTTTAATGTCTGGAATCTGTACCATCCTGTTCTTCTTAATTACAGGGGGCCGTGTTCCAAGTTATTTAGGTTCAAGCTTTGCTTTTATTGGGGTTGTTGCAGCAGCAACTGGACATATTACGGGTTCTGGCGCAAATCCAAATCTGTCTATGGCGTTAGGTGGAATCGTAGCGTGTGGTGTGTTTTACGCCCTCATCGGTTTTATTGTGATGCTCACTGGTACACGCTGGATTGAAAAACTCATGCCGCCTGTCGTTACTGGCGCAATTGTAATGATCATTGGTTTAAACCTTGCGCCCGTTACCATTAAAGGTGTTGCAGGCCAACCTTTTGAAATGTGGATGGCACTCATTACTGTACTTTGTATGGGGAGCATTGCGGTCTTTACTCGCGGCTTATTACAACGTCTACTTTTATTGGTCGGTCTAATTTTGGCCTACGTGATTTATGCTATTACGACCAATGGTTTAGGTTTTGGTAAACCAATCGATTTTAGCCAGATTTCAGCGGCTGCATGGTTCGGCATCCCAAGTTTTTCGCACCCTACTTTTGACACTAAAGCCATGCTAATTATTGCACCCGTTGCTCTTATTTTAGTGGCAGAAAATCTAGGGCATATTAAAGCTGTAGGTGCGATGACGGGAGAAAACCTGACTCCACAATTAGGCAAAGCATTTGTCGCTGATGGCTTGGCAACCACGCTCTCTGGTAGCGTAGGTGCACCGGGTATGACGACTTATGGTGAAAACATTGGTGTTATGGCGGTAACTCGCGTGTACTCAACCATTGTTTTTGTTATTGCTGGTGTCTTCGCAATTTTCTTAGGTTTATCTCCAAAGTTTGGTGCAGTCATTAGCACCATTCCAAGCGCGGTTCTCACAGGCGCGTCTATTGTCGTGTTTGGTTTAATTACCATTGCTGGTGCGAAAATCTGGATTGAAAATAAAGTCGATTTTTCCAACAATAAAAATCTGATTGTTGCTTCTGTAACAATTATTTTAGGTGCTGGAAACTTTGAATTGACGTTTGGTAATTTCAATTTAGGTGGCATTGGTACAGCAACTTTTGCAGCCATTATTTTGAACTGGTTATTTAGTTTAAAAGATAAAACTTAAGTTCCTAAAGGCAGCATCCGCTGCCTTTTTTATTATTATTTTTCACCACCTTTCTATTCCAGTTTTTAGTATGATGAATTTTTGTATTTCAATACGTTCCTATTATGCGTTTTGATTTTTTCGATTTACAACTGGTTCTTCATATTGTCTCTACAGGTAGCTTGACCAAAGGTGCTAACCGTTCTGCTATTTCCCTTCAAGCTGCTAGCGAACGCATTAAAAAACTCGAACAATATTTTGATACACCTTTATTTATTCGCCATACCACTGGCCTCGAGTTAACATCTGCTGGACATGCTTTTGTCGAACATGCTCGTCAGCTTATGGCACAAAAAGATCAACTAGAACAAGAAATGCAGCGCTTTAGACAAAAAGCTCCAGAATCATTGACGCTTTGGTGTAACTCCTCGGCACAAAGTGAATATTTGCCCCCGCTCTTGCCTCAATATCTGGTACTTCATCCTGAAATTAATATCGATTTACATGAAGCTGAAAGCTCCGAAATTGTAGAAGCATTAACTAAAGGTGTGGCCAGATTAGGACTCGTTTCAAGCTTTTTTGACACTCGGCATTTACAGACGCAAGAATTCGCTAGTGATCCTTTAGTTTTGATCTGCCCTGCCGAACATGCTTTAGCACAGTACCGAGAACTAAATTTGGTAGATGCTTTGAACTATGGCTTTATTGGCCTTATGCCGCATCACTCTTTGCAACAATCCATTGAAACCCAAGCCAAGCTATTAGGTTTTAACATACAGTATCGTTTACGTTTACCTAATTTTGGCGCAATTGCAGAAGTTGTTGCTAAGGGAGTCGGAATTGCCATTATGCCAGCCCGTGCAGCTCAACGCTTGCAACCTGACTATCGTTTCCATTCAATTCAATTACTCGGAGCATGGGCAAATCGTAAATTGTTATTAGCCACCCAAAATTTTGCTCAACTCCCTCAAAGCTATCAATTGTTTTCCAAGTTTTTACTACAACATCGTCCTCAAGAAGACGGACGTTAGTGCAAAATCATATATATTCCCAACGACATTAAACCTATAAAAAATATACGGCGAAATATCTGCTCATTGAGTCGATAACGGATTTTTTTACCTATCCACATTCCTACTAATGCCGCCAATAAAGCCGCGAAAGATAAACGATAATCCAGTGTTATTCCTGACATAGGGTTATGCTGTAAAAAGACTGCCAGACAAATAGTTGATACCGTAAAAGTCAGCCCCAAAGCCTGTACTAATTCATCACGTTTTAAATGTAAAGACTGCAAATAAGGTACGACAGGAATAATAATGACTCCGGTTGCGACAGTGACTGCTCCGCCAATATACCCAATCACAGGAGATAACCAACGCTCATACTTCCCTAAGTGCGGAAGCTTTTTAACGCATAGGCCATACAACCCATATAAAGCTAGCATACAGCCCAACAAAATCTCGCTACTGTGCCCATGGCTTTGATTTAAAGTAGGTAAAAAGCTCCATATTGACCCAACCACAATACCGACGAGCAAAGTCCAGAAACGGCGAATAAAAGACCAGACATGACCTTCAGCAAAAAGCTGCCAGACATTGGTCACCATTGAAGGAACGATCAGAAGTGAAGCTGCTTGAAATGGGCTCATTGCTATGGTGAGTAGGCCCATCGATACGGCAGGTAAACCTAAACCAATCATGCCTTTAATCATGCCAGCAAAGGCAAATACCACCATAATAATTGCTAAAAAAGTCACTGTTTATCTCCGATTCCTTACAAGGTTATGCTACGGAAAAAACAGGCCTTGCCCTATTCTTGTTTTTAGGAGAAGGCCTCAATTAGAAGTTGAGGCCGTTTTATATTTTTCTTCTAATACATTGCTAAAAATACTTTCAATCATCCAAACTCGGTACAAGCTATTAAAGACATAGCTTTGATCATTAATACGCAACTCTAAAACTGGTAAATCAGGCTGATGCTTATTTTTGCAAAGTGCATCATTTTGCGCTAGAACAGATGGTATATCCTGCTCGGTTAACTGCTCAATTCCCAACTGTTGCTGTAATTCTTGGAAATGCTTTTGGAAAGATAAGTCTTTTCCTTTCGTCCAGACTGCTTGCAAAATACTAAATATCGTATCGATTTGCTGATTTTCCGACACGCTATAGAAAAGCTTTGCCATTTCAAGCGTACTTTCTTCTGTAGGGCGGCAAAAAGGGGTAAAAGCTACATCTGTTCGTTTAGAAACACGTGTTGCCAAACTCCAGTCAAACCAGTCTCGGCCTTGATAGCTTAAAGGGTAAACTTTTAATTGAATGTCGTAATAATCAGCCAGTTCTTCCTTAATATAGGCAAGCAACAGCCAACTCATCGGATCTTCTAAAGCAATATATATATCGAGTTCAGGATGAAGTGTCTGAATCTCAGTCAGTGCCTCAGCATCATTAATTAAATGTTCACGCCATTCGATATGATTAATTAAAAAGATTGGATTGCCTGTAAGCAGTTTTTGCTGTTTTAGACGACGAGTTAAACGCAATAAATCATCTACTGCATGATATTTACGTCCACCAAACTCAAAATATGCCGCCGTTACAGCCTCATCCGTAAAAATACGTTCTGAAAAATGTTGAGGAAGCTGATGTTTAACCGCCATGGCATGAAGTGTACGCAGCTTTCCATATTGTTGCTGCCAAAGCATGTGAAAAATATCTTCTAATAAGTGTAAGAAATTCTGACCTTGTAATGGGGTTCTTTTTAATATGACAGCGGCCTGTTTTAAAGATTCTTGGCTTGGGATTTCGGGAAATTCATCAAAAGCAAAACGGTGTTGTTTGGCCAATATTTTGGCATCATTTAAACAATAATTTTGCCATTCTTCATGCGACATACTGTTCGGAGGTTCAGATGCCGTGTGGGAAATAATAATTTTTAAAGGTTTGAGCTCATCACTTAAAATTTCATCGAGCTGAGACAATTGCTGAACAGCTAAATAGCTATATACATCATCAAGTCGTAAATAAATACTTAAACCATTTTCCGTGGGTAACACCGCTTGACGAGACGGTTTTTGGTAAAACCAACTCGATCGGATAGGGTCAAACCAACGGCGTAGCAGTGACATGAATAGTGCCTCTAAAAAAATAAATCCTAAGCGAGATCAAAGATTGCTTTGATCATAGTCAAGGTATAACAGTAGTCAAGATTGAAAGTATGACTACCTAAGATCACGCAGAAAATAAGTCATGTTTTTAGCAAGTTTCTGCGTAGGTGAAGATTTTATCACCATTTTATGTCAATCCCATAGAATGATCTAAAAACACCTTTTTCTACAAGCTGATTTTTTTTACCAGACATGAAAAATGCACCCTCAACATGATAGCAATTCATCGTGTTGATAGGTGCATGCTTTCTACTCAATTATTAAAATTGAATATTTTAGAGAACGCGTACAGCTCCTTTTGCTGCACTTGTTGTATGCATTGCATAAACTTTTAACGCTTTTGATACCTTACGTTTACGTTCTTCTTTCGGATGCCAGCCTTTCGCTTCTTGAACTGTACGACGGTGCGCCATAGTCGCATCATCAACATTTAAATGAATGGTACGGTTTGGAATATCAATTTCAATGGTATCACCATCTTCAACCAAACCAATTGCACCACCTTCAGCAGCTTCTGGCGAAACATGTCCAATCGAAAGACCTGATGAACCACCAGAGAAACGCCCATCTGTAACTAATGCACAGTCTTTTCCTAAACCTTTTGATTTAAGATAGCTGGTTGGGTAAAGCATTTCTTGCATACCCGGTCCACCACGTGGGCCTTCGTAACGAATAACAACAACATCGCCAGCTTTAATATCATGACCCAAGATTGCATCTACAGCAGCATCTTGACTCTCAAACACGCGCGCTGTGCCGGTAAATTTTAAAATAGATTCATCTACACCCGCAGTTTTTACAATACAGCCATCAAGAGCGATGTTGCCGTATAGCACAGCTAAACCACCATCTTTAGAGAATGCATGTTCTGCATTGCGGATAACGCCTTTTTCACGATCGCCATCTAAAGTTGCATAGTAACGATTTTGAGAGAATGCAACTTGTGTTGGTACACCACCTGGAGATGAGCGATAGAACTCATATACGTCTGCATCTTCAGTACGAATAATATCCCACTTGTCCAACGCATCTTTTAACGTTTTCTCATGGACTGTTGGTAGTGATACATCAAGTAAATTCGCACGATCAAGTTCACCTAAAATGGCCATAATGCCACCTGCACGGTGTACATCTTCCATATGAACATCTTGTTTTGCAGGCGCTACTTTAGACAATACAGGAACTCGACGTGATAACTCGTCAATATCATCCATAGTAAAGTCAACTTCTGCTTCACTTGCAGCAGCCAATAAATGTAGAACTGTATTGGTTGAGCCACCCATTGCAATATCAAGCGTCATCGCATTTTTAAATGCAGCCTTTGTTGCAATTGAACGAGGTAAGATGCTTGCATCTTCTTGTTCATAATAGCGCTTAGCCAATTCAACAATAAGCTGACCCGCTTTTAAGAATAATTTTTTACGGTTAGCATGAGTCGCAACAATCGAACCATTACCCGGTAAAGATAAACCTAAAGCTTCTGTTAAACAGTTCATTGAGTTTGCAGTGAACATACCTGAACATGAACCGCAGGTTGGACATGCCGAACGTTCAAATTCTTCAACTTCTTCGTCTGTATAACTTTCATCAGCCGCAACAACCATTGCATCAACAAGGTCAATCGCTTTTTCATTACCACGGAATTTGACCTTACCTGCTTCCATTGGTCCACCAGACACAAAAACTACAGGAATATTCAAGCGCATCGCAGCCATGAGCATTCCCGGAGTAATCTTGTCACAGTTAGAAATACAGACCATAGCATCAGCACAATGCGCATTTACCATGTATTCAACTGAGTCAGCAATCAAATCACGTGAAGGCAGTGAATAGAGCATGCCGTCATGCCCCATTGCAATACCGTCATCTACTGCGATCGTATTAAACTCTTTAGCAACACCACCTGATGCCTGAATTTCTGCTGCAACAAGCTGCCCTAGATCTTTAAGATGTACATGGCCCGGAACAAATTGAGTAAATGAATTGACCACCGCAATAATCGGTTTGCCGAAATCCTCATCTTTCATTCCTGTTGCACGCCATAAGCCACGTGCGCCAGCCATATTTCTTCCGTGTGTCGATGTTTTTGAACGATAGTCAGGCATTAGTGTTTCCAACAAGTTGTGCTTGAGCGAAATTTCTCCCACTCTGGCTGAATGATTCTGATATAGCGTTAGATCAGTCGGAATATTGACTCATCATCATAATTTGATCATTCTCCATTCTATAGAAGCAAATAATATTCTGAAAGCCAAGAACAGTAATAGTCAGTCAATATTTGGCAAAACTTCCATGAATAATTTTTTATTTTTTCATAACCTTTTTTTATCAATAAAAATTTTTGAATAATTTTTTGTTCACTATTTAAAAACCAAACGCCTCAATAGCTATGAGTTTAGGGCTTCAATCGTTTTTCACGTATACTACCCACAAACTCTTTTTGGAATGCATTTGTGAAAATTATTTTTGCTGGCACCCCTGAATTTGCTGCAACAGCATTGGCGGCTTTATTAAAAACTTCCCATGAAATTATCGCGGTTTATACCCAACCAGACCGTAAAGCTGGTCGCGGACAAAAATTAACACCATCTTCCGTAAAACAGCTTGCCCTTGAACATAATATTCCTGTTTATCAACCACTTCATTTTAAAGCGTCTACAGAAGAAGGGCTTGCAGCTCAACAAGAACTTGCAGCTTTAGGTGCTGATGTAATGGTAGTCGCTGCCTATGGTTTGATTCTTCCACAAGCTGTGCTCGATACACCTAAATATGGCTGTTTAAATATCCACGGTTCATTATTACCACGTTGGCGTGGTGCTGCACCAATTCAACGTGCGATTGCAACAGGTGATAAAGAAACAGGTATTACGATTATGCAGATGGCTGCCGGTTTAGATACAGGCGATATGATGTATAAGACCTTTTGTCCAATCACTAACGAAGACACCTCAGGCAGCCTACACGACAAATTAGCAGCTCAAGGTGCAGAAGCGATTTGTGCAGTTTTAGAATCAGAAGCAACATTACAAAAATATCTGGCAGAACGCGAAGTTCAAGATGAAGGCTTAACGGTATATGCACATAAATTAGTAAAGTCGGAAGCTCGAATTGACTGGTCAATTGATGCTGTTCAACTTGACCGAAATATTCGTGCTTTTAATCCTTGGCCAGTTGCCTTCATTCAGCTTGATGAGAACAACGCTCTACGTGTCTGGAACTCAACAATTTCAGCTCAGACTAAATCAAATACCCAAGCTGGTGAAATTATTTTAATTGATAAGCAAGGTGTACATATTGCGTGTGGTCAAGACTCGTTTATTTGTCTGACCAGTGTGCAATGGCCAGGCGGCAAAGCAATGAATGCCCAACAAATTGCACAAACCCAGAAACTTCATGTAGGACAAATTCTGCCATGAGTCAGGCCTTTTCTCATTCGTCACGTTTTAACTTACGTGCTCAAGTCGTCCAGACTCTATTAAAAGTTCAGCAAGGTCACTCTCTTGCCAGCATTTTAAATACACAGCTTAATCAAGTCGCAGAACGAGACCGTGCGCTATTTCATGAACTTGTTCTAGGAACATTACGTCAATGGTTTGCTCTTAAATCAATTAGCTTACCTTTACTCAGTAAGCCATTAAATAATGAGACTGTTGAAACTTGTCTGTATGTTGGTCTCTACCAAATTTTATGCACACGTATTGCAGCACACGCTGCGATCTCAGAAACAGTAGATGCTACCAAACAACTTGGGTTCCCCGCACTCAGCGGTATTGTTAATGCGATCCTCCGTCGAGCTACTCGTGAAGATGAGTTTCAACAAGGTTTACAACATGCACATGGCTTACCGAGTTGGCTTTATAAACGTGTAAAAAAAGATTGGGGAGAACAAACCGAATTTCTTTGCCAATCTTTAAAACAAATTGCTCCTTTAACCTTAAGGGTTAATCAACGCCATATTGGTCGAGATGCTTATTTAGCAAAACTACAAAGTTTAGACATACAAGCACGTGCGTGTATTTTATCTGAAGCAGGCATCGTTCTTGAACAATCGGTTCAAATTACTCACTTACCTGGTTTTGAACAAGGCTGGGTTTCTGTACAAGATGAACACGCTCAACTTTGTGCAGAACTCTTGCCAGACTTAAATAATAAAACTGTGATTGATGCCTGTGCAGCACCAGGTGGAAAAACAGCTCATTTACTCGAAAAATTTAAGCCAGCACAACTGATTGCTATTGATCAGGACTCTAACCGTTTAGTCCGTGTGACTGAAAATTTAAATCGTTTAGCACTTGATCAGAGCCATACAGAAATTCTAGCAGCAGATGCAACCGAATGGGTTCCAGCACAGCCAGTAGACTGTATTGTGCTAGATGCACCTTGCTCTGCAACAGGCGTTATTCGCCGCCATCCTGATATACGTCTGTTACGCCAATCTACAGATATTGCTCAAACTGCCGATTTACAAAAGCAGATTTTGGAGCACATGTGGCAACAGCTTAAAGTTGGAGGCACGCTGCTCTATATTACCTGTTCGATTTTAAAAATCGAAAATGAGCAACAAATGATGGCTTTTTTTGCTGAACATACAGATGCAAAAGAGATCAAGATTGTAGCTGATTGGGGAATTGAACAAATTCATGGTCGACAGTTGCTACCACAAGCACAGTCTGGTGATGGATTCTATTATTGTAAAATTCAAAAAATCGCATAAAAAAAGCAGGCTTCGAGCCTGCTTTTTATTAGATCAGTATCAAAGCGTATGCTGATCTTTTACCTCTTCTAAAACGTCATCTAACTCTTCAGGATGCTTCGACAAATGCAGAATGGATAAAGCTAATCCACCCCATAAAAACACCATCGAAATTACCATCATTACGATTGCTGAAGTATTCATTATTCTATTCTCCTAGCGATCTTTCATTTTGCTTAACGCGATTGCAACGACCGCACAGAAAATCACACTGCCCCAGCCGAATACACCTTGCAAACTCATACTATAAGTATCATAGCCATTTTTGATCAAATTAAAAACAGTCATACTGAGTGTGGTTAACAAGATTAATGACGTAATGACCGTTAGAGTAAAATCCCATCCCTTACCCAATTGAATGGTTGAGATACGGTTCACATGATCACGAAGTTCCATCAACGCAGAACGCTTAAACCAAGCTATACTAATAATCGATAGTAATGCACCACCAATAATCCCGATGTTATTAATAAAGTGGTCAACAATATCAACAAGTTTAATTGCGTTTACACTTGAGAATAAGATAATCGATACAAGCGCACTACCGCCGCCAATAATTGTTACAGCTTTTTTACGGCCCCATTTCAACTTATCTTGCATTGCTGCAATAGGCACTTCCAAAATACTTACCATCGAAGAGATACCTGCGACGAAAAGTGAAGAGAAGAATAAGAAACCAAATAAATCGGCGCCTGTACCTAAACTTGAAATAATTTTAGGGAATGCAATAAATGCTAACCCAATCCCACCACTCACTACATCTTTAACTTCAGTACCAGCCGCATGTGCCATAAAGCCAAGCGCTGCAAAAATACCAATACCTGCCAAAATCTCTGTTGACGCATTAGCAAAACCAACGATTAAGCCAGAACCAGTTAAATTGGTTTTCGGTTTCAAATAAGATGAATAAGTCACCATAATCCCGAAACCAACAGATAGTGAGAAGAAAGTATGGCCATACGCGGCTAACCAAACTTTATAATCCATCATTGCAGACCAGTTTGGCGTAAAGAATGCATTCAAACCTTGAGCTGCACCTGGTAAACGCAATGACTGAACCACTAAAATAGTAAATAAAATGAATAATAAAGGCATGAAAATCTTATTTGATAATTCCACACCTTTTTTCACGCCACCATAAAGAATGATTAAAGTAAGTGCCCAAATCCCCACAATCGGCCAGAATAAATGACCTACAAACTGTAGATCAAAACCAGTCGCTTTTGAGGTTTGCAAATAAGTATTAAAGAAGAAACCTTCTGGATCACTTCCCCACATTTGACCAATAGAAAAGTAAACGTAACTGCCTGCCCACGTCAGAACGCTTGCATAATACAAACCGATGATGATACAGACACATACCTGCCACCATCCTAATGTTTCTCCACCTTTAAATAAGGCACGATACGCTTTAGGAGGCGAACCAGTACTACGATGACCAACCGCATAATCTAAAAATAGTAAAGGTAAACCAGCAGTAATAAGTGCCAATAAATAGGGAATAAGAAACGCACCACCACCATTTTCATAAGCAACGTATGGAAAGCGCCAAATATTACCTAAGCCTACAGCCGAACCAACGGCTGCAATAATAAAACCAGATCGTGACGTCCAGTTTTCACGAGAATCTGTCATAGAACACCTAATGTTAAAAGATTGCTTATTTTTACTGCTATTGTTGATTGTTATTCCGCATGCAAAAAAAGAACCAAAAGAATACTTTTGTGTTTGTAGAAAATAAAAAGAACCTTTTGAGTATTTTTATTCCCTTAACAAACAAGCAAAAATAGAAAATTCTTCCTTAAAGATTTTTGTCCATTTTTTGCTCCTATATAGCTGAACAATACCTGTTTTTATTTCTTTTTACTGTAATTTCCGTCAGAAATTTTACGAATTTTCTAAGTTTTTTTCACAATTGGTTATTTTTCAGCTTATCTTTACGCCCTAAAGCTTAGGTTCAGACATTATTGTTCAATGATATTTTATTCCAATTCATTGAAAGAGCTCTTCAATTACTCGACTTATCCAGTAATTTATTCTTAACTCTTCAGTTTTCAATTAAGATTTAAATGTCACCTTACTGTTAGATGACAAAATTTATACTAAAATTTTTATATGCTTAGTGACATCAAAATTAATAAATAAATATTAGTTATTTGAAATACATGAATTTTTATTCAGTCTCAAAAAATCTTATAGATATATACTCGATAGGCTTATTTTTTATCAATGCATCTGTAGCAAGATGTCTATATCATGCGCTTAAAGATTTCTTTTATGCGGATGTTCAAAGTGAAAATATTAAAAATATCTTTATTAACGCTCGGGATGGGCTTAAGTGGCTTTGCTCAAGCAGACTTTGTTGGAGTAAAAGGAGACGTAGGCTACTGGTTTTATGATGGTAAAGCTAATATGTCTTCTCAATTCCCTAATGATCAAGATTTAGATCAAAAAGGCAGTGCTCAGCTCTCATTGTCAGTAGAACACCCGATTCCATTTATTCCAAATGCAAAAATTCGTTATGTAAATTTAGATACTCAAACTAAATCAGAAACCTTAGGTCAAGCTAATTATAAAGTTGATTTAGATCATAGCGATTTTATTCTCTATTATGAATTACTAGACAATATTGTGAGTGTAGATGCGGGACTTGGTGCAACTGTATTAAATGGTGATATCACTGCGTATACAGGCAAGCGTGTGGATATTGATAAAACATACCCTATTGCTTATTTGTCTGGTGAAGTAAAACTTCCATTTACGGGCTTAAGTGCTAAAGGTGAAGCAACTTATACAAACTTTGACGATGCACGAATCACAGATGCATCAGCAGAAGTAAAATATAAATTTGCAGATAATCTACTCATTGATCTTGGTTTAACAGCAGGCTATCGCGTACTCAATATCGATTTAGATGACTACGATAACAACGATCTTAAGTTTGAGTTTAAAGGCCCCTATGTAGGTTTAGAAGCTCACTTCTAAACCAGAAAAAACTCAAAATTTCTCTCATACTTAAAAAGAACTCCCTGTGAGTTCTTTTTTAATTAACTCATACCTACATAACCTGAATATTTTCGAATTCTTTGGCACCATGCCTGAATGTTGGGATATAAATTTAAATCGAAGCCACCTTCATCAGCTACATGGGTATAGGCATATAGTGCAATATCAGCAATGGTAAGGTTCGGTCCAGTAAGATAATCATTCTCTATTAATACTTTATCCATAATAGATAATGCCTTATGCCCTTTTGGCTGTAAATTATAATATTCGGCTCTTCTATCTTCTGGTAAACCTAAATATTTATTAATAAAACGGGCAACAGCAATAAATGGTTCATGGCTATACTGCTCAAAGAACATCCACTGATACATTTTGGCTTTAATAAAAGGATCTCTAGGAATAAATTTTGTTCCCTCAGCTAAGTAACCTAAAATAGCATTCGATTCACTCAAAACACGACCATCATCCAGAGCTAATACAGGTATTTTTCCATTAGGATTTAAGGATAAAAACTCTGTTGTTTGAGTATCTTTTTTTAAAATATCAATATGAATCCATACATGCTTAATATTTAATAAGAAAAGTAATAATTTAATCTTATAACAATTACCGGAACCTACATCCCCATAGATTCTCATAAGTAGTTCTCCCTTATTATTTTAGCTTAAATAGATAATTTTCTTATTATTTATAGCATAAATCTTTCATGGTATTTCCAGTTTACTTTCC